>JAEXPS010000001.1 GCA_023438885.1 Actinomycetes bacterium
GCGATGGCCAGGCCGTGGGCGCGGCGGTCGGGCACCGCACCCCAGTCCGCCGGTGCGCAGGCGAGCGCGGCGGCCACCGGCGGCACCACCAACGCGAGTCCGTTGCCGAAGGTCGAGGCCAGGAGCCCCGGCTCGACGACGAACAGCCATCCCACCAGCGTCGCGCCCGAGACCACCACCACGGGCCGCCAGGCGTCGCGGCCCCGCGCCACCATCACGGGGGGCAGCGCGACGACGACGCCCAGCCCGAGTCCCGTCACGACGTACCACGGCAGCAGCGGTGCACCCAGGTACCACAGCGGGTTGGGCCGCAGGAGGGGCACCAGGACGTTCACCAGCTGGAACCCGACCGCCGCCACCGCCAGCCCGAGCAGCACGGTGCGCAGCTGCCGCCCCAGGGCCCGCGCCGCAGGGCCGTCGAGCTCGGCCGCTCTCGGCACCGCCGCGAGCGTGGCCCCGGCGAGCCCCACGGTCGCGGCACCGCCCACGCCGGTCGGCAAACCCCTGCCGGTGAGCGTGGGCACCAGGTCCAGCACCAGGGCGGCCAGCACGGCGAGGGCGTACGGCACGTTCGCCACCGCCCGCGCGATGCCGGCCGTGCGCGCCTCCCACGCGAAGGGAAGCGCCTGCGCCCGGAACATGTAATGGAAGGTCAGCGAGACCAGCGAGAGGATCGTCACCGCCAGGACGCCCAGGTTGTCGGTGGGCCGCGTGCTCCGGTTCCACCACAGCGCGAGCGACAGCACCAGCAGCGCTGCCGCCGCCACGTCGGTGACGTAGTCCCGCGCGGGGACCTTCGGGGTCACCCGCCTATCTCAGCACCCCGAGGTCCTTCGTGGGACGGCTGCGTCGACGCGTTCTGCACGTCACTCCTGCGGTGCCGCCGGCGGGCTCACCGGCTCGGTCGCCGGAGCGGGCACCGAGCCGGCCATCCCCGACCTCAGCGCCGCCGCGACGGTGGTGTTCCGGGCGGGGAAGGCGAGGGCCCACGCCGCCGCAGCGGGCAGCCCGAAGGCGACGAGGCCGTCGGTCCATGCGACGTCGAAGCTGTCGGAGGCGCCTTCGACGACGATGACGACGATGCCGACGACCAGGATCACGCCCAGCGTGACGAGCACCGGCAGCGTCGTCGGCCCACGCAGCGCGTTGCGACCGATGACGGCGACGACCCCACTGATGAGCGCCAGGATCATCAGCGTGACGAGCGTGCCCGTCGGGATGAACAAGGAGTCGGCGTCGATGAGCAGAGCGATCGAGGTTGCGACCACCTGGACCGCGATCACGAGGAGGTACAGGAGCGCGTTTCCCGCGACGGACGTGCCGTAGCTGCGCCGATCGGCTCCGTGACGCCACGCGACGGGAGCGACCGCGAGCGGTGCCGCGGCGGCGAGCACGACGAATCCCAGCGTCGCCGAGCCCGTCGAGACGACGTAGTGCCGGCTGAACAGCAGGACCCACACGAGCATGGTGGCGCCGGTGGCCACGATGACCGGGCGCCAGGCGTCGTCGCCGCGTGCGATGGCGAAGGGACCACACGCCGCGATCACGAGGACGCCGAGCGCCACGAACAGGAGCGCGGCGACGAGGGAGCCGCTGAGGTACGAGAACACGTCGTTGACGATCGCAGCGACCAGAGCCAGTACCTGGAGCACGACCGCGGTGCCGGCGAGGCCCGCGAAGACGGTCCGGAGCCGCGCCGCCAAGGCGGTGGCGAGCGCGGCGTCCGTCTCGGCCGAGCGCGGGGTGGCGGCGAGGCACGCACCGGCGAGACCGAGAGCCGCGGCACCTCCGACGCCGGGCATCAGCGAGGTCGACTCTCCGACGACGGCGACGAGGTCGAGGACGACCGCGACGAGCACCATCACCAGGTACGGCACGTTGAGGAGGGCGCGGACCAAGGTGACGGTGCGCGCCGACCACTCGGGCGGGAAGGTGCCGACGCGGTAGAGGTAGTGCGTCGAGAGCGACAGGATCGACAGGACGGTGATGAGAATCACGTGCACGTGGTCGGTCGCCTGCGAGACCACGTCCCACGACAGCCCGAGCGACAGCAGCAGGAGGAGCGCCGCGACGCCATCGGTGACGTAGTCGCGGATCGGCACCCCGCCGAACCCGGGAGCGACGCGTACCGGCGCCGTCCTCTGCACGGGATTGCCGCCTTCGGCCGCAAGATCGGCGTCCGCAGGGACGGTGGTCGGGTCGGGAACGCTCATCGATGCTCACGTCCTTGGGTCGCGGTGAGGTGCGCCGGAGTCTATTGACGCGAGCACCGGCTCGGGGGCTGTTTCGTCGAACGTGGCCGCCGAAAGCCTTACGGGCGGGAGAGGCCGTTCGTTAGGTACCCGGTGGCGGCGGTGGCGTCAGCACCCCGAGCACGCCCGCGCCGTACCTCTCGAGCTTCGCCTCGCCGATGCCGGAGATGCCGGAGAGCTCGCCGAGGGATGCGGGACGGCGCACCGCGATCTCGCGCAGGGTCGCGTCGTGGAACACCACGTAGGCGGGCAGGCCCGCCTCCTTCGCCACCCCGGCGCGCCACGCGCGTAGCTGCTCGAACAGCGCGGCGTCGTCGCCGGTCAGGTCGCCCGTCGCGGCAGCCCGACGAGGCGCCGCCGCCCGCCGGCCGGCCCGCGCGACGGCCGGGTCGTGCCGCAGCCGCACCT
>JAEXPS010000008.1 GCA_023438885.1 Actinomycetes bacterium
CCGGGGGGGGGGGGGCCCCCCCCGACGGGCCCCGCGGCTGTGCGCCTTCTACGGCTCGACCTCGGCCTTCTCCTGCTTGGTGGCGAGGTACGCCGCCCCGAGGCCGAGTGCGCCGAGGGTGCCGGCCAGCCCGATCGGGACCGCCGAGGTCGCCATCAGCTCACCGCCGGTGGCAGCCACCGGGCCCGACGTCGGGTCGTCCTCGGCCAGAACCACGGTGGTCGGCTCACCCTCCGTCGCGACCGTCTCGGCGGGCACGACGGCGGGCTCCTCGTCCGTTGCCTCGTCCGTTGCCTCGTCCGTCGGCTCGTCGATCAGCACCTCGTCCGTCGGCTCGTCCGTCGGCTCGTCCGTCGGCTCCTCGATCAGCACCTCGTCCGTCGGCTCGAAGCCCGTGGCGTCCCCTCGGAAGAAGGACACGTGGCTGATGTCCGGGGCCTGGCCGCCGTTGTTCACGAGGAGCCCCACGGTCGACAGCGTCACCACATCGCCCTTCTCGAAGAAGTAGGGAAAGTCGAGCACGACGTGCGCGTTGCTTCCCTTCAGGACGAGCCGGCTGATCTCGACGTCCCGGTCGAAGGTGATCGCGATCGTCTTGCCGTCCAGCATCGTCCACGAGACGCCGGCGGCGTGAGTCCCCTGGGCCTGCGGGGAGTCGATCTTGAAGTCCGAGCCCGAGTCGTTACCGGCAATCTGTGCGGAAGCGACCAGATCGATGCGGCGGTCACCTCGCGTGAGGTAAGCGGTCACGGTGCTGGTCTCCGCCTTCGGCTCCTCCTGAGCCGGCGCGGCCGACACAGTCATCGGCCCGTCCGGGATCGACTCGGATGCGGGCTCGGTGGTCGGCTCCGCCTCGAGGGCGTCGTCGGCCGCGGTCCCGGGCGTCGCCTCGAGCGCGACCTCCGGCTGGACGTCATCTGCTGGCGAGGCCGCTGGACCCGGCTCGACAGCCTCGACGTCGCCGGTCCCGTTCTGGTCGCCGGGCTCCGTCTGCTCGGAACCGGCCGCGACAGGCGCATCCTGAGACTCCGTCTGCTCGGAACCGGCGGCGACAGGCGCGTCCTGATCCGTGACGAGCTGCTCGGAAGCGGCCGCGACGGGCGCGTCCTGATCCGTGGCCAGCTCGTCGGCGGACGCCGGGGCGATCGGGGCGATCACCATCATGGCGGCCGTTCCGACCGCAGCGCCGAGCCGAGCCGGGGCGCCAAGTCTGTTCCTCATGGTGACCTCCCTGTTCGGTGCTGACGCCATCGAGTCTCGCGATCAGCACGAGCCCCCCAACCGCACGGACGCGCGTTTGGGTGCCGTCACGGCACGAACTGGGTGGGCCGGTCCCGCGCCCGGGGGGCGACGGGGCCCCGCCGGTCCCGCGAGCCCGTCGCGGAGGCCGGCGTGACACGCGCACACACCGCCGTTGGCGAGGACGATGCTGAGGTAGCCGGCGAGAGAGGGTGGCGATCGATGCGGAACGGGTGGCGCATCCTCTGGTCGGTCGTCGCGGCTGTGTGCCTGGCCGGCGCCGCGGTGCTCGTCTGGCTCTCCCAACGTCCCGCACCGGAGGACGCCCTCGTGGACCTCGACGGCAACCCCGTGGTGCTGGAGGACCCGCCGGACGCGCAGGCTGCCGACCCGGTACCCACCGGTGGGCGCTTCATTGCCCCGGCGCAGGACCTCGACGTGCCGCTGAGCGAGATGAGCGTCGTCGACAACGTCATCAACCCGCCGACGCTGACCGACGCGTTCCTGGTCCGCGGGTTCGGTTCGCCGCACGTGCCAGGAACCGGCCTCGTCGTGGTCGCGATGCACGCGGTGCGCGGCGGCAACGCGCCCGGCAACGCGTTCTTCGACATGGGCGCCACCGCGTCGCCGGTCACCGTCGCCGCCGGCGATCCGCTCGAGGTGGACGGCGTGCGCTACGTCGTCACGGGTACTCAGGTGCTGGGCAAGGCCGCCGCCTCGACGTCCGACGAGATCTGGGCCGATCCGGCCGGTCGCGAGGGCGAGCTCCTGGTGCTCACCTGCCTCCAGAGGGCCACCGAGACCGGCTCCGCGCGGGACAACCTCGTGGTCTTCGCCACCCGCTCCGACTGAGCACAGGTACGACAAAGGGCCGCTGACCAGGACGTGGGTCAACGGCCCTCTCGTTCGGTGGGCGATACTGGGTTCGAACCAGTGACCTCCTCGGTGTGAACGAGGCGCTCTACCACTGAGCCAATCGCCCGTCGTCGTACGACGCCGAAGAGGATCGTAGCGGTTCGGACGGGTGAACTCCGAACCGGACTCTGGACGACAACCCGGACAATCCGTCAGGCTTGGCTTCGCTGGGGGCCACGGCGAACGAGTTGACCTGTGGCATGCGCCCGGGTGAAGAACATCAATCCGGGTTCATGTTCTGCCGATGCACCGAGCATCATGGGCTAGACGTACGTATGCCATTCAACGGGAGGCTCCGTGACGAACTCGTCGTTCGACGTGCTGGAGGTCGTCGCGATGCAGCTCATCGGGGCTGACGCGAGCGTCCTCCCCGTCACGACCGAGCTCGGCTTCCGGACCAGCGACCCCTACACCGTGCGTGCGACCTTCCGCGGCGCCCAGTCGACATCGACGTGGCTGATCGGGCGCGAGCTGCTCGACCAGGGCGTGCACGCGACCGCGGAGGAGCCGGCCGGCGCCGGCGACGTGCAGGTCTGGCGCGACGAGGACCCTGAGTACCTGCTGATCTCGCTGTCCGGGATCGAGGGCAGCGCGCTGCTGGCCGCCCCCGCCGAGCCTGTGGTGCGCTTCCTGGCCGCTACCGAGTCGCTGGTGCCGCTGGGCGGCGAGAGCGAGCGGATGGAGTCGGAGATCAGCGCGCTGATCGCGACGCTGCTCACGGCCTGAGCCCACCCGAGGCGAGCGCCACCAGGCGCCGCGCCTTCAGTTGCGTCTCGTCCCACTCCGCACCCGGGTCGCTCCCCCACGTGATGCCCGCTCCTGTGCCGAAGCGGAGCTGCCCCTGGGCCCACCAGAAGGTGCGGATGCCGACGGCCAGACGTGCGACGACGGCACCGGACCGCCCCACCCTGGCCCAGCCGACGAGTCCGCAGTAGGGACCGCGCGGCACGGGCTCCAGCTCTCCGATGATCCGCAGCGCGGAGCTCTTCGGTGCCCCGGACACCGACCCGGGCGGGTACGTCGCCTCCAGCAGACGCGGCCACAGATCCGGCCCCTCGGCGACCTCGTCGAGGAGACGCCCGGTCACCGTCGACACCAGGTGCACCAGGCCCGGGTGGTGCTCCACGGCGAGCAGGGACGTGACGCGGACCGTGCCAGGGCGGCACACGCGCTGCAGGTCGTTGCGCACCAGGTCCGTGATCATGACGTTCTCGGCACGGTCCTTCTCACCCAGGCCGGCGGCCGCCGTCGCGGTCCCCTTGATGGGGCCCGACGACACGCGTCGGCGGCGCACCTCGAGGAACAGCTCCGGGGACGCGGTCACCAGCCACGCGCCCTCGTCGCCCCCCTGCGGCGGGATGTCCACCAGGCCCGCGTAGGGCGCGGGGTTGCCGGCTGCCAGGAGGCGCCCCAGCGCGCCCGCATCCGGCCGCTCGCACGGAGCGGCGAGCACGCGGCAGAGGTTCGCCTGGTAGACGTCGCCCGCACGGATCCGCTCACGGACCGTCTCGACGGCGCTGAGATAGCCCGCCCGGTCCAGCGACGTGGTCCACGCTGTGGGGAGCGGCCCTCGCCACGTGCCCTCGTCGGGCGCCGCCGGCTCGACGCGATCGAACCGCCACGCTCTCACCCGCCCCTCGAAGTCGCCGACGAGGGCCCACCAGCCCGCTCCCAGCGGTTGGGTGAGCACGTCGACCGACTCGACGACGCCTGAGCCCTGCGTGTCCCCGAAGCGGGCACGGCCGGGGCGGACCGCCGCCATCGGCGGGCCTACTGCGCCGTCCAGCCGCCGTCGACGACCAGCACCGTGCCGGTGACGAGGCCGGCGGCCGGCGACGCGAGGTAGCGGACGGCGGCGGCGACGTCCGCCGTGGTGCCGACGCGGCCCACGGGGACGCGGGTGAGCACCTCAGCCGCGAACGCGGGGTCGTCGAGCCGATCCGCCGTGCCCGGGGTGCGGACGAAGGTGGGGGCGACCGCGTTGACGGTGACGCCGAAGGGCGCCCACTCCAGGGCGAGCACCTTGGTCAACATGTTCACTGCACCCTTGCTCGCGGAGTACACGGCGTGACGTCGGATGCCGACCAGCCCGGCCTGCGACGACAGGCTGACGATCCGGCCGTAGCCGCGCTCCACCATGCCGCGGGCCACCGCCTGGGTGACGAAGAAGAGGCCCCGGGCGTTCACCGCCATCATCTGGTCCCAGTCGTCCTCGGTGACGTCCAGGGCGTCGTGGTTGAAACCGAGGCCGGCGTTGTTCACCAGGATGTCGATGCGGCCCTGCTCGTCCTCCAGGCGGGCCACCGCGGCACGGACCGCGGCGACGTCGCTGACGTCCATCGGCACGGCGATCGCCCGCCCGCCCGCCGTTCGGATCTGCTCCACCACGTCGCCGAGCTCGGCGGCCGAGCGGCCGGCCGCGGCGACGGTCGCCCCCGCCGTCGCCAACGCGATCGCCAGGTCCCTGCCGATGCCCCGTGACGCCCCTGTCACGAGCGCGACCTGCCCGTTGATCCCGAAGTCGACGTCGTCCACGGCGGCAGGCTACCTGCGCTCGGCCGTCCGCCACCCGGCCGTGACACGAGCCCACGGGGTGACGAGCCGGTTGGACTCTGGGCGCCGCCCTCGGCTAAAGTCGTCGACGCACCAAGGGAAGCCCGAGAGGGCGGACGTGGCGTGCGGACGTGGCTCAGGGGTAGAGCATCACCTTGCCAAGGTGAGGGTCGCGGGTTCGAATCCCGTCGTCCGCTCGGAGGCATCCACCTCGGCATACGCCGTTGGAGACGCCGACTGCGGTGGAGTGGCCGAGAGGCGAGGCAGCGGCCTGCAAAGCCGTATACACGGGTTCGAATCCCGTCTCCACCTCGGAGAGCACTACCCAGACGGGCGATTGGCGCAGCGGGAGCGCGCTTCCCTGACACGGAAGAGGTCACTGGTTCGATCCCAGTATCGCCCACCAGCTTTGTGAGCAGGTCACAGGCCGTCCCGGTCATCCACGGGGCGGCCTGGTCGTTCGTGGCGCCTTGCCGCACCCGCTCACCGCCCCGTCAGGACGCCGAGCGCCCGACCCGGGACGGCGCGCGAACCCCGGTGACGGCCGGAGCGTGCTCCTGCGCCGATGCGGGCGCCGACGCTGCCGCCGGAGCCTTCGCGGACGCGAAGCTGACCCAGGCGTCCAGACCGCCACCGGGCCGCGCGTCGAGCCCCACCCGCGCGCCGGTCGCCCGCGCCAGCTCGGCCACGATCGACAGCCCCAACCCCGTCCCCGTGCCGTCCGCGCGGCCGCGCCAGAAGCGGTCGAAGGCGCGGGCACGCCCCTGGTCGGACAGGCCCGGGCCCTCGTCGAGCACGTGGACCTCGACCCGGCGGGCGTCGGCGTCGACGACGACCGCGACCGTGCCCCCCTCCGGGCTCACCGACAGCGCGTTGTCCAGGTAGTTGTCGAGCACCTGGACGAGCGCGTCCTCGGCGCACGTGCCCCAGGCCGCCTCCGGACCACGGCTCTCCAAGGTGACACAGCGCTCCGCGGCCAGCGCCTGCCAGAAGGCCACCCTGCCTCGCGCCGCCCGGGCGACGTCGAGAGGCTCCAGCCGGAGGGTGGCGCTCTCGGCCCGGCTCAGCGCGAGCAGCGACTCGATGGTGGCGTCGAGCCGGTCCACCTCGTGCTCGGCCGCGGCCAGCCGCCCGGCGACCTCGTCCGAAGCGGCCAGCTCGCGTGCCCGCTCGAGCCGCAGGCGCAGCGCTGTCAGCGGCGTGCGGAGCTGGTGCGAGGCATCTGCCGCGAAGTGGCGCTGTCGTTCGACCGTGTCCGCGAGCCGCGCCGCCATCACGTTGAAGGACCGGGCCAACGAGCGGATCTCCTCCGCTCCGCGGTCCGCCTGGGCGCGTGCCGCGAAGTCGCCGCCGGCGAAGCCCTCGGTCAGGCTCGTCAGCGCGCGCAGCTGCCGCGTGACCCCGCGGGCGACGACGACGGCCGCGATCCCGGCGATCAGCACGGTGGTGAGCGCGACGACGCCCAGCCGTCCGAGCTTTGCGTTCACCGCCGCGGTGACATCGGAGGCGGCGTAGGTCAGCCGGACCGTGCCGACCACCGCCTCGCCGTTGAGCACCGGGACGGCGACGTAGAGCAGCTCCGCGTCGAGAACCTCGGAGTACCGCGTCCCGGTGGCGATCCCGCCGTCCAGCGCCGTGGAGCTCTCCGGCCGGGAGCCGTAGCCCTGCCCGATGCGGGAGTCGTCGTCGTCACTGGTGACGATCGCGACGCCCAGCTCGTCCGTCACCACCACCCGGGCGCCCGACGACTCGTGGTACTGCCGCACCAGGTTCGTCACCGCCCGGTGGCTCGCCGCATCCGCGAGTACGTCGTCCGTGTGCTCGAGCACCTCGGTGCTGCGGCCCGCCATGACGAACGCGTCACGCTCGAGCCCGGTCAGGATGCGCGCCCGCTCGCTGTGTGCCAGATAGCTGCTGACCGGGATCAGCAGGGTGAGGACGGCGAGGAGTGCGACGCCCATCGTCGCCAGCGCGTACCGCTTGATCACGCCGGCACCTCGAACCTGAACCCGACGCCTCGCACCGCCTCGATCCAGGCCGGGGAGCCGAGCTTGCGCCGCAGCGCCGCCACGTGGGCGTCGAGGGTCTTGGTGGTGCCGAACCACTCCGTGTCCCACACGTCACGCACGATGTCCGCGCGCCGGTGCACCGCACCCGGGTCCGCCGACAGGTACGCGAGGAGCGAGAACTCGGTCGGGGTCAGGTGCACCTGGCCGTCGTCCAGCCAGACGCGCTGGGACCGGCGGTCCACGGTCAGCCGGCCGAGGTGCACCGTCGTCGGCGCCTGCGGGGAGGACGACCGTCCGCGCCGGCTCACCGCTCGGATCCGGGCGATCAGCTCGCGGATCCCGAAGGGCTTGACCAGATAGTCGTCGGCTCCCATCTCGAGGGCCAGCACACGGTCGATCTCGCTCGACCGCGCGGACACGACGATCACGGGGACGTCCGAACGCGCCCGGATCGCCCGGCACACGTCGGTGCCGTCGACATCCGGGAGCCCCAGGTCGAGGATCACCAGCTCGACTCCCCCGTCGCGGAGGCGGTCGAGGCAGGCACGTCCCGTCGCCGCCCGCACCACCGCGTGCCCAGCCCCGCCGAGCGCGTCGCACAGGCCGTCGGCGACTGAGTCGTCGTCCTCGACCACCAGCACCAGCACGTGCCTATTGTCCGGTTTGCGAGGTGCTGGAGCGAGTCCCGACGACGGGATCCGCTGGGTGAACCTGCGGCGTGCCGCCGGGGCGGGGCACCCCCACCCCGGCGGCGTCACCGTCAGGCGGCGGGCACCTGAACCGGATCGGACCACGTGGTGCCGAGCGGGTTGACGGCGCCCACTCGCACGTACCACGCCTGGCGGGCGACGTTCCCGCTGGTGTAGCTCGTGGCGTTGGCCGCCACACTGCTGCTCATCGTCGTCCACGTGACCCCGTCGGCGGAGCGCTGCACCGTGAAGGTCGCCTCACCCGAGACATCGCCCCACGTCACCGTGATCCGCTCGTTGCCGCCCTGGCGCGCCGCGACCGCCGTGGCGATCCCCGGCTTACTGGGCGGAGCCACCGAGGCCCCGACGGGTGTGCCGTACGAGGTTCCGGCGACGTTCACCGACCCGACCCGGTAGCTGTACGAGCTACCGAGCACCGCGGTCGCATCGGTGTAGGTGCGCACGTTGGCGCCGACCGTGCCGATCTGCGACCACGTGGTGCCGCCGTCCGAGGAGCGCTGGACGACGAAGCCGGTCTCGTTGGTCGCCGGGTCGTTCCAGGCCAGCCGCACCTGCGGGCCGGCCAGGATCGCCGCCGTGAGCCCTGTCGGGGCAGCCGGAGCGTTGACCCCGGTGGCGACGGACGCGGACTGCACCACCAGGCTCGGGTACGCCCCGCCGTAGCCGACGGCGTTGCGCGCCACCACCCGGTAGAGGGCGGCCGCGCTGGCCGACGACGTCGGGTCGGTCAGCTGCCGGGCGCCGTGCGTGTTGCCGGTCAGCGGCTGGAGCAGAGGCTGGCCGACCGTCGTCCACGTCGTGCCGTCGGTCGAGCGCTGGAGCGCGAACTCGGTCTCGGTGATCGAGTTGTCCGTCCAGTGCGCGACGATCCGCCGGTTGTTGCCGTTCCCGGTGGTGGTGAACGTCAGATCGCTCGGTGCCCTCGGGGGCAGTGCGAGCGACACCGGCCGCATCATGTCCATCTCCTCGTGGGACAGGATGTGGCAGTGCACCACGTACTCCCAACCGAAGTTGACGAGCTGGTTGGTGATCGGGTCGGTCGGGTTGCCCTGGGGGTCCCGACTGTTGAACCCCATGGTCGAGCCCACCGGCATCATCGGGTTGAGCGGACGCACCGAGTTCGGCACCTCGAACGGCACCTTCGGCACGATCGGGCGTAGCGCGACGATCGTGTCCTCGAGCGGGGCCATCCGGACGGTGTCCTTCCATCCCAGCTCGTTCGCGTCCGCCGGGATGATGATGTTGTCCCAGGTCACCCGGTTGATCACCTGGACGTCGTAGAGGTGGAAGTGGATCGGGTGGGTGTCCACCCCGTTGTGCGTGAACCGCCAGATCTGCGTCCCGTCCGCCGCCGACGAGATCGGCGTCACCTTGACGTCGGCCGTCGGAAGGTTCGTCCCGTCGATCAGCTCCGTGGCGGGGTTGACGTACGGGTACAGCGTGACGTTCTGCAGGCCCGGAGTCGGCGGCTGCGCCTCGATCCCGAGGTTCGCGGTCATGCGGCCGTACTCGTCGAACGACGAGGCGTTCATCTCGTCGTGGATCGCCTTCGGCTGCAGCGGGATCGACATCTTCGACGTCTGGCCCCGCAGGGTGTTGAAGCCGAAGGTCTGGGTGTCGCCGACGCGGACCAGCCCGTCGCAGCGGGTGAGGGAGCTGCCCGGGGCGTTGCAGTTGCTCGACGCCGCGAAGCTGGTCCCGTACGCGCTGTTGTAGGCCGCCTGGCCGACGATGATCGGGTTCTGACCCGACTCGAAGACGCCGGTCCCGGCCGCGTTGTGCCGGAACGCCGCCTGGAGCTTGCTCAGGCTGAACGCGGTGGCCGGGGCCGTGTCCGCGATCTTCACCTGCATCACCGTGCGGCTGTTCGGGCCGTAGCCGGGCAGGATCGTCGGTGCACCCACGGGCGACAGGTCCGGACCGCCCGTGTAGTAGTCGTACGACGGCACGCGGGCGGGGAACGCCGCCGGCGCGTCGTTGTACAGGATCAGCGTCTTGCCGGCGAACTTCGAGAAGTCGACGATCACGTCGGCCCGCTCGGCCGGCGCCAGCAGCAGGGAGTGCTGGTCGACGTTGCCGACGTCGAAGCGCGTCGGGTCGGTGATCCACGTCGTCGGCTGCTGGCCGTCCAGGACGGCCGGCGCGGGCAGGAAGCCGCCCTCGCTGGCGATCTGGATCCAGTCGGGTCCCGCGGTGCTGTCCTTCGCCTGGACGGGCGTCGGGAACACCACCGGGTCGAGCTGGGCGGCCGCGAGCTTGTCCGGGTCGAGCGCCACCTCGGTGGTGCCGTCACCCTGGGTCGGGTCGGCCAGGTACCACTGGAAGTTGAAGAACCGGTCGTTGGCGGCGTTGAGCACCCTCATCCGGTAGGTCTTCGGGTCCAGCGTGACCGTGGGGTATGCGACCCCGTTGACGATCGGCGTGTCGTTGAACTGCTCCATGCCCGCCGAGATGTTTGGCGTGCCCGGGATCTCCTCCGGCTCGCAGTACGGGTCGGTCTGGTACGTCCACGTCGCCGGGTCGTCGAGGTTGCACGCCGGGTCGTAGTACGGGTTGGCGATCGGCCCGTACGGCGTGTCCGTAGCCGGCGGCCAGAACCACGGGCCGTACATCCACCGGCCGTACGCGGACATCCCCGAGGGGTCGCCGGGGTTCTGCGCCGGCATGTACACGTGGTGGTACCAGAAGCTGCCCTTGGTCCCCCACCGCTGCGAGTCCCACGTCGGGTCCTGCGCAGCGAGCTGGTCCGCATCGGGCACGAACGTCCGGTCCTGGACGATCAGCGGGATGGTGTCACCGGCGCCCGGGATGGTGCCGGAGTCCACCAGCGCCTTCTCGGTCGGGTCGGTGATGGTGTACCCGGCGGCCTCGCCGGCGTACACGTTGAGCCGCGTGATGCCCCACGAGTGGTCGTGGTAGAACATCAGCCGCGCACTCTGCTCGTTCGTGTAGTAGAAGGTCGAGCAGCCGTCGTCGGCCGCGTCGCACAGCACGCCGTTCCCGTCCGCCATGTCGGGCACGTTCTGGACGCTGACGCCCTGGGGCCAGGACGTGGTCTCCCCCGCTGGGCTGATCCACTGGTGCGGCGTGCCGTCGCTGATCCACGGCGTGACGCCACCGTGCAGGTGCAGCGTGGCGCGGTTGTCGGGGAAGCACATGTCCGGCTTCGGCGACTGCGTGCACTCCGGGTTGCGGACCTCGTCCATCACGGAGCCGTCGTCCGCGGCGGCGCCCATGTCCATCGGGCCCATCCCGGAGCCCATCATGGAGGAGTCGACGGGCAGGAAGAGGTCTCCTGCCGCACCGGTGGGCAGCAGGTTGCGGAAGACGATCCGCACCGGCCGGTCCTTGGTCGCTCCGATGATCGGGCCGAGGAACTGCGGGCTCGTCACGCCGTAGTACTGGTGGCCGTCGGTGTCCGTCACCGGCACCGTGGTGCCGTCGAGCAGGGCGTTGGTCAGCGGGAAGTGCTGGCTCACCGACGCGTTGTCCGCGGTCTCGAGCTGGACGTACCCCCGCACCAGCGTGGGCGGGAGGTCGGACGAGAAGGACGTCAGGTACTGCACCAGGCCGATCACCAGCTCGTCGGACTCGACGCCGCCGTAGGTCTTCGGCGTCAGCACCGCCGCGGGCAGGAACTTCGCCGCCGGGTCGCTCGGGCAACCGGCACCGGCCGGGTCGCACGGCAGCGGCAGCTGGTCCTGGAACTTGCGCATCCCCACGGTGAGGTAGCCCGTGCCGGCCTCGGTGACGGTGACCGAGGTCACCGCGCCGATGTCGGTGGACGCCGTCGCCTCAGCGCCGGTCCCCGTCCCCGTCGGGTCGGCGACGGCCACCGTCGGCGTCGACGTGTAGCCCGTGCCGAACTCGTCGACCGTGATCGCGGACAGCGCGAGCGTGGCGGTCAACGTGGCGGGTGTGGCGCCCGAGATCGGGTCGAACAGCGTCCCGTTGTGGATCGCCACACCCGGCGGCGCCGTGTACCCGGCACCCGGGTCGTCGATGACGACCGCGGTGACGGTGCCGTTGACGTCCAGGCCGTCCTCGGGCACGTGACCCTTCGCCTGCCGGCCGTCAGGTGCACCCGGGAGGTCGAAGTCCACCGTCGGCATCGTGTAGCCGGCGCCGCCGTCCGCGATGGTGATGGCGTCCACGCCGCCGGACCCGGTCGCGGTGGCACCGGTGCCGGCGCCGCCGTCGATCGTGACGGCGAAGCCGGAGTAGCCGGCCCCGGCCGCGGTGACCTCGGCTCCTGTGACGACGCCGTCCGCGGCGATGGCGGCAGTGGCGACGGCGTTGCCGTCACCGCCGGTGATCTGGACCGTCGCCGTGGAGTACCCCGATCCCGGGCTGGTGATCGCGATACTCGCGATGCCGCCGGTGGTCGGATCCACCTCGGCCTGCGCGGTGGCACCCGAACCGTCCCCGACGATCTCGACGGAGGCGTTCGGCAGCGTGAAGGGGCTGTTGGCCCAGTTGGGCCATGGCCCGAAGTAGTGAGGCACCGTCGAGGAGTCGGTCTCAGAGGCCGGCGGCGCGGCAGCCGCCGAGGTGGCGGCGACGGGGACGGCGAGGAAGCCCGCCGTCACGAGGGCGGTCAGTGCGGCGACCGTGCGTCGCAGCTGTGTCCGGGACGTTCGTGGCGTCCACGGCGTGCGCATGTCCATCGAGTCCCCCTTGGATGTCGGATTCGGACAGGCGAGGGCCCTCGGGCTGGGCGGGACTTGCGTCCCTCGGGATTCGCAGTCCGGACGTTAGGCGGACAAACCGGGACATGTCCGTCGCCCCGGCCAAGAATTGGACCGGTCTTGGACGAACCTTCGACGACGAGCCCGCGGCGGGCCGCCGCCGTCAGCCGAGGAGGTCGTCGGCCGCGCGGTTCGCCGCCAGCCGCCCGGAGACCAGTGCCGTCGGCACGCCCGTGCCAGGGTGGGTCGATGCGCCGGCGAAGTACACGTTCGGGTAGCGCCCGTGCCGGTTGTGCGGTCGCAGGTAGGCCAGCTGGGTCAGGGTGTGGGCCAAGCCGTGCGTCGCGCCCCGCACCAGGTTGTACTGGTCGCGCCACACCAGCGGGGTCGCCGTCGCCTCGACGGTCGTGTGCTCGGGAAGATCGGTGACACCCAGCAGCGCCATGCGGTCGAGGACCGCCGCCCGGGCGGCCCTGACCGCCCTCGCCCAGGCCTCCCGCTCTCGGGCAGAGGCCGCCGGGTCGTCGCCGTCGTAACCCAGGTGGCCGGTCGGGACCACCGCCACCAGGGTGTCGCGGCCGGTGGGAGCGGCCGTGGGGTCGAGCCGCGCCGGGGCGTGCACGTAGACGCTGGGCTTGGCCGGCAGGGCCTCGTTGCGCTCGATCCGGACGAAGTTCTCACGGTAGGCGTCGGCCAGGAAGAGGGTGTGGGGCGCCAGCTGCGGGTAGGGGCGGTCCAGCCCCCAGAAGAAACTGATCGCGGACCCGGAGAACGTCTTGCGGGCCACCTGCTCGGCGGCCCCGCGGTCCGGCAGCAGCCGGCGGTAGACGTACGGCAGGTCCGCGTTGGCGACCACGACGTCGGCCGGAAGGCGTGTGCCGCCCGCCAGCTCGACCCCGGTTGCCCGCTCACCCTCGATGTCGATGCGCCGCACCGGGTCGTCGTACGCGAACGTCACCCCGGCCTCCTCCGCGAGGCCGACGAGCGTCTCGACGAGCCGGTACATGCCGCCGCGGGGATACCAGACGCCGTGCGCCAGCTCGCTGTAGGGCGTGAGGGAGAACGTCGAGGGAGCGGAGAACGGGCTGAGGCCCATGTAGACGTCCTGGAACGTGAACGCGGCCCGCAGCCGCGGCGAGCGGAAGTACGCGCGCATGTGCCGGTAGTGCGGTAGCAGGGGCTTGAGCTGCAGGACGAGCGGCAGGTTGCGCGGCGTGAAGAACTCCCTCGCCGTGCGGAAGTCCCTCTCCACCAGCCGTGGCATCGCGAGCCGGTAGTGCCGCCGGCCCTCGTCGAGGTACCTCAGCAGGCCCCCGAAGGACCCGGGCTCGATCGCCTCGAGCTGCCGGGAGAGCGCCTCGAGGTCCGAGGTCATCGCCAGGTGCGAGCCGTCGTCGAAGACGACGTCGTACGAGGGGTCGACCCGCTGCGGCTCCAGCGCGGCGTCCATGTCGACGCCGAGGGCGGCCAGCTCCGAGCGGTACAGCAGCGGCATGATCAGCAAGGTCGGACCCGTGGGGAACACGTGTCCGTCCCGTGTGAACCGGCCGAGCCGCCCGCCCGGCTGCGACGTCTTCTCGACGACCGTGACGCGGAACCCGCGCCTGGCCAGGTGGATCGCCGCCGACAGGCCGCCGACGCCGGCGCCGATCACCACCGCGGAGGGGCCGCTCATGCCGCACCCCGCGAGACGTGTGCTCGGTCGTGGCGCGAGGCCAGAGCCGACCGGGTCCCTGAGGCCGCAATGGCCAACCCGCCCCGCGCCGACGAGCGCTCCCCGTAGCCGGGCCGCAGCCGGTACCCGTCGCGCTCGACGGCGTCGAGCACCCACTCGAACCGCGCGATGTACGCATGCCCGGCCAGTGCGCAGCGCTCGCTCTCCAGCCGCGCCAGGTACCCGCGGCCCGTGGCGAAGCACTCGCGGGCCAGCGCCACGCGGTCCTTCACCCACCTGCGCAGCTGGGGTGCGTCGACGTCGTCCGGGGCCACGCCTGACTCGAGGACGCCTGCCGGCACGTTGACGTAGCCCGCGGCGACGTCCGCCACGTGGTCGCGCAGCATGTGGGCGATGTGTGCGCCGGTGACGGCGACATAGCGGGTCTCGTCCTGCGGGGCACGCCGGCCGTGCCCGATGCAGTGGTGCAGGGCCTCGGTGACGGCGACGGCCAGGCCGTGGGTGTACCGCGCCAGCTCGGCCTCGCTGACCCTCCGGTCACGGCGCCGAGCGTCGAACTCGATGACGTCCAGCATCGCGCGCACGGCCGCGTGCGCGCCCGCCGCGTCCCGACGCGGGGAGCCCTCGCGCCGGCGCAGCAGCGCGACGAGCAGGTGCTCCTCGTCGGCCAGCGCGCGGGCCGAGCCCGCCACCAGGGACCGCTGGCGCTCTACGAAGGCGAGTCGCTGAGCCGGCGTGGCCAGCCTCTCGTCCACCTCGTCGTCCAACCAGCGGAAGTAGCCGTACAGCGCGAAGGCGTCCTGGCGGTAGGCCCGGTCGGCCAGCCACCTGATCGTCAGGTAGGACTGGGTGCTGGCGCCCTTCGTGATCGCCGCCCCGAGGGTGGCTCGGGACGCGCCGTCGAGCCGCGGCATCGACCTCCCCCTCGCTCGTCGCCCTGCCTCGCGGCACGCTAGCGCCGGTGCCGACGCCTGGCCGGGCACCTTGGTCCCGGTCGGGCCCCTGGCGCCGGCGCCGGTGGCGGCCCCGACGGCCCCGGTGGACAGGCCGTAGAGTGCCGCGCGGAGGCTGCCATGACCCGTCACGTCCCGCGTCGCTGGACCGCTCCCGTGACCGGGCGGCCGGTGCTCGTCGGCGTCGAGCCCGCGCAGGAGTCCCACGTGGTCCAGGAGGCCGCGGCGCTCGCCCGCGCACTGGGCACGGGGCTGGTCTGCCTCTGGGTCGACGGGGCGCACGTCGTCGCGGAGCACGAGCCGGACGGCACCCTCGACCTGGTCCCGACGGACTCCGACCGCGACGAGCCCGACGACCAGGTGCCCGACGACGCCCTCGTCGCCCGCCTGGCGGAGCACCTCGATCCCACGGGCGTTCCGTGGCTGTTCGTGTACGCCACCGGCGAGCCCGTGCACGGCCTCCGCGAGGTGGCGGAGGCCTACGACGCCCGGCTCATCGCCGTCGGCGCCCGCCGGCACGGGCTCGGGCCGTGGGTGAACGAGCTCATCGGCGGTTCGATCGCCGGCCGCCTCGCCCACACGCAGGAACGTCCCGTCCTCGTGGTCCCCGCTCCACGCCCCGGTCGCCCGGTGGGACCGGGCGCATGAGCCGGGCCCACCACTCCGACCCCGTGCTCGTCGCGAGCGTCGCCGCCGGAGGCGCTCTGGGCAGCCTTGCCCGGTACGGGCTGTCGCTCACCCTCCCGCCGCGCGGTGGGGTGCCGGTGGCGACGCTGATCGAGAACGTCAGCGGCGCGTTCCTGCTCGGGATGCTGCTCCAGCTCCTGCTCAGAGGCGGCCACGAGACGCCGCGGCGCCGGTGGCTGCGGCTGACGCTCGGCACGGGGGTGCTCGGCGGGTTCACCACGTACTCCGCGCTCGCTCTGGAGCTGCACGGCCTGCTGGCCGACGGCCGCGTCCTGGTCGCCCTCGGCTATGCCGTCGCCACGGTCGCCGGCGGCACCGCCGCGTGTGTCGGCGGCATCGCGCTGGCAGGGCGGGTGCGGCGATGACCGCCGTGCTCGTCGCGGTGTTCGGCGGCCTGGGTGCGGCGGCCAGGTTCGTGGTCGACGGCTGGTTCCGCGGCCGATGGGCTCGCCGCCTGCCGCTGGCCACGATCGCGATCAACGTCTCGGGGTCGCTGCTGATCGGGCTGCTGGCCGGCGCGCTCGCGGAGGGGCGCCTTCCGGCCGCGGCGTACACGGTCGCGGCGGCCGGGTTCTGCGGCGGGTTCACCACCTTCTCCACGGCGACGGTCGAGACCGTACGCCTCGCCGAGGCCGGTGACCTGCGCCGCGCGACGCTCAACGCGATCGGTCCCCTGGTGCTCGCGGTGGCCGCGGCGAGCCTGGGCTACCTGTGCGTCACGGGCCTGGTGGGCTGAAGGACCACCGAGACGGCGGATACGTGGCGCCTACGCGCTGCGGCTGGCCCTGAACTCCTCGGCGATCTGCTGCGCCTGCGCGCTGACGAGGATCCGGAAGTACTCGAACGTCATCGCCACGTCCTGCTCGGCGGCCCCGCGGTCCCGGGCTCGGAGCCAGTCGCGCTTCGCGGCGTGGATCTCCGCGTCCGTGACGCGCCACGCCCAGGTCGTTGCGCTGTTCTCGGGCTCGGGGTTCATGCCGCAATTCTGCACGCCAGGAGCCTCGTCTGGGACCTAAGTCCCCAGTATTCGCCCGGTGTGACACGGGTCAGCGGGTGAGATGGCTCGCGCCGCTCGCCCCGTCAAGCCGCGGACCTGCGTGAAAGACTCCCGACGTGGACTTCGCCTCCGCCTATGCCCAGGGTTTCGCGCGTGTCGCGGCCTGCACCGTACCGGTGACGGTCGCCCATCCGGCCGCCAACCTCGCCGCCGTGCTCACGGCGGCGCGCGAGGCCCACGACGACGGGGTCGCCGTCGCCGTGTTCCCCGAGCTCGCCCTGTCGGGCTACGCCATCGACGACCTCTTCTTGCAGGATGCGCTCCTCGACGCCGTCGAGGAGGCCGCCGGCGAGCTCATCGAGGCCTCGGCGGACCTGCTGCCCGTGCTCGTGGTCGGGGCGCCGATCCGCTACGGCAACCGCGTCTACAACGTCGCGCTCGTGGTGCACCGCGGCCGCCTGCTGGGAGTGGCGCCGAAGTCGTACCTGCCCAACTACCGCGAGTTCTACGAGAGGCGCTGGTTCGCGCCGGGCGACGACGTGTCGGGCACGGTCACCCTGGCGGGCCACGAGGCTCCGATCGGGCCCGATCTGCTGTTCGCGGCCCGCGACGTACGCGGCCTGGTGCTGCACGTCGAGGTCTGCGAGGACATGTGGGTTCCCGTCCCGCCGAGCGCGCACGCCGCCCTCGCCGGCGCGACGGTGCTCGCGAACCTCTCGGGCAGCCCCATCACCGTGGGCCGCGCCGAGGACCGCAGGCTGCTGGTCCGGTCGGCGTCCGCTCGCTGCTTCGCCGCCTACGTCTACGCAGCCGCGGGCCAGGGCGAGTCCTCGACCGACCTCTCGTGGGACGGCCAGACGATGCTCTACGAGCTCGGCGAGCTGCTGGCGCAGGGCGATCGCTTCCCCGACGGGGCCCGGGTGACCGTCGCCGACGTCGACCTGGACAGGATCCGCCAGGAGCGAGCCCGCACCGGCAGCTTCGACGACAACCGCCGCGCGCTGGGCTTCGAGCCCGAGGGCGCGTTCCGGCGCGTCGAGTTCGAGCTCGCCCCGCCCGCCGGCGACATCGGGCTGCGCCGGCACGTCGACCGGTTCCCCTTCGTGCCCGACGATCCCGCGCGCCTGGCCCTCGACTGCTACGAGGCCTACAACATCCAGGTCAGCGGCCTCGAGCAGCGGCTGCGCGCCATCGGGGACCCGAAGGTGGTCATCGGGGTCTCCGGCGGGCTCGACTCCACGCACGCACTGATCGTCGCCGCGAAGACGATGGACCGGCTGGGGCGGCCGCGCAGCGACATCCTGGCGTTCACGCTGCCCGGCTTTGCGACGAGCGAGGCCACCAAGGGCAATGCGCTCGCACTGATGCAGGCGCTCGGCACCACCCACGAGACCGTCGACATCCGGCCGATGGCACGCCAGCTCCTCACGGACCTGCGCCACCCCTACGTGGACGGCGAGCCCCTGTACGACGTGACGTTCGAGAACGTCCAGGCGGGCGTGCGCACCGACTTCCTGTTCCGCGCCGCGAACCAGCGTGGGGGCATCGTCCTCGGCACGGGCGACCTGTCGGAGCTGGCCCTCGGGTGGTGCACCTACGGCGTCGGCGACCAGATGTCGCACTACGCGGTCAACGCGGGCGTCCCCAAGACCTTGATCCAGCACCTGATCCGTTGGGAGATCACCGAAGGGCTGCTCGACGAGAAGGCGAACCAGGTGCTCGAGCGCGTCCTCGACCAGGAGATCTCCCCCGAGCTGGTCCCCGCCACCGACGGCGTACCGCTGCAGTCGACGGAGTCGATCGTCGGCCCGTACGCCCTCCAGGACTTCACGCTCTACCAGCTGCTGCGCCACGGCACGCGCCCGTCGAAGGTGGCCTTCCTCGCCTGGCACGCCTGGCGGGACGCCGCCGCCGGCGCCTGGCCGCCGGGCTTCCCGGACGACCGTCGCGTGGAGTACGACCTCGCCGAGATCCGGCGCTGGCTCGTCGTCTTCGTGCGGCGCTTCTTCGCCAACCAGTTCAAGCGCTCGGCGCTCCCGAACGGACCCAAGGTGAGCCACGGCGGCACCATGTCGCCGCGCGGCGACTGGCGCATGCCGTCGGACGCCGATCCGGCCGCCTGGCTCGCCGAGATCGAGCGGAACGTCCCCGTCTCGTGACGATGCTGTGCACGTGTGGTGAGGCCCAGATCCGCGACCCGGACGACGACACCACGCCGTAACACGCAGGCACTAACCTGCGCCCCAGGTGCCGGGCACGCCGGTGCCGGTCCGCACTCTGACGGAGCGGACGACTCGCCTGGAGGCACTCTCGTGCGCAAGACCCTTGCCCTGGTCACCGCAGCCGCGGTGGCGTTCTCCCTGGCCGCCTGTTCCAGCGGCGAGAACGCGGGCGGAAAGTTCGACCCCTCGTCCGTCGAGAAGGACGACGCGATCGCCGCCCTGCTCCCCGCCCGCATCGCGGACGCCGGGAAGCTGGTCGTGGCCGCGGACACCTCCTACGCCCCGGCCGAGTACATCGACGAGGACGGCGTCACCGCGATCGGCTACGACGTCGACCTCGCGAACGCGCTCGGGGCCGTGCTCGGCGTCGAGGTGGACTTCCAGACGGCCGACTTCACCGGGATCATCCCCGCGCTCGGCACCAAGTACGACGTGGGCATCTCGTCGTTCACCATCACGGACGAGCGCATGGAGCAGGTGAACATGATCACCTACTTCGAGGCCGGCGAGTCGTTCGCGGTCCAGAAGGGCAACCCGGGGGCGGTCGACGCGGAGGACATCTGCGGCAAGATCGTCGGCGTCCAGACCGGCACCTGGGAGGACGACCTGCTCACCGAGGCGATCGCAGCCTGCGAGGAGGCGGGCAAGGAGGCGCCGGAGCCGCTGCGCTACGAGGCGCAGAGCGACGTCACCACCGCGCTCGTCGGCGGCAAGGCCGACCTGATGTGGGCCGACTCCCCGGTGGTCTCGTACGCGATCGCGCAGACCGACGGCAAGCTCGAGCAGCTCGGCGACGTCCGCCAGGTCTCTGCCCAGGGCATCGCGGTCGCCAAGGACGACGCCGAGCTCACCGAGGCGATCCAGAAGGCGCTGCAGAAGCTCATCGACGACGGCGTGTACCTGACGATCCTCGAGGCGTGGGACAACGCGGACGGCGCTGTCACCGAAGCCGTGCTCAACCCTGCCGTGAGCTGAGTTGTCCGCTCACACGCCCCAGGCCCGGGAACCGGAGCGGATCCGCGCGATCCCGGTCCGGTACCCGGGCCGCTGGGTGTCCGCGATCGTCGTCGCGGTGCTCGCGGCGATGGTGCTGCACGCACTGATCACCAACGACACGTTCGCGTGGCCGACCGTCGCCGAGTACCTCTTCGCCCGTCCGGTGGTGCGCGGCGTCGGCTGGACGCTGGTGCTGACGGTCGGATCGATGGTGCTGGCCGCCGTCCTCGCGGTGCTGCTGGCGATCATGCGGGAGTCCGCGAATCCCGTGATGCGGTGGGTGGCCTGGGTCTACATCTGGGTGTTCCGCGGCACGCCGATCTACACGCAGCTCGCGCTGTGGGGGCTCATCGCGGTGATCTTCCCTCGCCTGTCGCTCGGCATCCCGTTCGGGCCGGAGTTCTTCTCGTTCTCGACGAAGGACGTGTTCACCGCCGCGTGGGCGGCGCTGATCGGACTGGGGCTCAACGAGGCGGCCTACCTCTCGGAGATCGTCCGGGCCGGCCTGGAGAGCGTCGACCGCGGCCAGCACGAGGCCGCACGGGCGCTGGGCATGAAGGAGGGCCTGATCCTGCGCCGCATCGTGCTGCCGCAGGCGATGCGCGTCATCGTTCCCCCGACGGGCAACGAGACGATCTCGATGCTGAAGACGACCTCACTCGTCGTCGCCGTGCCGTTCACGCTCGAGCTCAACTTCGCGACCAACGCCATCGGGAACCGGATCTTCCAGCCCGTCCCGCTGCTGATCGTCGCCTGCATCTGGTACCTGGCGATCACGAGCGTCTTCATGGTGGGCCAGCACTACCTGGAGAAGTACTACGGCCGCGGCTTCGAACCGCACGGCCCGGTTGCGACGAAGCCGGGGCGCGGCGGGCGCCAGGCCGCGATCAACGCGGCACACACCACGCCCGAGTTCGGGGCGGTCGACGACCAGGGCAGCATCATCGCCGGCGGCCAGGGCCGGCCGGGCGGGGGTGGCAAGTGAACGCCGCGACGGTTCCCATGGTCGAGATGCGTGACGTCCACAAGTGGTACGGCGAGCATCACGTGCTGCGCGGCGTCGACCTGACGGTGCCCAAGGGCACCGTCTGCACCGTGCTCGGGCCGTCCGGCTCCGGAAAGTCGACGGCGTTGCGCTGCATCAACCAGCTCGAGGAGATCGGCGCGGGCCGCATCACGGTCGACGGCGAGCTCATGGGGTACCGGGAAGGGGTGCACCGCGGCAAGCCGGCGCTCTTCCGCCTGCACCCGCGCAAGATCGCGTTGCAGCGGGCCAACGTCGGCATGGTGTTCCAGCGGTTCAACCTGTTCCCCCACATGACCGCCCTCGGCAACGTCACCGAGGCACAGGTCAAGGTGCTCGGCCGGACCCAGGAGGAAGCCCGCGAGCGGGCGCTGGCGCTGCTGGACCGGGTCGGGCTCTCGGACCACACCGAGCACTACCCCGCCCAGCTCTCCGGCGGCCAGCAGCAGCGGGTGGCGATCGCCCGAGCGCTCGCGATGGACCCCGAGCTCATGCTGTTCGACGAGCCGACGTCCGCCCTCGACCCCGAGCTGGTCGGCGAGGTGCTCGAGGTGATGCGGACGCTGGCCGGGTCCGGGATGACGATGATCGTCGTCACCCACGAGATCGGGTTCGCCCGCGAGGTGGCCGACCAGGTCGCGTTCATGGCGGACGGCGTCATCGTCGAGCACGGCACGCCCGAGGAGGTGCTCGGCAACCCCCGCGAGCCCCGCACGCGGGACTTCCTCGCGAAGGTGCTCTAGCTACCGGACGAGCTTCGCGACCGTCGCCACGAAGTCGGGCAGCTGGGCCTTCCAGTCGTCGATCACCAGAGCCGGTCCGTACTTGGTGAACGTCTCCGGCCCGTTGCCGCCGGTGGTGACGGCCACGAAGCAGAATCCACCGGCATTCGCGGCGACGCCGTCGCCACCGGTGTCGCCGACGAGCACGCCCTGGTGCACGGCCCGCGCCGCAGCCTGCGCCAGCGCCGCGCGGTCCGGGTAGATCTCGCCGAAGAACGAGTGGCCCCAGTCGAACACGTCGAGGTCGTACCCGGCGCTCTGCAGCTTGACCCGCGCGCGAACCTTGGAGTTGCCGGTGATGAGGGCGTTCACCCAGCCCTGGTCGTGCACGGCCCGCAGCGCCTCGGCGACACCGGGAACCGGGTCGCACGCGTTGGCCGGCCGGGAGTACCACTCCTCGGAGAGCTCCTTGAACCGCCGCGTCAGCGGGCCGGCGAAGCTGACCGGAAGCATCGCGCCCTGGCGGATCTCGTCGAGGATCTGCCAGTCCACCTTGCCGTGCCGGTCGGGGATCGCGGGGGCCTCATGGCCGCTGACCTCGCGCAACGCCTCCTTGAACACGCCCAGCCCGCCGTCGGGGCTGTTGTCGAGCACGAGCGTCCCGTCCAGGTCCCACAGCACGATCATCCCCAGCGCCTCCCCGAGCTCGTCACCCCGTTGCACCTATCCGACCACCTGGCGCCGCCACCGCAACGGGACCATGGCCCGGGGCCCGGTGAACAATGGGCGTATGACGACCACCCTCACGCGCTGGGGCCATGCCTGCGTCCGCATCGACGCCCCGGGCGGCGTCCTCGTCATCGACCCGGGCACGTACAGCGACCTGGATCGTGCCCTCGACTCCGCCGACGCGGTGCTCGTCACGCACGTGCATCCCGACCACCTCGACGCCGCACGGCTGGCGGCGTCCGGCCTCCCGGTCTGGGGCCCGGCCGAGGCGGTGGACGCGCTGGCCGCGGCCGGGGCGCCCGCCCGCCTGCTGCACACCGTCGCCGAGGGCGACGAGCTGTCCCCGGCCGGGTTGCACGTACAGGTCCTGGGGCAGCGGCACGCCGTGATCCACCCCGACCTGCCTCCCCTGCAGAACGTCGCCTACCTGGTCGGCGGCGCGGTGCTCCACCCCGGCGACTCGCTCCCGGCCCTTCCGGCCGGTGCGGTTCGCGTGCTCCTGGTGCCGGTCAGCGGCGGCTGGGTGCACCTGGACGCGGTGGTCGACTGGGTGCGCGCGCTACACCCCGAGGTCGCCGTGCCGATCCACGACGCGATGCTCTCCCCGCCCGGGCAGGCCATCGCGGTCTCGCTGATGACCCGGCTCTGCGGCGTGCCGGTGACCGACCTCACCGCGGGCGAGCCACTGCCCCTCCCCCTCTGAGGCCGCAGGTGGACCAGGCCGTCCTGGCACGCTGGCGCATGCACAGCCAGCTGCTCTGGGACCCCGTCGCGGGCGGCGCGGCCGGAGTCGTCGGGCGCCTCGCGGCCGCGCAGGGCCAGGACCTGCTGCCGGCGTCCTGGGGCCTGGCGCGTCGGGCGCGCGGAACCACGTACGACGAGGTGCGCGCCGCCTGCGACGAGGGCGCGGTGCTGCGCACCCATGTGCTGCGGCCCACGTGGCACTTCGTCGCGCCGGCGGACCTGCGCTGGCTCCTGGTGGCGACGGCGCCGCGGGTGCAGCAGGCGGCCGCCGGCTACAACGGGCGTCTCGGGTTGGACGACGAGGTTCGCGCCGGCACCCGCCGGACGCTCGCCGCGGTGCTCGCCGACGGCCAACACCGCACCCGAACCGAGCTGGGGTCCGCGCTCGCCGCCGCGGGGTTCCACCTCTCGGGGCCGGCGCTCGCCCAGGCGCTGATGGACGCCGAGCTGGAGGGCGTCGTCTGCTCCGGTGCCGCCCGGAACCGGCAGCAGACGTACGCCCTGCTCGACCAGCGCGCCCCCGGGAGCTGGCCCGGCACCCGCGAGGAAGCCCTGGCCGAGCTGGCGCGCCACTACTACCCGACCCGCGGACCCGCCTCGGAGCGCGACCTGGCGAGATGGGCCAGCCTGCCCCTGTCCGAGGCACGGCGAGCCACCGCGGCGGTCGCCGACGGCCTCGCGTCCGTGGACGTCGACGGCGCCACGCTCTGGCACGCGCCCGGCGAACCGCCGCCCCCGGCACCGCCCCGCGTCGACCTGGTCCACGGCTTGGACGAGATCGTCATGTCGTACTCCCACACCCGCTCGGTGGTGGTGGGCGAGCACGGCTTCTTCTCCGACCGCCCGGTGCCCTTCTCCCACCTGGTGCTCGTCGACGGGCGGGTGGCCGGCCGATGGGCGTACGAACGGGACGGACGAGGGGTGCCCGTGCGCGTTCTCGTCCGCCCGACGAGAGACTGGACCACCGCCGAGCGGGACGGGGTTGCGGCCGCGGCGGAGGCGTTCGGCAGGTTCGTCGGCGACGCGGTGCAGCTCGCGCAGCTCGGTCCGCTCTGAGCCCGGCGGCGCCCCGGCAGCACTCGCCCGACAGGCCTGGTGAGGAGATGGCGCGGCGCGTCCGCTTCGCCATCGTTTGTCCGCTCTGTCCGACTGTCCTATGTTGGCGGCGCCGTTCGGGTTCGCACAGATCCCCGCCGGTGGTCGGGTCCCCGCACGGGTCGGCGGACGCAGGAGGAGCCGGTGACCCCGGTGCCGCCCCGGCCTCACCCTGACCCGGTGAAGGGAAGTGCGCATGGCAGCAGGGTCCATCCGTCGACGCGGAGCACTGATCGCGGCGGGCGCCATTGCGGCGCTCGTCGCTTCTGTCGGGATCGGCGGCACGGCTGTCGCCGACGACGGGCCGGCCAGTCCGGCAGTGCCGACAGCCACCCCCGGGAGCCTCTCGGCGGCCAAGCTCTCCCCCACGCTCGCGGCGTCCCGCGCCGACCGGGCACGGGTGTTCGTCCAGCTGTCCGGCACCGGCGCGGCCGACGAGGCCGGCAAGGCCTCTGCCAAGAGCCGTCGCGCCGCGGTCAAGGCCTCCGCCGCCTCCGCATTCGCCACCGCGAAGGGCAAGGACGCCGCGGCCACGTACCTCTTCACGGCGACCAATGCCGTCCCGGGCTTCGGCGCGGACCTGACCCCTGAAGCCGTCGAGGCCCTCGCGGCCCGGCCCGATGTCGTCAAGGTCTCCGCCCTGATCCCGAAGCGCCTCGAGACCGCCAGCGCTGCGCAGCTGGTCCGCGCGGTCAACACCTGGCAGGCAGGCAACCTCGGCCAGGGCGTCTCGATCGGCGTCATCGACACCGGGATCGACTACACCCACGCCGACTTCGGCGGCGCCGGGACACCGGAGGCCTACACGGCGGCTCATGCCGCGTCGACCGAGCCGTTCACGCCGAACGCCAAGGTCGTCGGTGGCTTCGACTTCGTCGGCGACGACTACAACGCCGACCCCGACTCCGACGGCTACCAGCCCGTGCCGCACCCGGACCCGAACCCGCTCGACTGCAACGGCCACGGCTCCCACGTGGCCGGCATCGCCGCCGGCTACGGCGTCAACGCCGACGGCTCCACCTTCACCGGCGACTACGCGGCGCTGACCAGTGACGACCTGTACGCGATGAAGATCGGCCCCGGCACGGCGCCTGCCGCCGAGCTCTACGGGCTGCGGGTGTTCGGGTGCGACGGTTCCACGGACGTGGTGATCCCTGCCCTCGACTGGAGCCTCGACCCCAACGGCGACGGCGACTTCTCCGACCACCTCGACATCGTCAACCTGTCTCTCGGCTCCGACTTCGCGCCGGCCGACGACCCCGAGAACGCCGTCATGGACACCCTCGCCGCCCACGGGGTGCTGCCGGTGACCTCCGCCGGGAACGCGGGCGACATCACCGACGCCGGCGGGTCCCCGGGCAACGCGACCCGGGCGTTGGCGGTCGCCTCGTCGATCGACGCCTACCAGTTGCGTGACGGCCTGCGGGTCGACGCTCCGGCGGATGTCGCCGGGATCGCGTCCGGCCAGTTCTCGGTCGCCTACCCGTGGCCCACGGCGCCGGACGTCTCCGGTGCCGTGGTGTTCGTCTCGGGAGCGAACGCCGACGGCTGCCAGCCGTACTCCCCTGCCGAGGCCGCGATCGTCGCGGGCAAGGTCGTCTGGCAGACGTGGGACGACAACGACGCCACCCGGCGCTGCGGCTCCGCCGGGCGTTCGGCCAACGCACTGGCCGCAGGCGCGATCGGCGCGATCTTCGACTCGCAGCTCGACGTCTTCGGAGCCGGCATCACCGGCAGTGCGACGATCCCTGTGTTCCAGCTGCCGAAGTCCGAGGCCGATCGGCTGCGTCCGGCGCTGCTGGCAGGCACCCTCCAGGTCACGTTCTCCGGCTCCCTCGGCGCGACGGTGAAGAGCATCACGCCGGGCATCACCGACACGTTGAGCTCGTTCTCGTCACGCGGCTCCCACGGCTCGATCGGCGTGGTCAAGCCCGACGTCGCGGCTCCGGGCGACACGATCGCCTCGGTCAACGTCGGCACCGGCAGCGGCGTCCTCGCCATGTCGGGCACCTCGATGGCATCGCCGAACGTCGCCGGCATCGCGGCCCTCGTGGTCACGGCGCATCCGACGTGGACCGCCGAGCAGCTCAAGGCCGACCTGATGAACACCGCCGGCCACGACGTGTACGCGGGCGACGGCCAGACGGGTCCGATCTACGGCCCGAACCGCGTGGGCGCCGGACGGGTGGACGCCCTCGCCGCCGTGGACAACGACCTGCTGGTCTACGTGAAGGACGTCCCGGGGGCTGTCTCGGCCTCGTTCGGCGTCGTCGCCGCCCCGATCACCGCGAAGTCCGTGACGCGCACGCGCACGCTCGTCGTGGAGAACACCGGCACCGCGGCGAAGACCGTGTCGCTCGCCTACGACGCCATCACGGCGCAGCCTGGCGTCACCTACACGGTGTCGCCGAGCACCCTGACCGTGAAGCCGGGCAAGAAGGCGACGGCGACGGTGACCCTCACGGTGGTGCCGAGCCAGCTGACGAAGCCGATCGACCCGACACAGGACCCGATCTCCGGCCTGGGCGTGCCGCGGCAGTACCTGTCCGACTCGTCGGGCCGTGTGCTCGTCACGCCGGCCGGTGGGACCGCACTGCGGGTGCCCGTGTACGCGGCGGCCAAGCCGACTTCGGCGACGACCGCCAAGGTCGTCACCAGCGGCAAGGGCGCGTCACTGACGTCGTCGCTCGCGATCTCCGGAACGGGCTTCGACCAGGGGTCCGGCTCGGAGGCGTTCACCTCGCTGGTGTCCGTTCTCGAGCTCGGTGCCACCAGTGGCCAGGTCAAGTCGTGCACGGGCATCCAGATCGACGGGTGCACCTTGCTCGGCTCGGACTCCTCCGGCGACCTCCGGTACGTCGGTGCGGGATCCTCACCGTCCCAGGAGTGGCTCTACTTCGGCATCAACACCTGGGGCCAGTGGGCGGTGGACGGCGCCGCGGTGGTGCCCTTCGTCGACTTCGACGTCACGGGCGACGGCGAGCCGGACTACGAGGTGTTCGTCCAGAACTACGACGGCACCGACGTACCGATCGCCTTCCTCGTCGATCTCGAGTCCGGGGAGATCGTCGACCTCGAGCCGGCCAACATCGCGTTCGGCGACACCGACACCAACTGGTTCGACAGCGACACCCTGCTGATCCCGGTGTGGACGCAGGCGATCGGCCTGGACCCGACGGCGTCGAGCTTCCCGATCACGTACCAGGTCGGGACGTTCTCGGGGTACACCGAGGGCATCATCGACGCGTCCCCGGTGATCCAGTACGACGCGCTGGACCCGGCGGTCGCCGTCGCCGACCCGCTGTACCTCGACCAGGCGGGCGTCCAGATCCCGTACACCCTCGGCGCCTCGGCGACCAAGGACACGCGGGCCCTGGTGCTGCACCTGCACGGCGCCCCCGGTGATCGGGCCGAGGTCGTCAAGGTCGCCACGGGCAAGGTGCGCCAAGCCCCGGCGGGCAAGCTCGCCGGGTCGTCCACCCTCGCCCCGGTGGACGAGCACTTCCTGGTGGGCTCGGCCGGGAAGTAGTGGGTGACGACGAGGCCCGCCGGGTTCGCCCGGCGGGCCTCGTCGTGTCCACCGACGGTCAGGAGGTCAGCCGGCATCTCCCGCGGCCGCCCGCAGGCCGTCGCGGATCGCCGCCTGTGCCGCGACGTCCGACTCGTTGTACCGGTGCAACCAGTCCCGTGCCTCGTCGGCCGCAGGGCCCTCGCCCCGCGCTGCCTCGATCTTGAGCTGGGACTGAGCACCGCCGGCGTCGTCGACCGCCCACCGGAACCCGAACATCGGCGCGACCACCTTCAGCGAGGCCCCGGCCCGGGACAGGAAGTGCTGCCCGTACCAGGCGCACAGATCCACCGCCCGGCCCTCCAGCAGCCGGTCGACCTCCGGGTACTTGCGCGTCATCGACCGCTCGGGATGCGACCAGTGGAACACCGTGACCGAGCGGCCCGCGCTCTCCTCCGCCGCCACCACAGCGCCCAGCCGGGCCGCGAACTCGGCCGCGAGCTCCGCCTCGCCGGCCTGATCGATCGGCTCGTAGCTGACCACCGGGTCGAAGACGGCGGTCGAGTCGTCCTGCCCATCCCGAACGCGCAGCCCCCAGAGATAGATGTGCCCGTCGAGGTCCCACTCGATGTCGAAGTCCACCTCGACGTCGGCCTGCGGCACCTGCGGCCACCGCGACAGCGGCTCGTACTCCACCCCGGCGACGGTCATCCGGGCTCGGCGCACCAGTGCGGCGAAGCGGTCGGCGGCGCGCGGCCCCGGCTGCGAGTCACGCTCGTCCCAGCCGTCCGGCGCCCGGTCCGGTTCGTGTGCGGCCAGAGCGTCGACCGTCGTCGTGCCGGCGTCGTAGAGCAAGCGCCACTGCTGCGCCGAGGGCAGCCCGGTGGCGATCGCGAAGGAGGCGTCCCGGGGACCGACCAGGCCGGTGCAGTACTGCAGCCACGGGCACGTACGGCACTCGTAGATGTGGAACGGTCGCACGATCTCGCCGCCCGACGCGGCCGCCGCAGCGACCTCGAGGCGGAACGCGAACTCGTGGTCGTAGCGCTCGAGCAGGCTGCGCTGCGCACGTCCCGACGGCGCGGAGGCCGAGTACGTGGTGCGCCGCGGGCCGGCGAGGTCGAGCCACTGGACCATCCGCACGCGGCCGACGTCCGCCTCGAAGTCGGAGGAGCCGATGATGCCGCCGACGAGGTGGGCATCACCGGCATGCAGGCCGAGCTCCTGGAGCATCCGCGTGTAGTGGGCCAGCTGGACGCCGTCCTTCTCCAGGTGGCCGTGCGCCTCCGAGAGTCCCTCGACGAGCCGTAGCTCGGCCGGGTCGTCGAGCGGCGACAGCCACACCGAGCGCCGCGCCGCGGGTGTGCGCGTGCCGTGGAGCTTGACGTCGACGGGCACATAGCCCGCGCCCAGCCGCACCAGGACGTCCGGCGCACCTACCCGGGCCTTCACCCGCGGCAGCCGACCGTTGACGATGACGGGTACGCCGTTGCGCATCGCGTCGAGGGTCGCGGTCGCGTTCGCCTCGAACCCGGCGTCGTCGGACAGCAGCAGCGCACCGCCGGCCGCCAGCTCGGCGTTGACGTGCTCCTCGAACTCGTTGCCGGCGGTGAACAGCCGGCGGGTCTGCTCGTCGACCGGGGGCTTGGGGGGTGAGGCGGGTGAGAAGTCGTTGTGGACCGCGCGGGCGCACCGCTTGGCCGGATAGCCACCGAGCACCAGGTCGGCCGTCATCGCAGCACCTCCTGGAGCACGGCCGCCATGTGGCGGTGCCCGATGGTCTCGTAGCCGACGACGATCACGGCCGGCGCGAGGGCGACGACCAGGAGGCACAGGCCGAAGCCGGCGCCGAGCGCCGCCAGCGCCACCGCAAGGCACAGCATCGCCGCGGTCCCGGCGAACAGCAGCAGGTGGAACGGATCCACCGCGCCGACGAGGTACGAGTAGATGGCGAAGTAGGCGATGACGGTGACGAGCACGGGCACCGCGATGGTCAGCACCGCTTCGGCCACCCCGATCGACGACTCCCCCTCCACGACGTACGCCGCGACGTGCAGGCCGGCGCCCATCGCCGCGAGCGACGAGAAGATGACGATCCCGCCGTACCCCCACACCCACGCCCGGCGCCGGTGCCGGCGCAGCACGTCGCCCGCCGGCACCACGAAGTACACCCACCACACGCCGAATGCCAGGCCCGTGCCGGCGACGACCACGAGCACGGCCTCCGTGCTCCACCCGACCCGGCCCACCACGGCGGACACCGCGGCGATGGTGCCCAGCACCACCTCCCCCAGCGTGATCATCACCAGCAGGCCGTACCGCTCCGCGATGTGGTGCGCGTGCCACGGCGGCACCTGCGACGCCCGTGCCGCGAGCACCGGGCCGCCCAGCTCGACGGCGTAGAGCAGCACCAGCACGGGAACGAGGCGCCCCAGCGGCAGGTCGAGGAAGAGGACCGCCGTCCAGCCGACCTGGGACACGGCGATGGCGCCCGCGAAGGTCGTGGCGAAGCGGCGGTTCGCCGGGTCCTGGACGGCGACGCGCACCCACTGCGCCACCATCGCCACCCGCATCACGATGTACCCGGCCACCACCACGCCGTTGTCCAGCGGCTCGCCGTGGTCGATCGAGGTGAACACCTGGGGCACACCGAGAGCGAGGACGAGCACACCGACCATCTGCACCATCGTGGCCAGCCGGAAGAACCAGTCGTCGGTGTCGAACGCCGAGGCGAACCACGAGAAGTTCACCCAGGCCCAGCAGACGGCGAACGCGACGAACGAGAACGCCACCAGCGCGGCGGCGAAGTGACCCTCGGCCAGCAGGTGTGCCGCCTGGTCGCCCGCCTGCGCGAACGCTGCGACGAAGGTCAGGTCGAACAGCAGCTCGAGCGGGGTGGCCGACCGGTGCGCCTCCTCGGGGTCCCGGCCCGTCATCCGGCGCAAGCGGTGATGGCGCTCGGCGAGGCTCACCGGGTCAGGCTAGAGGCACGCACCGACGTTCCGCGCCGCGGTGGGACGAGGCGCCGAGCAGTCAGCCGGTGACGGCCTCCTCGGCGGGCTCGGTGGCGTGGGTGGTGACGTAGAACCGCGCCGTGACGATCAGGCCGAGGGCCAGCAGCGCCGACGTCAGCACGAACGGCCACGTGCGGTTCATGCCGGACAGCCAGCCGGCGATCCACCCGAACGGCGCGGTGGCCAGCATCACGCACGTGCGCTGGATCGCCATGACGCGCGAGCGCTCGTCCTTGTCGACGTGGAGCGCCACCAGCGACTCCGAGAGCATGAAGAGGATGCCGGCACCGAACGCGTCGAGCACCAGGGTGCCCCCGAGCAGGGCGTAGGTGCCCGCCGTCGCCGCACCGCCGGGCGCAGGGATCGCCACGAGCAGCAGCTGCCCGGCCAGGTACGCGCCGAAGCCCCACAGCGTCGCGCGCTTGAGGCGATGGGTGCCGGTCAGCCGCGGGATCAGCGTGAAGAAGAAGATCCCTGAGAGGATCGAGCGCGCCATGGGGAAGAACGGGAGCAGCGCATCCGGCACCCCGAGCTTGGTGTTGATGATCACCTGCCAGAACGTGCCGGTCACCACCGTCACGGCGCCGACGATCGCCATCACGGCCAGCGAGAACACGGTGCCGCGCGAGCGCAGCACCATCGGGAGCACCGCGCGGTACTCCGCCAGCAGCGACCAGATCGACCGCCCGCGGGTCTGCTCCATCCGGACCCGGCCGGTCCCGGTCTCGGTGGAGTACCGGTAGAGGATCAGGAGCTTGAGCGTCATGACGACCGCCGCGTTGACGTACAGGATCCGCACGGCGGGCTCCAGCCCCTGCCGCGACACCAGGAACGCGGCGATCGGCGCGAACAGGGCCGAGAAGTTCCCGGCGACTCCCACCAGCGAGTAGATGCCGGTGATGTGCCGCGGCTCGGCGTCCTCAACCAGGAGGCAGTCCCACGAGTTCTGCGTCACCTGCCAGGCGCCGTTGATGAGGGACGCGACGAGGAAGTACCAGAAGTTCTGCGCGACCGCCCAGATCAAGCACGGCACCGCCCATGCGACGACGTCGAACACCGCGGTGGTGGTGCGTCGGCCCAGCTTGTCCGTGATGACGCCCGACAGCAGTCCGAACACCACCTGCGACAGCAGGGAGACCGTCGCCAGCAGCCCGATCTGCTCGTCGTGCACACCGAGCGCCAGCATGTAGACCGACGCGTACGGCAGCACCAGGGCCATCGACAGGCCCCACATCGGCTCCGTGTAGACGGCGGCACGGGGGTTGCCGCGCAACGTCTTCAGGGTGGTCCACAGGGAGTTGGGGTTGCGCTGCACCGGAGAAGTCAAGCACTCGCCGACCATCTCCCTGGCACGACGAGGCAGGCCAAGAACGTCCCATTGGACGGGCCGCGCGACGTTCGCCGGGCTGCACGGTGCTGCCGTTGCTCCCGCAGACGACGAAGACGGCGCAAGCGGCCCCCCGCGCCCGTTGTGCTCCCTACCATCAGGGGCATGTTCCTCTCACACGTGGAGATCCAGTGCGCCGACTTCGCGAAGTCGGCGCAGTTCTATGACGCCGTGATGGCCACCCTCGGCGCCGGGCGCAGGGAGGACAAGTCGCCGTACGCCATCGGCTATGGCGTGCACGGCCCCGACTTCTGGATCGGAACGTTCGTGAGCGGGACCGGTTTCCGCGAGTCGCACATCGCCTTCGCCGCCGAGACGAACGAGCAGGTCGACGCCTTCGTCGAGGCTGCCCGCGCGCTGGGCTACGAGGTGCTCCACGAGCCACGCGAGTGGCCTGAGTACATCGGCGATGCCGTCGTCGGCTACTACGCCGGGTTCGTGCGCGACCCGGACGGCAACAACATCGAGGCGGCCGTCTGCGTGCTCGACCTGCCGGGGCTCGACAAGCCGACCGCCTGGGCCGGAGGCCGCGACCGGGCGTAGTCGCATCGGCGGAGGCGCTCGGTTGCCGGCGTCGCGTTCGAGGCAGCGGAGCTCAGCGACGGGGTGCTGACCCGCGGCGAGGCGACGGCGCGCTCAGCGCCCCGCCCCCTCAGGGGTGCGCGACGATGTCGTTTCCCTCGTCGACGATGACCACCCGTGGCGTGTGGCGGCGAGCGTCCTCGTCGCTCATCAAGCCGTACGCGACCACGATCACAAGGTCGCCCACGGACACGAGGTGGGCCGCGGCCCCGTTGATCCGGATGTCGCGGCCTCCCCGAGGTCCCGGGATCGCGTAGGTGGTGAGGCGCTCACCGTTGGTGATGTCGAGGACGTCCACCTCCTGGTTGGGCAGGAGGTCCGCCGCCTCCATCAGCTCCTCGTCGATCGTGATCGACCCCACGTAGTCGAGGTCGGCCTGGGTGACGGTCGCGCGATGGATCTTCGACAGCATCATGAAGCGCTGGAGCGAGCTCACGATCGTCAATCCTAGGCGTCGCGCGGATCGTCACTCCTCCGCCGTACGGGCAGGCCCGGGGCCAGGAATCGCGATGACACGCCGGCTCAGGCGTCCGTAGTGTCTGGGGCTCCCACCATCCCCGACATCGAAGGTGCTTCGACCGTGGACATCCCCCGGATCTTCAACATCAGCGAGAGCGACCACCGCATCCACAACCCGTTCACGCCGGAGAAGCTGGCCACGCTCGGCGCGGCGGTGCGCCTGGAGCCGGGCACCCGGATCCTCGACCTCGCCAGCGGCTCGGGCGAGATGCTGTGCACCTGGGCCCGGGACCACGGGATCGTCGGGACCGGCGTCGACATGAGCGCGCCGTTCACCGAGCGGGCACGCCTGCGCGCCGTCGAGCTCGGCGTCGCCGATCGCGTCACGTTCGTCCATGACGATGCGGCCGGCTACGTGTCCGACGAGAAGGTCGGCGTCGCCGCGTGCGTCGGAGCCACCTGGATCGGCGGTGGTGTCGCCGGCACCATCGAGCTCCTGACGAGGAGCCTCGTCCCCGGCGGCACGGTGCTCATCGGCGAGCCGTACTGGCGGCAGCTGCCGGCGACGCAGGAGGTCGCCCAGGCCTGTGGCGCCGAGTCGATCTCGGACTTCCTGACGCTCCCCGAGCTGCTCGGGTCGTTCGACGAGCTGGGCCACGACGTCGTCGAGATGGTGCTGGCCGACCAGGACAGCTGGGACAGGTACGAGGCGCCCCGGTGGATCACGATGCGCCGCTGGCTCGACGCCCATCCGGACGACGACTTCGCGGCGGAGGTCCGGGCCGAGCTGACCTCGGCCCCGCGGCGGTACGCCGCCTACACCCGCGAGTACGTCGGATGGGGGGTCTTCGCCCTCGTCGCCCGGTGATGGGCCCTCGACCTGCGGGTCCGCACCCCCGCAGGTAGCGTCTGGCTCGGCGGGGCCGCTCGGCGCAGCATCTGCGCCCGAACGTTCCGCGCCGGACCCGCGCGGCACGAGGGAGCGGACATGGACGTCGAGCAGGCCCGCATCGCAGTCCAGGCACTGATGCCCCGCGCCCATGCCGAGCTGGCCGAGCTGGTCGCCATGCGGTCCGTCGCCGACCCCCGGCAGTTCCCGCCCGAGGAGTGCACGCGCGCGGCCCAGTGGCTCGTCGACGCATTCACGCAGGTGGGCGTGCAGGACGTGCATCTCCAGCCGACGCCGGACGGCACCAGCGCAGTGGTCGGCTTCACGCCCGGGCCGGACGGCGCTCCGACCGTTCTCCTCTACGGCCACTACGACGTGCAGCCGCCACTGGTCGACGACGCGTGGCACTCCCCTCCGTTCGAGCTCACCGAGCGCGACGGCCGCTGGTACGGGCGGGGTGCGGCCGACTGCAAGGGCAACCTGCTGGTGCATCTCACGGCGCTGCGCGCACTGGCCGGTGCCGCGCCCGAAGGGCACCTCTTCCCCGTCGGGGTCCGTGTGGTGGTCGAGGGTTCCGAGGAGCAGGGCACGGGAGGCCTCGAGGAGTACGTCGCCGCCAACCCGGGCGCCCTGGACGCCGATGTCATCGTGGTGGCGGACACCGGTAACGCCGAGGTCGGCTTGCCCACCGTCACGACGACCCTGCGCGGCATCGCCAACGTCGTCGTGCACGTCGAGGCGCTGACCGGCGAGATCCACTCCGGGATGTTCGGCGGTCCCGCCCCCGACGGGCTCGCGGCGCTGGTGCACATGCTCGCCACGCTCCGAGACGAGCGGGGCAACACGACGATCGACGGCCTCGACGCCTCGGCGAGGTGGCCAGGGGTGCCCTACCCGGCCGAGCAGTTCCGCGCGGACGCCGGCGTGATCGACGGGGTGCACCTGCTCGGTGACGGCGAGGTGGCGGACCTGGTCTGGGCGCGGCCGGCGGTGACGATCCTCGGCATCGACTGCCCTCCCGTGGTGGGCTCGGCCGCCGCGATCCAGCCGCGAGCGTCGGCCCGGCTCAACCTGCGGGTGCCGCCGCACATGAGCGCGCGTGCGGCCCAGGACGCCCTCGTGGCCCATCTCGAGAATGCCGCGCCGTGGGGCGTCAAGGTCCGGATCGAGCGCGAGTCCGACGGCGAGCCGTTCAGCGCTGCCACCGACGGCCCCGCGTACGCAGTCCTGGCGGGGGCGATGGCGGACGCCTTCGGGCGCCCGATGGTGACCGCCGGGCAGGGCGGCTCGATCCCCCTGTGCAACGTGCTGGCGGCCGGCTACCCGAAGGCCGAGATCGTGCTCCTCGGGGTCGAGGAGCCGAAGTGCCTGATCCATGCACCGAACGAGAGCGTCGACCCGAGGGAGATCGAGAACATGGCGGTGGCGGAGACCCTGTTCCTGTCCCGGCTCCCCGGAGCGGGCCGGCACCATGGCTGAGGCCGCGAGCACGTCCACGACACGCCACACCGGGGTCCTGGTCGCCACGTGCCTGTCGACGCTCGTCGTCAACGCCAACACCTCCGCGGTGAGCATCCTGCTGCCCGCCATCAGCGCCGACACCGGAACCTCGGTCGACACGCTCCAGTGGGCGGTCACCGGCTACTCGCTGATGGGCGCCGCGGTGATCATCACCGCCGGGTCGCTGGGCGACGTGTTCGGGCGCCGCAGGGTGTTCCAGCTCGGCCTGCTGCTGTTCGTCGTCTCCTGCGTCTTCATCGCCCTGGCCAACAGCGGAACGATGGTCATCCTCGGCCGGGTGATCCAGGGCGCGGCGGGCTCGACGATCCTCGCCTGCGGCCTGAGCCTCCTGACGGTGGCGAACACCGGCCAGCAGCAGGAACAGCTGAGAACCGTCTCCCTGTGGGGCGCGGCGGCGGCCGTCGGCGCGGCAGCCGGGCCGCTGATCGGCGGCCTGCTGGTCGACCTCACCGGATGGCAGGGCCTGTTCTGGATCGACGCCGGCGTCGCGATCGTCTGCATGCTCATCACCGCTGCCGCCGTCTCCGAGTCGCGCGACCCCCACCGTCCACGCGACATCGACTACCTCGGCTCCGTGCTGGTCGCACTCACGCTGAGCCCGATCGTGCTCGCGATGAGCAAGGGCAGTGCCTGGGGATGGTTCTCGCTCGCGACCATCGGCTGCCTCGTGGTCGCCGTCGCCTCCGGGTTCGCCTTCGTCGCCGTCGAGCGCCGGGTCGCGGTCCCGCTGCTGGACCTGAACCTGCTCCGCAACCGCATCCTGGTGGGCTCCACCGTCGCGATCCTCATCGGTGCCGGCACCATCAACGGCCTGATGTACCTGCTCAGCCTCTACTTCCAGAACCCGGACGCTCTGGGCTTCTCGCCCTTCCAGGCGGGTCTGGCCACCCTGCCCGCCACCGTGGGCCTGGTCGTCATCGCCCCGATCGTCCCCCGGCTGGCCGCCAAGTACGGCGGCCGCCAGGTCGTCGCACTCGGCTTCCTCGTCACGGCGGCCGGCTTCGCGGTGATCGGTCTGACGCAGCCGGACTGGAGGTACGTCGCGTTCCTGCTGCCCCTCATCGCCATCGCGGTGGGCATGGGGATGTCGAACGGTCCGGCGTCCTCCGCCTCGACCGCCAGCGTGGACGAGGCGCAGGTCGGGTCGGCATCGGGTGTCTCGAACATGGCGCGGTACGTCGGTGCCGCCGTCGCGACGGCTCTGGCCGCCACCATCAACGCCGCGGTCATCACGAACCGCACCGATGCGGGGTACTCGCCGGCGGAGGGCCTCGCCTCCGGCCTCGGGGCGGCGAGCTGGGTGATGGCCGGGTTCAGCGTCGCGGGTGTCGCCATGGCCGTGGTGATGGGGCGTCACCACCCGCCGCAGGGCACGCTCGACGACGCGGCCGCCTCGGCCGCCGCGGTCGCCCACACGCTGCCGACCACGGCCTCCGGTACGGCGGGGCAGCCGGCCGCTACTCGTTGATGACGACGGCGACCTTGAGGTCGTCGAGCCAGGCCTTGACGGCGTCCAGCCGGTCCGGGCAGTAGATCGACATGATGAGCACCTGACCGCGGACCACCCGCTCGTCGGCGATCACGGGGCGGATGCCGGGACCCGCCGCGCCGTTGACCAGCTGGGAGTAGTAGGTCGCCTGGCTCAGCTCGCTGTCCGGGCTCGCACACGCCGCTCCGCCGTCCGTGCCCAGCGTGTTGACGACCTGATCGTGCGACGGCACGTTCTCCACGCCCGCCTCCGCCAGCGCCGCGATCAGCTGGTTGGCCTTGTCGTCAGCCTCGGCGCCGGCCTCGTCGGACCCGGAGTCGAAGACGATGGCGCCGACGACCGCGAGGAGCACGAACACGACCCCGATGAGGACGTACACCACGATGCGCTCTCCACGGTGGGTGGTCTCGTGATGGGTGCTCATGCCACTACCCCCTCCTGATCGGCGAGCTTCCACGACGGCTTGCGGAACCGGTAGAAGAGGTAGGGAACGAGCAGCCCGAGGCCCAGCGCCCCACCGCCGACGATCGCCACGTACAGCGCGGTGTTCCCGTCGCCGAACTGCGAGGACGGCACGAACCCGATCAGCAGCGCCGCCAGCGACGCGGCGAAGCCGACTCCGCACAGTCCCACCAGCCACGGTGCCCGGAACCCTCGCGGATGGTCGGGGAACCGGCGGCGCAGCCGCACGGCCGCCACGAACATCAGCAGGTACATGATCAGGTACACCTGCGTGGTGATCACCGAGAAGATCCAGTACGCGCTGGAGACGCTGGGGATCAGCGCGTACCCGAGGGCGATCACCGTCGTCACGATGCCTTGAGTCACCAGGATGTTCTGCTGCACGCCCTGCCTGTTCAGCCGCTGCAGGAAGGGCGGCAGGTATCCCTCCTCACGCGAGATGAGCAGCAGGCCCTTCGACGGCCCCGCCAGCCACGTCAGCATCCCGCCGAGGGACGCGGCGACGAGCATGACGCCGAAGATCGGCGTCAGCCAGTGCCAGCCGAAGTTCGAGAACACCGCGTCGAACGCCTGCATCACGCCAGCCGTCAGCGACAGATCCTCGGCCGGCACCACCCAGCTGATGGCGAGCGCCGGGAGGATGAAGATCGCCAGGACCAGTCCCATGGCCAGGAACATCGACTTCGGGTACTCCCTGCGCGGATCCCGCAACGAGGAGACGTGGACCGCGTTCATCTCCATGCCGGAGTACGAGAGGAAGTTGTTGACGATGAGCACGAGGCTGGCCAGTCCCGCCCACGCGGGCAGCAGGTGGTCGGCGTCCATCGGGGCCGCGGACGGGTTGCCCTGACCGAGGAACACGATGCCCAACGTCACCAGCACCACACCGGGGATCAACGTTCCGATGATCAGGCCGCCGCTCGCCAGGCCGGCGATCCCCTTCGTCCCCCGGGAGGAGATGAACACCCCGGTCCAGTAGACGACCACGATGACCAGGGCCGTGTACGGGCCGCTGCTGGCGAGCTCCGGGTTGAAGACGTAGGCCAGCGTGGAGGCGACGAACCCCAGCAGGCTCGGATAGTAGAAGATCGTCATGGCGAACTGGCACCAGACCGCCAGGAACCCCATGGGCTTGGAGATGCCGGCGGAGACCCACTTGAAGACGCCGCCCTCCCACCCGGAGGCGAGCTCGGCCGACACCAGCGATGTCGGCAGCAGGAACACCACCGCAGGCAGCAGGTACAGGAACACGCAGGCCAGGCCGTAGACGGCCATCGTCGGCGCGGCACGCAGGCTCGCCACCGAGCTCGTCGTCATCAGCGCCAACGCCGTCCAGGCGATGTAGGTGGTCGCCGGAGCCCGCGCGGCTCGTGCCTTGCCGACGACGAGGCCGTCGGCCGGCACGTCGGCCGCGGTCATCGCGAACTCCGCGAGTTGGTGCGGCCGCTTCGACTCCGAACCCCGTTACCGCACATGCGACGTCTCCTTCGACAGCAGAACGACCCTTTGTCAGGCGACCACCGTGATGCCGTGGTCGGTGTTGTTGAAACGCTGGCCACCGTCCGGGGTCACCGTGACGATGTCCTCGATCCGCACTCCGAAGCGGCCCGCCAGATAGATGCCGGGCTCGATCGAGAAGCACATCCCGGGCAGCAGGCGCTGCGTCTCGCCCTCGACCATGTACGGGGGCTCGTGCGTGGTCACGCCGATGCCGTGACCGGTCCGGTGGATGAACTGTTCCCCGTAGCCGGCGTCCGCGATCACCGCCCGCGCGACGCGGTCGACGTCCTGGCACGCGATCCCGGGCCGGACCGCCTCGAACGCCGCCTGCTGAGCCTGTCGCACGACATCGTGGACTCGTTGAACCTCGGCGCTCGGCTCCCCGACGGTCACGGTCCGAGTGGTGTCGGACCCGTAGCCGTCTCGCAGACCGCCGAAGTCGAGAACCACCGTGTCGCCGATCTCGATGGTGCGCTCCCCCGCCTCGTGGTGCGGGTTCGCGCCGTTCGGACCGGAACCGACCACGGTGAAGTCGACCTGCTCGTGGCCGTGCTCGCGCAGGAGGCGGGCGAGGTCGTCGGCCACCTCGGTCTCCGTGCGGCCGCTGAAGCGCACCGTGACGATCTGCCTGAAGGTGGCGTCGGCGGCGGCGCCGGCGGCAGCAAGCCTCGCCAGCTCGGCGCCGTCCTTGACGGCCCGCAGCATCGGCATCCGCTGCGTCAGCGACCAGTACTGCGACTGCGGAAGGCGCCCCTGAAGCCCCAGCAGATGCATCGACCACGTCGAGTCCGAGATGCCGTAGCGGCCGTCCGGACGGAGCAGTGGTGCAGCCACCGCGTACGGGTCGTCACCGTCGACCCAGTCCCGTATCGCGAGCGCGCCCGATCCCGCCGCCCGCTCGGCGTCCGGGCGCTCGAGCCGGGGCACCAGCAGGCAGGGCTCCTCGTCGGGCCGCAGCACCAGGAGCGTCAGCCGTTCGGTGATCGCGGTGGGGCGGTAGCCGGTGAGCCACACGAGGTCCGGTCCCGGGGTCACCAGCAGGCCGGTGAGTCCTGCGGCGGCGGCGTCGTCGGCCGCGCGGCTCATCCGTGCCGCATAGTCGGCAGCGGCGAAGCCCCCTGCGCCCATGGGTGAAACGATCGCACGGGCCGTGCGGGCCGACCACTCGTGCAGGTCAGGCATCATCGACCGGGTGCCAGTGCGAGTGCCCACCCCGGGTGTTCCAGGGACCGGCGAGCCGCGGCCGAGGCAGGTCCCCCAGCCGGCGCGCCTCCTTCCTCACAGGCTGGGCGATGTACTGCCCGAGGATCACGCCGGCCGCCAGGGTGACGGCTGCCACCGCGGCCGCCGCCAGCTCGAGCACGCCGTCCTTGCCTTCGACGAGCAGCGCCAGCCCTCGATAGATGGCCAGACCGGGCAGCAGCGGAACCACGGAGGGCACGATGACGACGAGCGGCGGCACGCCGATCCGGCCCGCAGCCGTGTACGACACCAGGCCGATGACGACGGCCGCGGTGGCGATCCCCCACGTGTTCCCGAGGTCGGTCTGCCCGAGAAGGGTCGCGACCGCGTCCGAGACGCCGCCCACGAGTCCCACCGCGACCAGTGCGCGGATCGGCGCATAGGAGGCGTAGGCGAAGGCGGCCGACGCGATCGCGGCACCCGCTGCAGCGACCCCTGCGCCGGCCAGGCCCACGGAGCCCTGCTGCAGCACTTCGAGATGGACTCCCAGCACGCCGCGAAGGCTCAGGCCGGCACCGACACCCCCGATGATGCCGGACGTCAGCAGCACGGCCTCGAGCGTGCGAGCGCTGGCCGTCACCGGGTAGCCCAGGATCGCGTCCTGGCTGGCACCCATCAGGCCGATCCCGGCGAGCATCATCACGATTCCCGCGGTGACGACGCGGGACGGGTTGACCTCCAGGGCCGTCGCCGCCGCGACCACGGCGATCAGCGCGACGAGGAGACCACCGGCGGCCTGCTGGTAGAACATCGGAATCGCACGCCGGGCCATCAGCCTCTGCGTGCGGTCGATGGCACAGGCCGCCACGAAGGCCAGGAGGCAGACGACGACGCCGCCGCCGAGTCGCAGGGCCGTGCCGGCGCCCATGACGCCGAGACCGACCGTGACGGCCCACCGGTGCCGGCGGTGGCCGGTCGACACCAGCCGAGCCACCTCGCCACGCGCCTCGTCCCGGGTCACACGCCCCTCGACCAGGCCTCGCACCAGCTCGTCGGTGCGGGTGAGGAGCTCGTAGTCGACGGGCCTGCGGGTCACCCGCCGCACCCGGATCGCGGCCGGCTCGTCCGGGCTCGGCTGGTGGTGAAGGGTGAGGTCCACGAAGGTGACGTCCGCCGACACCCGGGTCACACCGCAGGCGGAGCAGACCGCCAGCATCGTCGCCGTCACGTCGGCCGCGCCGGCACCCGAGCGCAGCAGGATCTCCCCGATCCGCAGGGCGAGATCGAGGGTCTTGTAGGTGTCGGCGCGGTCGGCGTCCATCCGGTCAGCCCGCCCCCAGGTGGGACGGCCTCAGCCTCGAGGCGAGGACGACCCCGACGGCGAGCGCGAGGGCGACCGTCGGCATCTGGACGCCGAACTCGATGAGGTTGCTGACACCGGACACCACGTCCCCGCCGATGAGAGCGGTGACGCCGCGAACGCCGACGCCGCCAACCGTCAGCACGAAGAACCCGCCGAGCAGCAGGACCAGCCGGGGCGGGCGGTTGGCCTGCTGCGCGACCACGCTGGCGAAGGCGCCGAGCGCGGCGCCGGCGACGAGCGTGCCGACGATGGAGCCGCCCACCCGCGTCGCCCCCTGCTGCAGCAGGTAGGTGGCGATGACGGTCGGCACCAGCCACACCGTCACCGACGGCTGGGCGTTGAAAGCCAGGACCAGCCCGACGCAGAACACGACCCAGCCGGCCAGGACGACCCCCACCGACAGCTCCGGCGGCGGCAGCGTCTCCTTCAGGGCGTCCATGTGCCCGGTGACGCCGGCGGCGGCGACGATCCCGATGACGATGAGGCTGAGCACGAAGAGCCCGTACAGCAGCCGCACGGCTCCGGTACTGAGGCTCCCGGCGAGCAGCTCGGCAGCCGCCGCGGACAGCGTGTCCCCCGGCACGGTGATGAACAGCGCAGGGATCACCAGCAGCGCCACCCCCGTCTCGGTCGCGAGCCCGGACAGGACGGTCAACCCCAGCAGGGTCACCATGAACGCCCCCACGAACGGCAGCAGCGGCTCGACCCGGGTCCCGGCCGTCGCGACCAGCAGGACTCCCATCAGCAGCCCGAGGATCGCGGCCGCCGCCACCTCGTTCCACGACGCGACGACGCTCGGGGCGAACCCGGCGGCGAAGCAGGCGACGCCGATCACGCGCGCCCACGGCGGCCAGCGCGGCTTCGAACGCTCGATGGCGTCCAGCCGCTCGCTGGCCACCTCGGGTTCAAGTCCGCCCTCGAGGTCGTCGAGCACCCTGTCGAGCGCGGCGAGCTGGTCGAGCCGGAAGATGCCCGGGTTCGCCCGCACGATTGCGAGCCGCTGCGTGATGCCGCCGGCGACCTCGGTCACCACCACCTGCTCCGCGAGCACGACGAAGCGGACCTCGATGCCGAGGGCCGCGGCCGCGCGCGCGACGTAGCGCTCGAGTGTCTCGACGCCCTCGCCGCTGGACTCCAGCCCCAGCCTGGCGACGCTGACGACCATGTCGAACCGGTCCACGGGCGTCATCCAGCGTTGCCGGTCGTGCATGCGGTCACGGGTGCAGCCTGACCGTGCGCCACGGCCGCTGGGCTCATGCGCGAGGCATGATCCCGGCTCAGACGCCGGGGTGGCGGGAGGCGACCGCGTCGACCTCGAAGCGCAGCCCCACCCTCACCGAAGCGTCAGGTTCGGTTCCCGCTATCCAAGAACCGCTCCTGAACTGCTACGTCACCTGTCGGGCTGGCGGGATTTGAACCCACGACCCCTTGACCCCCAGTCAAGTGCGCTACCAAGCTGCGCCACAGCCCGCTGGCCCGCAAGGGCCGCGCACATGCTACCCCACGCGGCACGGCTCCCCCGAACCTCGTCGTGCCGCCACGGGAGTGCGACGGACCACCCCGCCGCGCCAACCGCCCAGGTCACACGTACCGTGGGCGCCATGCGCTTCGACTACGACTACGTCATCGTCGGCGGTGGCATGGCGGCGGACGCCGCCGCTCGGGGCATCCGGGAGATCGACCCGAGCGGCAGCATCGCGATCCTCGGCGAGGAGGCCGAGCCCGCGTACGAGCGTCCCCCGCTCTCCAAGGACCTGTGGCGCGACCCGTCCGGCCGCGAGCCGTTCCTCGGGACCGACGAGGCTGCCGGCGCCCAGGTTCACACGAGCATGCGCGTCACCGCTCTCGACCGTGGGGCACGCACCGTCCGGGCGGACGACGACCTCTACAGCTATCGCGCCCTGCTGCTGGCGACGGGCGGACGTCCGCGCGAGCTGAACCTCGGGCCGTCCGCGCAGGTCGTCTACTACCGCACCATCGACGACTACCACCGGGCGCGGGCGCTGGCGGGCAGAGAGGTGATCGTCGTCGGCGGCGGCTTCATCGGCACGGAGATGGCCGCCGGCCTGGCGATGGCGGGCTCGAAGGTCACGTTCCTGACGCCCGACGACGAGGTCGGGGCCCGGACATACCCGCCGGGCCTGCAGCACAGGATCCGCCGGACGTTCGAGGAGCACGGTGTCATCGTGCGCACGGCGACGACGGCACGCTGGCTGGAGCACACGTCCCCGGAGTCCGTGACCGTCCATGCCGACACCAGCGGCACCGCGGTCTCCTTCGCCGGCGCCGGCGTGGTCCTCGGCCTGGGCATCGTGCCCAACGTGGAGCTCGCCGAGGCCGCCGGGCTGCCGGTGGACAACGGCGTGGTGGTCGATCGCTTCCTGCGCACCGTCGACCCGCTGGTGTTCGCGGCCGGGGACATCGCCGGCTACCCGGACGCGATCCTCGGCCGGCGCCGGGTGGAGCACGTCGACCAGGCGACGATGTCCGGGCGTGCGGCGGGACGCGCCATGGCCGCGACCCTCGCGGGTGCGCCCCTCGAGCCCTACGAGCACACGCCGTTCTTCTACTCGGACATCTTCGACCTCGGCTACGAGGCGGTCGGCATCCTGGACTCGAGCCTCGACCTCCTCGAGGACTGGGCGGTGCCCGACGACACGGGGGTCGTCTACTACAGCCGCGACGGCGCTCTCGTCGGCGTGCTCCTGTGGAACGTGTGGGACTCGACCGACGCGGCCCGCGCGCTGATGCGGCAGTACCGCGAGCCGGGCTCGCTCGAAGACCTCATTGTGCTCAAGGGAGCGATCCCCACGTCGTAGCGCGGGCCGAGCCAGGTCACGACATACTCCCGACAACGAGCCGAAGGAGGAGCCGTGCGCCCACGCATCGCCACCCTGGTCGTCGCCGTCCTGCTGCTGGCGGGCTGCGCCACGTCGGGAAGCGAGGACGACAGCGACCAGCCGGGCGGGGCGTCCGGCGGGGTGAACGACCCCGTGGGCCTGGTCAACCTCTGGCGCGTCACCGGCGCCGAGGGCGAGGACGCTGACACCTGGTGGCGTGCGGATGTCGACGGCTACGACCTGATCCGGCCGTGCGGCGTCCTCAGCGGCGGCTGGCGCGCGACGGCCGACCAGTTCCTCGCCGGTGACCCGTACAGCTGGCACGAGGCCTGCGGCGAGACCTCGTCCCGGCCATCCGTCCCGTGGCTCGTGGAGGCAGTCGCCTACCAGCCCGACGGGGACGGCTGGCGGCTCCTCGCGGCAGACGGTTCGGTGCTCGCCACCCTCCGCGTCGACGGCACACCCGGGCCCATCCCGAGCGCCGGCGACTCCTACCGCGAACCGCCCGAGGTGTCCGACGAGGTCCGCGCAGCCCTGGCGCCGCCCGCGCCGCTGCCCGCCGGGCTGGACCCGGTCACGAGCGACACGCTGGTGGGCCGGTGGGATGCCCGCGCCGAGGACCTGACCTCCATCAACGCCGGCGGCACGCCGTCTCCGAACCCGTACCCGTACGTCGAGGTTCTCGACGACCGCACTTGGACGGGCACCGACGGCTGCAACGGATCGGGAGGCGCCTGGGCCGTCGGCGACGACGGCTGGCTGCTGGTCACCGGGGGCGCGAGCACGCTCATGGCATGTGACGGGGCTCCCGTGCCGGCGTGGTTCTCCTCCGCAGCCCGTGCGGGGCTGGATGGCGACGAGCTGGTGCTGACGGACCACGACGGCGCGACGATCGCCACCCTCGTCCGCGGGTAGAAGCAGGCGGCGCTACCGGCGCCGCTTCTCGCGCACGCGCACCGAGACGACGATCGGCGAGCCCTCGAACCCGAACGTCTCGCGCAACCGCCGCTCGACGTACCGCCGGTACCCCGGGTCCAGGAACCCCGTGGCGAAGATGACGAACCGCGGCGGACGGGTCGAGGCCTGCGTCGCGAAGAGGATCCTCGGCTGCTTGCCACCCCGCAGCGGGTGAGGGTGCGCGGCGACCAGCTCGCCGAGGAACGCGTTGAGCCGGCCGGTCGGCACCCGGGTGTCCCAGGACGCGAGCGCCATCTCCAGCGCCGGGACCAGCCTGTCCGCGTGCCAGCCCGTGCGCGCCGAGACGTTCACCCGTGGCGCCCACTGCACCTGCACCAAGTCCTGCTCGATCTCGCGCTCCAGGTAGTACCGGCGCTCGTCGTCCATCAGGTCCCACTTGTTGTAGGCGATGACCAGCGCCCGGCCCGCGTCCACCACCTGCTGGATCACGCGGGTGTCCTGCTCGCTCAGCGGCGCGCTCGCGTCGACGAGCACCACCGCCACCTCGGCCTTCTCGATCGCGGCCTGCGTGCGCAGGCTGGCGTAGAAGTCCGCGCCGGTGGTCTGGTGCACACGACGGCGGATCCCGGCGGTGTCCACGAAGACGTACGGGATCCCGCGCAGCTCCACCAGCTCGTCGACGGGGTCGCGCGTGGTGCCGGCCACCTCGTCGACCACCACGCGCTCCGCGCCCGCCAGCTGGTTCAGCAGCGAGGACTTGCCGACGTTGGGGCGCCCGACGAGGGCCACGCGGCGCGGGCCTTCGGGCAGGGCTGCGCCGTGTGCGGACACCTCGGGCAGCGCGTCGAGCACCGCGTCGAGCAAGTCGCCGGTACCCCGGCCGTGCAGCGCGGAGATCGGGTGTGGCTCGCCCAGGCCCAGCGCCCAGAGCGCGGCGGCGTCCGCCTCGATCGAGGGGCCGTCCACCTTGTTCGCCGCCAGCACCACGGGCTTGCCCGCGCGGCGCAGCAGCCGCACCACCTGCTCGTCGGTGTCGGTCGCGCCGACCGTCGCGTCGACGACGAACACCACGGCGTCGGCCTGGGCGATCGCCACCTCGGCCTGCTCGGCCACCCGGGCGTCGATCCCGGCGACGTCGACCTCCCAGCCGCCGGTGTCGACCACCACGAAGTCGCGGCCGGCCCACTCGGCCGGGTACCGCACCCGGTCGCGGGTCACGCCGGGGGTGTCGAGCACCACCGCCTCACGGCGGCCGATGATGCGGTTGACCAGGGTGGACTTGCCGACATTCGGCCGCCCGACGATCGCGAGCACCGGCAGCGCCGCCCCGCGTCCGGCGCCCTCCTCCTCGTCCTCGACGCCCTCGAGGAGGAAGCGGTCCTCCTCGTCGAGCTCGTACTCCTCGAGGCCCGCACGCAGGGCGCGCTCGCGCGCCAGGTCGTCGGGCTGCTCGTCGAACTCGACGGACGCGGGGAACTCAGGAGAACTCACGCCCCCATTGTCCCCGACCCGACACCCCACCCCCACCGGCCGCGGCCCCTACCGCAGCACCGACCCCACGACGCCACGCACGCACCGTCGCGCACCGACCGCCGAGCGCATCGTTGATCGTCGAACGCGTACGTCTGGCGCGCCGGAACGTACGCGTTCGACCAACAGTGATGCGCTCGGCGATCAGGCGGCCGGGCGGCGGGGGTCGTCGGCGGGCAGCAGCAGGCCGCTGCGCTCCTGCGCGCGCGACACCAGCTCCACCATCGCATCGCGCAGCAGGTCGCTCGTCGCGCCGATGCGCAGGCGCGCCGGGCCCTCGGCGGGGGCATGCAGCGGCTCGCCGAACTCGACGTAGAACCGCCGGCGCACGCCGGGGACGTGCCCCACGGACTCCCCCGTCCGGCGCGTGCCGAGGATCGCCACCGGGACCAGCTGCGCCGAACCGTGCACGGCCAGCCATGCCGCGCCGGCTCGGACGTCCTCGACGGCCCCCCGCCCGCGATTTCCTTCGGGGAAGATCCCGATGGCACCGCCGCGGCGCAGCACACCCAGCGCCGACTGGAGCGCCGCACGCCCGTTGCTGCGGTCCACCGGAATCTGACCGCCCGCGCGGAGCAGCAGCCCGAGCGGGCCCTTGAAGAGCTCCTGCTTGGTGATGCAGTGCAGCCCGCGTGGCGCGATGCCGATGAAGATGGGCCCGTCGATCAGCGCGACGTGGTTGGCCGCGAGCACCACGGGCCCCTCCTGGGGCACCCGCTCGCGGCCGACGACCGTCGTGTTCCACACCACCCTGGCCAGGAACCTGCCCAACCAGCGGCCCCAACCCGGCCCGATGGGCGACGGCACCCAGCCGGCCGGCCGCTCCGCGGTCACGGCCGGTGTCCGGACTGTGCCTCGACGACCGCGAGGACTGCCGAGACGGTCTGGTCGAAGTCGAGGTCCGATGAGTCCACCAGCACCACGCCTTCGGCCGGCTTCTGGAACTCGACGACCGTCGAGTCGCGGGCGTCTCGTCGCAGCACCTGGTCGGTCGTCGCGGCGACGGCGGCGGCAGACGACGAGCCATGGACCTCGAGCGCACGACGAGCCAACCGAGCCTCCTGGCTGGCGGTCAGCAGCACCCGCACGTCCGCGTCCGGAGCCACCACGGTGGTGATGTCACGACCCTCCGCCACCACGCCGCGCCCCCCGGAGAAGCCGCCGGTCCGCTCGTCGGCCACCAGGTCGCGCTGGCGTGCGACCAGCTCGGCTCGCACCGCCAGGTTCGTGGCCAGCGCACTGACGTTCTCCGAGACCCAGGTCTCGCGGATCGGCCCGGCGACGTCCACCCCGCCGACGTGCGCGCCGGGAGCCTTCGGGTCGAGCCCCATGACGAGCGGCAGCCGCCGCACCAGGTCAGCCACTGCCGCGGTGTCCGCGAGATCGACTCCCTCCTGGAGGCACCACCACGTGGCCGCCCGGTACATCGCCCCCGTGTCGAGGTAGGCCAGGCCCAGGTGGCGCGCCACCGCGCGAGCCACCGAGGACTTGCCGGAGCCCGAGGGCCCGTCGATCGCGACGACCAGCGCGCTCACCGGACCAGCCGCCAGCCGCGCTCCGCCAGCGCCTCCCGAAGCCTCTGGGCACGGTCGGGCAGCACCGAGATCGCCGCCATGCCGACCGGTCGCCCGGCGGCGTGGTCGAGCTGCAGGTCCTCGAGGTTCACGCCCGCCGCGCCGACATCCGTGAGCAGCCGCGCCAGCTCGCCGGGCGAGTCGGGCACCAGCACCGTCACCGCGGCGTAGGAGCGGTGCGCGCCGCCGTGCTTGCCGGGGATCCGCGACTGCCCCGCGTTGCCGGCGGCGATGGCCTCGGCGAGTGCCGCGAGCGCGCCCGGTGCCACGTCCTCCGGTCCCGTGCTCAGGGCGGCACTGGTCAGCGCGTCGATCACCCGGCCCAGGTCGTCGCGCAGCTCCAGGAGCACGCCGCGCACGGCGAGCGCGTTGGCGGCGAGGATCGAGGTCCAGAGCGCCGGGTCGCTGGCCGCGAGCCGCGTCACGTCACGCAGCCCCTGCCCGGCCAGCTCCAGGGCCGTCTCGTCGAGCCCCTGCAGCCGTGCCGCGACCAGCGAGGAGGCCAGCTGAGGCACGTGGGACACCACGGCGACGGCGGCGTCGTGCTCGGCGGCGTCCATCGTCACCGGCACCGCGCCGAGGTCGACCGCCAGCGAGCGGACCGCGAGCAGCGCACCGGGGTCGGACGCCCCGGAGTCGGCGATCACCCACGGCCGGCCGAGGAACAGGTCGGGCAGCGCAGCGGCCGGGCCGTTGCGCTCCCTGCCCGCCATCGGGTGGGAGCCGACGTAGCGCGTCAGGTCGGCGTCCGCTGCGCGCAGCTCGTCGAGCACGTAGCCCTTCACCGACGCGACATCCGTGACCACGGCCTGGGAGTGGGCGGCCAGCTCGTCACGCACCACCTGCGCAGTGACGTCCGGCGGCGCGGCCACCACCACCAGGGCGGGCTCGGCGTCGCCGGGCCGCGCCGGGTGGCCCGCGCCCACGTCGCGCGCGAGCGCGAGCGCCGTGCGCGACGGGTCGGCGAGCTGTACCTCGACCCCGTGCCGCCGCAGGCCCAGGCCCACGGAGGTGCCGAGCAGCCCCGTGCCGACCACCCGCACCGGGCCCTTCGTGGCGATCGTCACAGCCCCACCGCCGACATCAGCGAGCCCACCTCCGCGGTGCTCAGCACGCGCGTGCGCCCGGCCTTGAGCTCCCCGAGGCGGATGGGGCCCACCTTGGTGCGCACCAGGCGGATCACGGGGTACCCGAGCTGCTCGAACATGCGGCGCACCACGCGGTTGCGGCCCTCGTGCAGCACCACCTCGACCAGGCTCTGGCCGGGGATCATGTCGACGAGCTTGTAGGCGTCGACCTTCACCGGACCGTCGTCCAGCTCGATGCCCTTCTTCAGCTTCGACCCGAGCCCGGGCGGCACCTGGCCGATGACGTCGACGAGGTACGTCTTCGGGATCTCGTACGAGGGGTGGGTCAGCCGCTGGGCCAGCTCGCCGTCGTTGGTCAGCAGCAGCAGGCCCTCGCTATCGGCGTCGAGACGCCCGACGTGGAACAGCCGCACCTTCTGGTCCTCGAGGTAGTCCGCGATCGTCTCGCGGCCCTCGGGGTCGTACATCGTCGAGAGCACGCCCTCCGGCTTGTGGAAGGCCAGCGTGACCAGCGAGGCGTCGGTCTGCACCCGCTCGCCGTCCACGTGGATCACGGCCTTCTCGGGGTCGACCCGCACACCGAGCTCGCGCACCACGACACCGTCCACCGTCACGCGGCCGGCGGCGATCAGCTCCTCCGAGGCGCGCCGCGAGGCGATCCCGGCCGAAGCCAGCACCTTCTGCAGGCGCACGCCTTCGGGGTCGTGCACGTCACGCGCCGGCGCCTTCTTGCCGCGGCCGCTCCCGCGTCCGGTCGAGTTCATGGGGTCCCTCCGCTCGGTTCGACGCCCTCCAGAGAGTCGACCTCCGGCAGGTAGGGCGCCAGCGGGGGCAGCTCGTCGAGGCTGGTCAGTCCCATCCGCTCCAAGAAGTATCCCGTGGTCCCGTACAGCACTGCGCCAGACGAGGGATCGACGCCCACCTCGCCCACCAGGCCGCGCGTGGTCAGCGTGCGCACCACGGAGTCGACGTTCACCCCGCGCACACCCGAGACCTGCCCCCGCGACACCGGTTGGCGGTACGCGATCACGGCGAGCGTCTCCAGCGCGGCCTGGGTCAGCCGGGCCTGCTGCCCGTCCAGGACGAAGCGGCCGACGACCTGCGCATAGGCGGGTGCCGAGTAGATGCGCCAGCCGCCACCGGCCTGCCGCAGCTCGAATCCCCTGGCCCGGCCGCCGCCGTCGCCGCGGTAGTCGGCGGCGAGGGTGGCGAGCAGCTCCTCGACCCGGGCGGTCGGCAGGGCGAGGGCCGAGGCCAGGCGCACGGAGGGGATGGGTTCGTCAGCCACCATCAGCACCGCCTCGAGGGTGGCCAGCGCGCCGCCGGGCAGCTCCTCGACGTCGAATGCCAGCTCGTCGGCGGCCGGTTGCTCCGCGGCGGCCGGCTGCTGCTCCTCGGTCACGGCGCGTCCTCCTGTCGATCGGTCTCGGGCTCGGGTTCCGGTGCGGGCCCGGGCTCGGGCGAGGCGGCGTGCTCGGGCGCCTCGTCCTCGTCGAAGTCGCTCACCTGGAGCACGTGGTCGTCGCGCCCGATCCAGCGCACCGTGAGCTCGCCCAGGGGCGCCAGCTGGTCGAAGGCCACCGCGGACTCCCGGAACAGGTCGAGCAGGGCGAGGAAGCGGGCGACGACGACGAGCGTGGTCCCCGCGTCGGCGACCAGCGCGCGGAACGGGACGGCCCCCGAGCGGCGCAGCCGCTCGACCACCACGGCCGCCTGCTCCCGCACGCTCACCGCGGGGGCGTGCAGGTGCGTCAGGTCGACGATCGGCACCGGCCGGGGCGCCAGGGCGCGGGCGGCGAGAGCCGCGAGCTCGTCAGGCCCGAGCGACCAGACGAGGTCCGGGAGCAGCGCCGCCAGGTGCGGCTCGAGGGCGACCGCGCGGGGGCGCCGCCGGGACTCCTCGGCCAGCCGCGACCCGAGGTCCGAGGCGACCTCCTTGTACGCGCGGTACTGCAGCAGCCGGGCGAACAGCAGGTCGCGCGCCTCCAGGAGCTCCAGGTCCTCGGCGTCCTCCACCTCGCCGGCCGGCAGCAGGCGGGCGGCCTTGAGGTCCAGCAGGGTCGCGGCGACCACGAGGAACTCGGAGGCCTGGCCCAGGTCCCACTGCCCCTCGGCGGCGCGGATGTGGGCGATGAACTCGTCGGTCACCTGAGCCAGCGCCACCTCGGTGATGTCGAGACGATGCTTGGCGATCAGGCCGAGCAGCAGGTCGAACGGGCCGGCGAAGACGTCGAGGTGGACCTCGAACCCCGTGGCGCCGAGCGGGGCTGGGCCGTCCGTCTCAGGCAGCGTCGCCACGCGCGACGAGCTCACGAGCCAACTGGCGGTAGGCCTCCGCACCGGTGTGCGTCGGCGCGTAGGTGGTGATCGGTTCGGCGGCGACGGTCGCGTCCGGGAACTTCACCGTGCGCGAGATCACCGTGTGGAACAGCTTGTCGCCGAAGGCCTCGTGCACGCGCGCCACGACCTCACGGGCGTGCAGCGTGCGTGCGTCGTACATCGTGGCCAGGATGCCGTCCACCTGGAGACGGGGGTTGAGCCGGTCGCTGACCTTCTCGATGGTCTCGACGAGCAGCGCGACGCCGCGCAGCGCGAAGAACTCGCACTCGAGCGGGATCACCACGCCGTGCGCGGCCGTCAGGGCGTTCACGGTCAGCAGCCCGAGCGAGGGCTGGCAGTCGATGATGATCTCGTCGTACTCGTCGAGCGCCGGGCGCAGCGCGCGGGTCAGAGCCGTCTCCCGGGCGACCTCGGTGACCAGCTGGACCTCGGCCGCCGAGAGGTCGATGTTCGCCGGGAGCAGGTCGAGGCCGGGCACCGCGGTGGGACGCACCACGTCCTCGAACGAGACGGCCTTGTCCATGAGGAGGTTGTAGACCGTCAGGTCCAGCTCGTGGGGCAGCACGCCGAGGCCCACCGACGCCGCGCCCTGCGGGTCGAAGTCGACCACGAGCACCCGCCGACCGTACTCGGCCAGCGCCGCGGCGAGGTTGATCGCCGTGGTCGTCTTGCCCACGCCGCCCTTCTGGTTGCAGAGGGCGATCACGCGCGCCGGCCCGTGCGAGGTCAGCGGCGCCGGGACGGGGAAGTCCGGGAGCGGCCGGCCGACGACGTCGACCGAGGGCTCGGCAGTCTGGCTCACCACGCGGGCAAACCTACCCGAGCCGCCCTCCCCTGCCTCGGCGACGGGCCGCATCAGCGTGCACGCGGATGGTTGGCGACGTACACCTCGCGGAGCACCTCCGGCGTCACCATCGTGTAGATCTGCGTGGTCGCCACCGAGGCGTGGCCCAGCAGCTCCTGGACCACGCGCACGTCAGCCCCGCCCTGGAGCAGATGGGTGGCGAACGAGTGCCGCAGCGTGTGCGGCGAGACGTGGGCGGCGTTCGCCAGGTCCGCACGTTCGGCGGCGGTGCGCAGCACCGCCCACGCGCTCTGGCGCGACAGCCGCGCACCGCGCACGTTGAGGAAGAGCGCCGGCGTGCCCCGCCCGCCGGCCGCCAGGGCCGGGCGGGCACGTACGAGGTAGGCCTCGACGGCCCCCACGGCATACGAGCCCACCGGCACTACGCGCTCCTTGCTGCCCTTGCCGAACAGCCGCACCGCCCCGGTCTCGAGATCGATGTCGTCGACGTCCATGCCGACCGCCTCGGAGATCCGTGCGCCGGTGGAGTAGAGCAGCTCCAGCAGTGCCCGGTCACGCAGCGGCACGGGTCCGTCGCCGAGCACCCCGGCCTCCAGGAGCCGCCGCACGTCGTCGACCGAGAGCGCTTTCGGGAGCCGGCGGGGCTGGGCCGGAGGGTGCACGCCCCGGGCCGGGTCGCTCGGGGCGAGACCCTCCGGCACGCAGAACCGGTGCAGGCCGCGGATGGCGGCCACGCCCCGCGCCGCGGACGACGCGGACAGTGCCGCGCGGCCGTCCGCGCCCGTGCGGACCGCGAGGACGTAGTCCTCGACGTCGCGGTCGCTCACGGCGGCCGGCTCCGTGACGCCGCGCGCCTGCAGGAACGCGACGTACCGCGCCAGGTCGCGGCGGTACGCGGCGAGGGTGTTGGCCGAGAGCCCACGCTCCACGTCGAGGTGGGCGAGGTAGGCGTCCAGCGCCCGCTCGAGCCCGCCGCCGTCCGGCATGCAGGGAGGTTACAGCGGCAGGAACACGTCCACGACGACCGCCACCGACAGCAGCGTCAGATAGGTGATCGAGTGGTGGAACACGCGCATCGCGCGCACCTTGTGGTGCGCGGGGTCGCGCGCCTGGCGCAGCAGCGTCAGGCAGGAGCCGACGAACCAGACCCCGAGCGCCGCCGCGGCCACCGCGTACACCCACGTCATGCCGCCCACCGGCCAGAGCGCCAGCGAGCAGGCCACCATCGCCAGCGCGTAGCCGATCATCTGGCTGGCCACCTGGGTGTCCCTGGCCACCACCGGCAGCATCGGCACCTGCGCGGCCGCGTACTCCTTGCGGAACTTCATCGACAGAGGCCAGTAGTGCGGCGGCGTCCAGAAGAAGACGACACCGAACAGCAGCAGCGCCGCCCACGAGACGCCGCCCGTCACGGCGGACCATCCGATCAGCACCGGCATGCACCCGGCGATGCCGCCCCACACGATGTTCTGCGAGGTGCGGCGCTTGAGCAGCATCGTGTACCCGACGACGTAGATCGCGATCGCCGAGGCGGCGAAGACCGCCGAGATCGGGTTGACCGCGAACCACAGGACCACGAGCGCGACGGCACCGAGCAGCGCGGCGAAGACGAGCGTCGCGGCGGGGCTGACGGCCCCGGTGACGGTGGGGCGGCGCCGGGTGCGGTGCATCACGGCGTCGATGTCGCGGTCCAGGTAGCAGTTGAGGACGTTCGCGGAGCCGGCGGCCAACGCGCCTCCGGCGAGCGTGGCGAGGACCAGCGGGAGGCTGGGGAAGCCGTCGGCGGCCAGCACCATGGTCGGCAGCGTGGTGACCAGCAGCAGCTCGATGACGCGCGGCTTGGTCAGGGCGACGTAGGCGCCGAGCGTGCCCCGCCACCCCCGGGTGGGCGCACCGCCGGGCGACTGGACCGGATGCGCCGGTGACGGAACGGCACGCGAGACCGCGGGGGCCGCCGGGGCCGCCGGGCTGGTCAGTCGCACACGAGTCCGTTCGTCGTCGGGAGGATCGGCATCGTCATCGTACATGGGACCTCGGTCCTAGACCGGTCTCCGGTCGGCGTGCGCGGGGGCTGCCTGCAGCGCTGCTCGATATAGGCTCGGCGTACAGGTGGGAAGGCGCCCCAAGAGGCGCCCCGCCGGTCCACGAGGGGCCCGGCGGCATGTCCGCATTTCCCGGGCTGGGCCCGGAAGGGAACGATGTGGTGAACGCGAAGGCTCCCCTGGCGGCGACGGTCGGCTGGACAGACCTGGACCTGCGTGCGGTGGACACGGTCCGCATCCTGGCCGCGGACGCGGTCGAGAAGGTGGGCAACGGCCACCCGGGCACCGCGATCAGCCTGGCTCCGCTGGCGTACCTGCTCTACCAGGACGTGCTGCGCCACGACCCGGCCGACCCGGGCTGGCTCGGTCGCGACCGCTTCGTCCTCTCCGCCGGGCACTCGAGCCTGACGCAGTACATCCAGCTGTACCTCGGCGGCTTCGGCCTGGAGCTGGCCGACCTGCAGGCGCTGCGCACGTGGGGCTCCAAGACCCCCGGGCACCCCGAGTACGGGCACACGGCCGGCGTCGAGATCACCACCGGTCCGCTCGGCCAGGGGCTGGCCTCCGCGGTCGGCATGGCAATGGCCGCACGCCGCGAGAGGGGCCTCCTCGACCCGGACGCGGCACCGGGCACCAGCCCGTTCGACCACCACGTCGTCGTCGTCGCCTCGGACGGCGACCTCCAGGAGGGCGTCTCCGCCGAGGCGTCGTCGATCGCCGGCACGCAGGAGCTCGGCAACCTGCTGGTGATCTGGGACCACAACGAGATCTCGATCGAGGGCGACACCGTCATCGCGTTCGGTGAGGACACCGTGGCCCGGTACGCCGCCTACGGGTGGCACACGCAGGTGGTCGACTGGACCGCCACCGGCGAGTACCGCGAGGACGTCGACGCCCTCGCCGCCGCGATCGCGAAGGCCAAGGCGGTGACGGACAAGCCGTCGTTCATCGCACTGCGCACCCTCATCGGCTGGCCCACCCCCGGCCACACCAACTCGCACACGGCCCACGGCAACAAGCTGGGCACCGAGTCCGTCGAGGGCCTGCACCAGCTGCTCGGCTTCCCGACCACCCCGTTCCCGGTCGAGGACGCGGTCGTCGAGCACACGCGCGGCAAGCTCGCAGCGCGCGCAGCCACCGCGAAGGCGGAGTGGCAGAAGGGCTTCGACAAGTGGCGCGCCGCTCACCCGCAGCGCGCCGAGCTGCTCGACCGCCTCGTCGCGCACGAGCTGCCGGCCGACTGGGCGCAGGCGCTGCCGGCCTTCCCCGCGGACAAGGCCGTCGCGACCCGCGCCGCCTCCGGCACCGTGCTGTCCGCCCTGGCGCCCGTGCTCCCCGAGCTGTGGGGCGGCAGTGCCGACCTCGCCGGCTCGAACAACACGACGATGAAGGGCGAGCCGTCCTTCCTCCCGGCCCACCGCTCCAGCCACGAGTTCGCCGGCGACGAGTTCGGCCGCACGCTGCACTTCGGCATCCGCGAGCACGCGATGGGCTCGATCCTCTCTGGCATCGTGCTGCACGGGCTCACCCGTGCCTACGGCGGCACGTTCCTGCAGTTCTCGGACTACATGCGCGGGGCCGTGCGGCTCGCGGCGCTCATGGGCGTCCCGGCCACCTACGTGTGGACCCACGACTCGATCGGCCTCGGCGAGGACGGCCCCACCCACCAGCCGGTGGAGCACCTGGCGGCGCTGCGCGCCATCCCCGGCCTCGCGATCGTCCGCCCGGCCGACGCCAACGAGACCGCCGCCGCCTGGAAGGCGATCCTCGAGCGGCGCGAGGGGCCCGTGGGTCTGATCCTCACCCGCCAGAACGTCCCGACGTTCCCCCGCGGCGTCGACGGCTTCGCGCAGGCCGACGGCCTGGCCCGCGGCGCGTACACGCTGCTCGAGGCGTCGAGCGGCGCTCCTCGGGTCATCCTCATCGCCACCGGCTCGGAGGTGCAGCTCGCCGTCGCGGCGCGCGAGGCGCTCGAGGCCGAGGGCATCCCCGCGCGGGTCGTCTCCGCGCCGTCCCTCGAGTGGTTCGACGAGCAGGACGAGGCGTACCGCGAGTCGGTGCTGCCCTCGTCGGTCCGCGCCCGGGTCAGCGTCGAGGCCGGTATCGCCATGCCGTGGCACAAGTACCTCGGCGAGCACGGCCGGGCCGTCTCGCTCGAGCACTTCGGCGCCTCGGCCGACTACCAGACGCTCTACCGCGAGTACGGCATCACGGCGGAGGCTGTCGCCGACGCCGCGAAGGCGTCGCTCGCGTCGGTGGAGGGCACGATCTAGCCCTCCACCCGCCCGCCAAGTGGGCCGGGGTCACCCGGCGAGACTCACGGAAGGGGCAGCACATGGCCAGGCAGGACAGCCCCCTGCTTCGGTTGGCCCAGGCGGGTGTCGCCGTCTGGCTCGACGACCTCTCGCGCGAGATGGTGCGCGGCGGCGAGCTCGCCGCGCTGGCGCGACGCGGGGTGGTCGGCGTGACCAGCAACCCGACGATCTTCGCCAAGGCGGTCGGGTCCGGCGACGCGTACCGCGACCAGCTGGTGCGCCTCGCCGCGGACGGCGCGTCGGTCGACGAAGCGGTGTGGCGCCTCACCACCGACGACGTGCGTGACGCCTGCGACGTGCTGCGGGAGGTCTACGAGCGCACCGACACCGTCGACGGCCGGGTCTCCATCGAGGTCGACCCCCGGCTGGCCCACGACACGGGAGCCACGCTCGAGGCCGCCCGCACCCTGTGGTCCGAGATCGAGCGCCCCAACCTGTTCGTCAAGATCCCCGCCACCGTCGAGGGCCTGCCGGCGATCACCCAGGCGCTCGCCGAGGGCATCAGCGTCAACGTGACGCTGATCTTCGGCATCGACCGGTACCGGGCGGTGATGGACGCGTTCCTCACCGGGCTGGGGCGGGCGCTCGCGGCCGGGGTGGACCTGCGGCCCATCGGCTCCGTGGCCTCGTTCTTCGTCTCACGCGTCGACACGGCTGTCGACCCTCTCCTCGACGCGCTCGGGACGCCCGAGGCGGCGGCGCTGCGCGGAACAGCGGCGATCGCCAACGCCCGGCTCGCGTACGCCGCGTACCAGGAGGTGGCGCACGGCGAGCGCTGGGCCGCGCTCGCCGGCTCGGGGGCGCACCCGCAACGCCCGCTGTGGGCATCCACCGGGGTCAAGGACACGGCGTACCCCGACACCCGCTACGTCGACGAGCTCGTCGCCCCCGGGGTGGTCAACACCATGCCCCGAGCGACTCTCGAGGCCGTGGCCGACCACGGCGGACCGGGTGCGGACACGGTCAGCGGCACGCACGACGAGGCGGCCCGGGTCGTCGCCCGGCTGGCCGCGCTCGGCGTCGACCTCGACCAGGTGACCGCCCGGTTGGAGGCCGAGGGCGTCGACAAGTTCGTCGCGTCGTGGAACGAGCTGCTCGGCACGGTCCAGGCGGGCCTCGACGCCGCTGCCGGAGCGTCGGCATGAGCCCGGCGCGGATCGGCCCCGGTCGCAACCCGCTGCGCGATCCGCGCGACCGCCGGATGCGCCGGATCGCCGGGCCCTGCGGCCTGGTGATCTTCGGGGTCACCGGCGACCTCGCCCGCAAGAAGCTGATGCCAGCGGTCTACGACCTGACCAACCGCGGCCTCCTGCCGCCGGGCTTCGCGCTCACCGGCTTCGCGCGCCGGGACTGGGCGACGCAGGACTTCGCCCAGATCGTGCACGACTCCGTCAAGGAGTACGCCCGCACGCCGTTCCGCGAGGCGACCTGGCGGCAGCTGTCCGAGGGCATCCGGTTCGTCGCCGGCACGTTCGACGACGAGGAGGCGTTCGACCGGCTGCGTGACACCGTCGAGGAGCTCGACGTCACCCGCGGCACGGGCGGCAACCACGCGTTCTACCTGTCGGTGCCGCCCGCCTCATTCCCCGTCGTGTGCGAGCAGCTGGCTCGCTCCGGGCTCTCCCAGCCCCACGACGGCACGTGGCGCCGGGTGGTCATCGAGAAGCCGTTCGGCCACGACCTGGCCAGCGCACGCGAGCTCAACGACATCGTGTCGCAGGTGTTCCGGCCCGACGACATCTTCCGGATCGACCACTACCTGGGCAAGGAGACCGTCCAGAACCTGCTGGCGCTGCGGTTCGCCAACCAGCTGTTCGAGCCGATCTGGAACTCCAACTACGTGGACCACGTGCAGATCACGATGGCCGAGGACATCGGTATCGCCGGGCGCGCGGGCTACTACGACGGCATCGGCGCGGCGCGGGACGTGATCCAGAACCACCTGATGCAGCTGCTCGCCCTCACCGCGATGGAGGAGCCCGTCTCGTTCGACGCCGCCGCGCTGCGGGCCGAGAAGACGAAGGTGCTCTCGGCCGTGCGGCTCCCCCGCGACCTCGGCAAGCACTCCGCGCGTGGCCAGTACGAGGGCGGCTGGCAGGGCGGCGAGAAGGTGGCCGGTTACCTGGAGGAGGAGGGCTTCAACCCCGGATCGATCACCGAGACGTACGCGGCGGTGCGGGTGGACATCGACACCCGGCGCTGGGCAGGGGTGCCGTTCTACCTGCGCACCGGCAAGCGACTGGGGCGGCGGGTCACCGAGATCGCCGTCGTGTTCAAGCGAGCCCCGCACCTGCCCTTCGAGTCGGAGGACACCTCGGAGCTGGGTCAGAACGCGATCGTCATCCGCGTGCAGCCCGACGAGGGGGTCACCGTGCGGTTCGGCGCCAAGGTGCCCGGCACCCAGATGGAGGTGCGGGACGTCACGATGGACTTCGGCTACTACCACGCGTTCACGGAGACCTCGCCCGAGGCCTACGAGCGCCTGATCCTCGACGTGCTGCTCGGCGACCCACCGCTGTTCCCGCAGCACGAGGAGGTCGAGCTCTCCTGGAAGATCCTCGACCCGGTCATCGAGTACTGGGCCAAGCAGGGCCGGCCCGACCCCTACCCGCCCGGCTCGTGGGGACCGGCCTCTGCCGACGCGATGATGGCCCGCGACGGGCGCACCTGGAGGCAGCCGTGATCATCGACCTGCCCGACACGACCACCCGGGACATCAACCGGCGCCTGGTCGAGGAGCGCGACGAGGGCGGCGCGGTGGCGCTCGGCCGCGTGCTGACGCTCGTCATCGCCGCCGGCGACCACGACCCGGAGGAGGCGATCGACGCGGCGAACGCGGCGAGCCGCGAGCACCCCTGCCGCATCATCGTGCTGTCCACCATCGACCGGCGCGGTGACGCGCACCTCGCGGCCCAGATCCGCCTCGGCGGGGACGCCGGCGCCAGCGAGGTGATCGTGCTGTGGCCCGCCGGCGAGATGCGCGAGCACCTCGACACGCTGGTCACGCCCTTGCTGCTGCCCGACGCACCGATCGTCGTGTGGTGGCCGAACGAGGTGCCGGACAACCCGTCGCAGGATCAGGTGGGCCGCATGGGACGGCGCCGCATCACCGACTCCACGCAGTGCCGCACCCCGCAGAAGACGCTGCGCAAGCTCGCCACCACGTACACCGACGGCGACACCGACCTGGCGTGGACCCGCGCCACCCTGTGGCGCGGACTGATCGCCGCGACCCTCGACCAGCCGCCGTACGAGCCCGTGCTGCGCGCCGTGGTGCGCGGCGAGGCGACGCACCCGTCGATGGATCTCATGGCCGCCTGGCTCGCATGGGCCCTCAAGTGCCCGGTGGAGATCGACCGCGTCGCGGATGCCCCGGCGATCACCGAGGTGCGCCTCGAGCGGGCCTCGGGCCCCATCGTCCTCGATCGGCCCGATGGCAAGACGGCCGAGCTGCACCAGCCCGGCCTGCCGTCGCACCGCATCGCCCTGCCGATCCGTCAGCTCAAGGAGTGCCTGGTGGAGGAGCTGCGCCGGCTCGACCCCGACGAGGTCTACGGCGAGGTGCTGACCAAGGGGCTGGCGACGGTGCCGGCATGAGCGCGCCCGAGGTCGTCGTCCACCCCGACGCGGACGCGTTGGCCCAGGCCACCGCCGCACGGCTCCTGGTGCGTCTGCTCGACCTCCAGTCGCACCGCGCGCCGCTGCACGTGGTGCTGACGGGTGGCACCGTCGGCATCGCCGTGCTGCGCGCCGTCGCGGGCCACCCGGTGCGGGAGGCGATCGACTGGAGCGGCGTGCACGTGTGGTGGGGCGACGAGCGGTTCGTCCCCGCCGGCTCCCCCGACCGCAACGAGCGTCAGGCGCGCGAGGCACTCCTCGACGCCCTGCCGATCCCTCCGGAGAACGTCCACGCCGTCCCTGCGGCCGGTCAGGTGCCCGACGAGGCGGCGGCGGCCGCCGCATACGCCGCGGACCTCGCCTCCTTCGCCGACGCGCCCAACCCGGCGCTCGACGCCGAGGTGCCCGCCGTCCCGGCGTTCGACGTGCTGCTGCTGGGCGTCGGTCCGGACGGCCACGTCGCGTCCCTGTTCCCGGGGCACGCGACCCTCGCGGAGACCGCCGCAACCGTCGTGGCCGAGGCCGACTCCCCCAAGCCGCCGCCCCGCCGGGTCTCGCTGACATTCCCCGCGATCCGGGCGGCCCGGGAGGTGTGGCTGGTCGCCGCTGGCGAGGCGAAGGCCGACGCGGTCGCCGCGGCGCTGGGCGGTGCGGACGTCACGCAGACACCGGCAGCCGGCGCCTACGGCACGGAGCGAACCCTCTGGCTCATCGACGTCGCCGCCGCGACCAGCCTGCCGTGACCGCTCCCACGGCGAGCAGCACGACGAGGCCGCCGACGAGCAACCCCACGGGCCGCTCACGTGTCGACTGGATCGCCGGTTCCAGGCGGAACGCGTCACGGTAGGCGGCCCGGAACTCCGCCACCGAGATGCTGGTCTGCGGCGCGTCGCCGACAGGTGGTGCCACCCGGTGGAACCGGCCGCCGGCATCGACGCGGAAGATCCCCAGCGGATCGGCGCCGACGAACATCTCCTCCGGCCCGGACGACGACACGGCAGCGAGCATCAGCGGTCCGAAGCTGGTCCCCACGGTGGCGAGGGCCCCTTCGGCCGTCATGCTGGCAATCGCGACGGGCTCGCCGTCGACCAGCACGGGAGCCAGCCAACGGGGCGCGACGGCGAGATCGCCAAGGCCGAGCGCCGCCGTCGTCTGCCAGGCCGCGCCCCTGGTCGCCTGCCAGTCCAGGGCGGCGAACAACCGTGGGGATCCGAACGCGAGCCGCGCACTGCCGATCAGCTCTGCCTCGAGAGTGGCGACGCTCCGGTAGGCGTCGCCGCCAGGTCGCAGCGAGTCCCGCACCGCGGCCGGAAGGGCCAGGCTCAGCGCCCGGTCGCCGTCCGCAGAGACGTCGACGGCACGAGCCGGGCCGGCAGCCGCCATCGACACGATGGCGGCTGTGACGATCGCGAGCGCCCTCGCGACGCCGGTGCGCATGGGACGCACGCACCCGTGGATGCCCGTTCAGGCACCAGAGGCCGAGGTCCCGGGGGGTCGAGCCGGCTCAGCGGCCGCGGCGGGCGCGCAGCGCGGCAAGCGCCTCGTCGAGGATGGCGGCACCATCCTCGTCGGACCGCCGCTCCTTCACGTACGCCAGGTGCGTCTTGTACGGCTCGTTGCGCACGGGCGCCGGCGGGTTCTCCTTGTCCTGCCCTGCCGGGAAGCCGCAGCGCGGGCAGTCCCACGTCATGGGAGCCTCGTCAACCGCTTCCTCGGCGAAGCTGGGCCGCGTCTCGTGCCCGTTGGCGCACCAGTAGGAGATCCAGATGCGGGGTGCGGCCTCGCCGCGTTCCGCCTCGCCCATCGGGCCCGCGCCGACGCGGGACCCCCGGATCGCGCTTCCGCTGGCCATGTCAGCTCGCGGTCTCGATCAGCCCGAGCCCGGTGATCACCAGGACCCAGACGAGCGACACCGTGATGGTGATCCGGTTGAGGTTCCGCTCGGCGACTCCGGACGAGCCCACGCTCGAGGTGATGCCGCCACCGAACATGTCCGAGAGGCCGCCACCCTTGCCCTTGTGCAGCAGGACGAGCGGGATGAGCAGGAGGCTGGTGATCACCAGCAGCACCTGCAAGGTGATGCGGAGCGCGGTCACGGTTGCGGTCGTTCCTCACTGGGTGTCGTGGGCATGCCCGACAAGGGTAAGCGACGAAGTGCCAAGTCGGCACCGACCTGAGGCCTGCTCCCCGGGCCGGCCCGGCGCGCCCGGCCCGGGGAGAGCCGTCTCAGAGGGCGACGTGCTCCTTGTAGCGCACGATCTTCGCGAACTCCTCGGGGTCCAGGCTCGCGCCGCCGACGAGCGCACCGTCGACGTCCGGCTTGGCCATGATCGCGGCGACGTTCGACGACTTCACCGAGCCGCCGTAGAGCACGCGCACGGCGTCGGCGGTGGCGACGTCGTAGAGCTGGTCCACCCGATTGCGGATCGCCTCGCTCATCTCCTGGGCGTCCTCGGGGGTCGCCGTCTCGCCGGTGCCGATCGCCCAGACCGGCTCGTACGCGATGACGACCTGCTGCACCTGCTCGGCCGACAGCCCGGCGAGGGCGCCGTCGAGCTGGGCCAGCGTGTGCGCCACGTGCCCGCCGGCCTTGCGGACCTCGAGCACCTCGCCGATGCACAGGATCGGGGTCAGGCCGGCCGCCAGCGCGGACTTGACCTTCGCACCGACCAGCGCGTCGTCCTCGGCGTGGTACTGGCGCCGCTCGGAGTGCCCGACGACCGCGTAGGTGCAGCCCAGCTTCGTCAGGAACAGCGGCGAGATCTCGCCGGTGTACGCGCCGGACGTGTGCGTCGACACGTCCTGCGCGCCGTAGACGATGCCGAGCTTGTCGGCGTCCACCAGCGTCTGCACGCTGCGCAGGTCGGTGAACGGCGGGATGACCGCAACCTCCACGGACGCGTAGTCGTGCTTGGCGTCCTGGAGCAGCCACGCGAGCTTCTGGACCGTGTGGACCGCCTCGTGGTGGTCCAGGTTCATCTTCCAGTTGCCCGCCATCAGCGGGGTGCGTGCCATGTCGCTCAGCCCTCCAGGACCGCGATGCCGGGAAGGCTCTTGCCCTCGAGGAACTCCAGGCTCGCGCCGCCGCCGGTCGAGATGTGGCCGAAGTCGGCCTCGTCGAACCCGAGGATGCGGATCGCCGCCGCCGAGTCGCCGCCGCCGACGATGGTGAAGCCGCCGGCCTTGCCGGCGTCCACGAGCGCCTGCGCCACGGCGCGGGTGCCGGCCGAGAACGCGTCGAACTCGAACACGCCCGCCGGGCCGTTCCACACGATGGTCTTGGCGTCGACGATCTTGGAGGCGAAGAGCTCGGCGCTCTCCGGGCCGATGTCCAGGCCCATCTGGTCGTCGGGGATCGCGTCGATGCTCACCACCGTCGCCGGCGCGTCGGCCGCGAAGGTCGGCGCCACGACGGCGTCGACGGGCAGCACGATCTCGACGCCCTTCTCGGCCGCCGTCGCCAGGTACCCCTTGACAGTGTCGAGCTGGTCAACCTCGAGCAGGCTCTTGCCGACCGAGTGCCCCTGCGCGGCGATGAACGTGAAGGCCATGCCGCCGCCGATCACGAGCCGGTCGGCCTTGGTCAGCAGGTTGGAGATCACACCGAGCTTGTCGGAGACCTTGGCGCCGCCGAGCACCACGACGTACGGGCGCTCCGGGTTGTCGGTCGCCTTGCGCAGCGACTCGACCTCCTTGAGCACCAGCTGGCCCACCGCGTGCGGCAGGCGCTGCGCGACGTCGTACACGGAGGCCTGCTTGCGGTGCACCACGCCGAAGCCGTCGGAGACGTAGGCGTCGGCCAGCGCCGCCAGCTCGTCGGCCAGCGCGCCGCGCTGCGCCTCGTCCTTGCTGGTCTCGCGCGCGTCGAACCGGACGTTCTCCAGGAGCGCGATCTCGCCGTCGCCGAGAGCTGCGACGGTCGCCTTCGCGGAGTCGCCCACGAGGTCGTGCGCGAGCGCGACGTCCTGGCCCAGGAGCTCGCCGAGGCGCGCGGCAACCGGCGCCAGCGAGTACTTCTCCTCGAAGCCCTCGCCCTTCGGCCGGCCGAGGTGGGCCACGACGATGACGCGGGCGCCCTTGGCCAGCAGCGCCTGGAGCGTCGGGAGCGCGGCGCGGATGCGGCCGTCGTCGGTGATGGTCGTGCCGTCCAGCGGCACGTTGAAGTCGGAGCGGACGAGGACGCGCTTGCCGCGCAGGTCGCCCAGGTCGTCGATGGTGTGCATGTCTCCTACCAGCGTCGTTGTCGGGGTCCGGACACAGCAGCGTCCGCGTGCGCCGGGGCCGACGGCTGGGGCGCACGCG
>JAEXPS010000041.1 GCA_023438885.1 Actinomycetes bacterium
CTCTCGCCCAGTGCGCGGGCGAGCGCCGGCACCGCCCGCAGCATCAGCACGGCGGCGAGCCCGGCCCGCCCAGGCAGGGCGTCGAGGAGGGCATCGGCGCGGGTGACGGTCACCAGCACGGTGCCGGCGATCAGGAGCGCGAACAGGTCGAGCGCCGCCTCGATCCCGGCTGCCGGAGCGGTGGCCCAGGCCTGGTAGCCGCCGACGAGCAGCGCGAGCACGAGGGCACCGCGCCAGGCCCGCCACGCAACCCTGACCCAGAAGGCCAGCAGCCCCGCCACGGCGGCGCCGCCCGCCGCGGCGACCAGGCCGGGCACCAGCACCACCGCCAGCGAGAAGACCCCGAGTGCGGTGAGCTTCGCCCACACGGGGGCGCGGTGCAGCGGAGTCGATCCGGGACGGTACAGGCCCAGTGGTCCGGCCCACGGCGGCCGCAGCGGGCGCCCGCTCACCGCGCCCCTGCCCGCGTCTCGCGCGACCGCTCGGCCATCAGCGCCCGGTAGTGGGGCAGTGCGGTGCTGGGCGGGCCGTCGCAGGCGATCGTGCCCCGGTCCACGACGAGCACGCGGTCGGCCCGCGAAGCGGCCTCGAGGTCGTGCGTCACCAGGAGGACCTGCTGGCCGAGCGTCGCCAGGACGTCGTCGACCACCGTGCGCCAGTGCAGGTCGAGGAGGGTGGTGGGCTCGTCGCACACCAGCACGGCCGGCTCGGTGGCCAGCACGGAGGCGAGGGCGAGCAGCTGCTTCTGGCCGCCGGACAGGGTGTGCACGGAGGCGTCGGCGAGCCCGGCGAGCCCGAACCGGCCGAGCCACTCCAGCGCCGCCGCCCCGCGATCGGCCGCGGGAAGGGCGCGTAGCGACAGCTGGACGTCCTCGAGCGGCGTCGGCATCAGCAGCTGGGCCTCCGGGTCGGTGAAGACGAACCCCACGCGGCGCCGCACCGCGGCCACGTCGCGCACCGTGTCGAGCCCGTCGACCCGCACGGTGCCCGCGGACGGCTGCACGAGTCCGTCGACCAGCCGCGCCAGCGTCGACTTGCCCGACCCGTTCGCCCCGACCACGGCGACCCTGCGCTCGTCGAGCCGCAGCGAGACGGGGCCCAGCAGCCTCACCACTCGCTCGGGTGCGCCACCGGTGCCGGAAGCCCAGGCGGAGACTTCGACGCCGTCGAGCTCGATCATCGCTCGCGCAGCAGGGCGGGGAAGGCGCGCCCCACGCCGACGGCGACCCCCGCCGCGACCAGCGCCTTGACCGCGTCGCCGGGGACGAACACCAGGTCCGCCGCCACGGCCGCGGGCACCGACAGCCCCGCGCGCACGGCCAGCCCGGCGATCCCGAGGGAGTGGATCACGCCGAGCCCGGCGACCAGCCCGGCGCCGGCCAGCACGGCGTAACTCCAGGCGGGGCGAACTCGCCGGGCCGTTCCGGCGAGCAGCCCCGCGACGGCCGCCGCCGGGACGAACGCCAGCAGGTACCCGACCGTCGGCCCGGCCAGCACTCCGGGGCCACCCGCGCCGCCTGCCAGCACGGGCACCCCTGCCAGGCCCACCACCACGTAGAGGGCGACCGCGGCGGCCCCGCGCCGTGCGCCGAGCACCAGGCCCGCCAGCAGCACCCCGAACGTCTGGAGCGTCACCGGCACGCCGGCCGCGGCCGGGACCGGCGGTGCGATGGCGCAGACGGCGATCAGTGCGGCGAACGACGCGACGAGCGCGAGGTCGGTGGTGACCCGCCGGGATGCCGGGGGAGCGGGCACTTCGGTGGCCGCGGGAGCCTCCGCGGGCTCGAAAGCGCTGGACACGTCGCCTCCCCGGCGGTCGAATGGCGAGGGCAGGTGCCCAACTCGGGCCACGCTAACCAGCCGTAGACTGGCGGGCGTTTGTGCCCGGGGCCAAGCCCCGCGAGGCGACGTCGGAGGAACCCACCAGTGATCACCGCGAGCGGCGTCGAGCTGCGCGTCGGCGCCCGGCTCTTGCTCGAGCCGACCACCTTCCGCATCGCCGCGGGCGACCGCATCGGGCTCGTCGGGCGCAACGGGGCGGGCAAGACGACGCTGACCAGGACCCTTGCGGGGGAGACGCAGCCCACCGCGGGTGCGATCTCGCGGTCCGGCGACATCGGCTACCTGCCGCAGGACCCTCGCACCGGTGATCTCGAGATGCTCGCCCTCCATCGGGTGCTGTCGGCGCGCGGCCTGGACCAGGTGGTGCGGGCGATGCGTGAGACCGAGGGCGCGATGGCCTCGGCCGACGAGGAGACGCGGGTGGCGGCGATGGAGCGCTACAGCCGCCTCGAGGCGCGCTTCACCGCCGCCGGCGGGTATGCGGCCGAGAGCGAGGCGCACCGGATCACCGCCAACCTCGCCCTCGACGACCGGGTGCTGGGCCAGCCGCTGCGCACGCTCTCCGGTGGCCAGCGCCGCCGCGTCGAGCTGGCGCGCATCTTGTTCTCCGGCGCCCAGACCCTTCTGCTCGACGAGCCGACCAACCACCTCGACGCGGACTCGATCGCGTGGCTGCGCGACTACCTCAAGGTGTACTCGGGCGGGCTCGTGGTGATCAGCCACGACGTGGGCCTGCTGCGGGCGGTGGTGAACAAGGTGTTCCACCTCGACGCGAACCGCTCGGTGATCGACCAGTACAACCTCGGCTGGGACGCCTACCTGCTCCAGCGCGAGACCGACGAGAAGCGTCGCCGCCGGGAGCGGGCCAACGCGGAGAAGAAGGCCGCGGCCCTGCTGGCCCAGGCCGATCGGATGCGCTACAAGGCGACGAAGGCGGTCGCCGCCCAGAACATGGCCAAGCGTGCGGAGAAGATGCTCTCGGGCCTGGAGCAGGCGCGAGTCTCCGACAAGGTGGCGCACCTACGGTTCCCCGACCCCGCGCCCTGCGGTCGCACCCCGCTGACCGCCGACGACCTCTCGAAGTCGTACGGCTCGCTCGAGGTGTTCACCGACGTGTCGCTGGCGATCGACCGCGGAGCGAAGGTCGTCGTGCTCGGTCTCAACGGCGCGGGCAAGACGACGCTGCTGCGGCTCCTCGGCGGTCTGGAGGCGCCGGACACGGGCACCGTCAACCCGGGCCACGGCCTCAAGCTGGGCTACTACGCGCAGGAGCACGAGACGCTCGACCTGGAGCGCACGGTGGTGGAGAACTTGCGCGCCAAGGCCCCCGACCTCACCGACACCCAGGTGCGTTCGGTGCTCGGTTCGTTCCTGTTCTCGGGCGAGGACGCGGACAAGCCGGCGCGCGTGCTCTCCGGCGGGGAGAAGACCAGGCTGGCGCTCGCCGTGCTCGTCGTCTCCCAGGCCAACGTGCTGCTCCTCGACGAGCCGACGAACAACCTCGACCCCGCCTCACGCGAGCAGATCTTGCACGCGCTGCGCTCGTTCACCGGGGCCGTGGTCCTCGTCTCGCACGACGAGGGCGCGGTGGCGGCCCTCGCGCCGGAGCGCGTGCTGCTGCTGCCCGACGGCGTCGAGGACTTCTTCGGCCCGGACTACCTGGACCTCGTCGCGCTCGCCTGAGCGGCTACCGGAACAGCCGCTCGTCGATGCGCCGCGTCACGCCGAGAGAGAACGGCGTGAAGTGCTTGAGCCAGAAGCCGCGCCCGGTCGGGTTGAGCTCCTCGTAGTCGACGCCGAGGTGGGTGCGGCCCTCCCCGGCCAGCACGGCGAGCACATGGTCGAGGAGAGCGGCGGCCACGCCGTCGCCTCGGTGCTCGGGCGCCAGGTACGCGCCGCAGATGTGCGCGACGGACGGGAATGCGTCGACGAACGTCTCGCCTTCGTGGGTCACCTCGAGGAAGCCGACCAGCGCACCACCGGCACGGGCGACGAAGAGCCGGGATCCGCGTCCGGCGATGCCGTCCAGCAGCGCTCGCTCCGACGTGTCCGGCGGGAACAGGTACGTCGGGGTAGCCGCCAGGTGCGCCCACATGCCCCGGTACAGGTGCAGCGCGTCCCCGTGGCGGGTCGGCGGCAGCTCCTCGAGAACCACGTCACCGGCCGGGGCCGGTGACGGCTCGAGCGGCCTCGCCTCGCGGATCGCGTCGACGGTCCGCCGGCCGAAGCCGCTCCGGGCAAGACCCTCCAGCGCGGCGGTGTCGTGCGCGTAGGCGACCACCGCGTGGCTCAGCGCACCCGCCTCGATCCAGCGCGCGGCCGCGGCCTCGTACAGGGCGGATGCGGTGCGCTCCCTGCGCTCTCCGGTGACAGCGAAGGCCCCGAGCGGGGCGAACGTGCCCGTCGTCGGGCCGAAGAGCCCTTCGAACGGGGCCACGCAGGCGAGGAGGCCGACCATGCGGCCGGCGTCGAACGCCGCGACGCCCAGGCCGTTCGCGGCCAGGTGGCCGAGGTCGGGCACGGTGGCACCGCGCGGTAGCGCGGGCAGGTGCTCGCACGCCTCGGTGTAGGCGGCCGCGGCGAGCGCGTTCGCCGCGTCGAGGTGGGCGGGGCTCAGGGTGTCGACGGTCAGCACCCGCGAAGCATCCCGCCGTGCGATGCGGGGCGCCCAGGGATTTGCCCCGTCACGGCTGCTGAGCGTCGATGAGCGCGTCCTCCGCGTCCTCGTCGCGTCGCCCGGTGCGGCGCGGAGCGGGCGGCGGCGGGGCCACGTCGACGAGCTCGCGGCGGGCCATCCAGCCGAAGGCGACGAGGGCGGCCAGCGCGAAGATCCACCACTGGAACGCGTAGGAGAGGTGGGGACCTCGATCGGTGCTCGGTGCCGGCAGTGAACCGAGCGGCATGGCGGCCGTGGGGGACTCGGACCCGAGCTGGGCGTACCAGCGATAGGCGGCGGGGGAGCCTGCCGGGTCGTCGGACGGATCCAGGCCACCCGCGGCGAGCACCTGGGCGACGTTCGCGTTCTGGACCTGTCCGGGCGGCGCGCTGCGCTCGGAGGCGGCCTCGGGGGCCCGCAGTCGCGCGACGAGGTCCACGGTGCCTGATGGCGGGGCGGGGACGTCGGTGACGGTCTGGCCGTCGGCGCCCAGCGGCACCCAGCCGCGGTCGACGACGAGCAGCGCGTCGGAGCCTTCGACCCGGAACGGCACCAGGACGTGGTACGCCGGCTGGCCGTCGACAGGCCTGTTGCGCAGCAGCACGGTCGCATCCGCGAGGTACTCGCCACGGGCCGTCACCGTGCGCCACTCGCCGGCGGCCACGGGCTCGTCGGCCACCGACGGGACCACGGAGTCCAGCGTGACCGGTGGCGCGGCCCAGTTCGCCTCCACGACGTCCGCGCGCGCGTCCCGCGCGACGTGCCGGTGCCACTGCCAGCGGCCGAGGAACGTGCAGGTGACCGCCACCGCGAGCGCGACGAGCACCAGCACGGCGGCGCGGCGCCGTGCTGCGGGCGTGGCGCGGGAGATCACTCCTGCACCCGCTCCAGCTGGTCGACGGACACGACGTCACGCAGGAAGCCCCGCACGGAGAGGTACTCCTCCAGGTAGGCGCGGTGCTCGTCGCAGGCGAGCCACACCTTGCGGCGGTCCGGGGTGTGGATCTTGGGGTTGTTCCACAGCACCCCCCACACGGCGTCGTTGCGGCAGCGGCGCGCGGAGCACACGAGGTCGCCGACCTCGTCGGGCACCGCCGTCTCACTCATGGGAACCCTCCAGGGTGTCTCGGGCCGGCGCTGCCGGCAGCTCGCGGCTCACGGGCTCGGGGTCGGACGGGCGCCGTTCCCGCCCCGCGTTGGCACCGAGCACCGCGATGTAGGGCAGCACCGTCGCAGCGACCACCAGCGTGATCGCCAGCGCGATGGGCAGGTGCGGCCACGCGAGCACCGCGGCGAGGAAGCACACGACGCGGATGCCCATCTGCGTCAGGTAGCGCCGCTGACGGCGCGCCTGGTCGGCCGCGAGGGGTGGCGGCGCCGAGGTGATCGCCTGCACATCCTCGGGCTTCGCGTGCCGCAGGATGCCCATGCCTCGATCGTAGGTCTTGTGGACCTTCCACAACCGACCCGGGTCATCGTGTGCGGCCCGGTACCGCGGGAGTGCCGAGGGCGTCGGCTAGCGTCGAGCCCGTGCCCGAGCCCGCCACTGAGCCCCGCAGCGTCCTGGTCACCGGCGCGAACCGCGGCATCGGCCGCGCCATCGCGCAGCGGTTCGTCGCCGCGGGCGACCGCGTCGCGACGTTCTACCGCTCCGGTGACCTGCCCGAGGGCGTGCTCGGCATCGTCGCCGACGTGCGCGACACCGCTGCCGTCGACGCGGGCTTCGCGGAGGTCGAGGCGGCCCACGGCCCGGTCGAGGTGGTCGTGGCGAACGCCGGCGTGACGCGTGACCAGCTGCTGCTGCGGATGAGCGACGAGGAGTTCGACGAGGTCCTCGACGTCAACCTCGGCGGCGCGTTCCGGGTGGTCCGCCGGGCATCGAAGGGCATGCTCCGGCTGCGCCGCGGGCGCATCGTGCTCATCTCGTCGGTCGTCGGGCTGTACGGCTCGCCCGGGCAGGTCAACTACGCGGCGTCGAAGGCGGCGCTGGTGGGCATGGCCCGCTCGATCACCCGCGAGCTGGGCGGCCGGGGCATCACCGCCAACGTCGTCGCACCCGGCTTCGTGGACACCGACATGACCCGCGCGCTGCCCGACGAGCGCCGCGCCGCCTACCTCGACGCGATCCCCGCGGGCCGGTTCGCCGAGCCCGACGAGGTCGCGGCCGTCGTCCAGTTCCTCGCCTCGCCCGCCGCGGCCTACGTCTCCGGGGCTGTGGTCCCCGTCGACGGCGGCCTCGGCATGGGTCACTGATCACGGAAGGACGTCACATGGGTCTGCTCGAGGGCAAGTCGCTCCTGGTCACCGGCGTGCTGACGGACGGCTCGATCGCCTTCCACGTCGCACGGCTGGCACAGCAGGAGGGCGCCAGCGTGGTGCTCACCAGCTTCGGCAAGCAGTTCCGCCTCACCGAGGTGATCGCCAAGCGGCTGCCGGCCCCGGCACCGGTGGTGCAGCTCGACGTGACGGACGACGAGGACCTCGCGGCGCTGCCGGACCGCGTCCGCGAATACACCGACCACCTCGACGGTGCGGTGCACTCCATCGGGTTCGCGCCGCAGTCCGTGATGGGCGGCAACTTCCTGGCCGGCGAGTGGAGCGACGTCGCCACGGCGTTGCAGGTCTCGGCGTACTCGCTGAAGTCGCTGGCGACCGCGGCGCTGCCGCTGCTGACGCGCGGCTCCGGGCTGGTCGGGCTGACCTTCGACGCCCGGTACGCGTGGCCGGTGTACGACTGGATGGGCGTGGCGAAGGCCGCGTTCGAGTCCACCGCCCGCTACCTCGCCCGCGACCTGGGGCCCCAGGGCGTACGGGTCAACCTGGTCTCGGCGGGTCCGATCCGCACCACCGCCGCCAAGTCGATCCCGGGCTTCGAGACGATGGAGGGCGGCTGGGACGCCCGCGCACCGCTCGGCTGGGACGTCAGCAGTCCCGAGCCGGCCGCGCGCGCGGTCGCCGCGCTGCTGTCGGACTGGTTCCCGGCGACGACGGGGGAGATCGTGCACGTGGACGGCGGCGTGCACGCCATGGGCCAGTGATGCGACGCTGAGCCGGTGACGACCCACCGGCTGGTGCTGCTGCGCCACGCGAAGGCCGAGCACGGCCTGTCCCTCCCGGACCGCGACCGCCCGCTCGCCCTGCGCGGGCGGCGGCAGTCGGCACAGGTCGGCACCGACCTGGTGGCGGCCGGCGTGGTGCCGGACCTGGTGCTGTGCTCGTCGGCTCTGCGCACGCGGCAGACGTGGGACCTGCTCCACGCGACCCTGCACGCCGACCCCGAGCTCGTCGTGTCCGACGACCTCTACGGTGCGGGCGTCGACGACGTCCTGGACGCCGTCCGGACGGTGGACGAGGCGACGGGCACCGTGCTCGTCGTCGGGCACGAGCCGGTGATGTCCGCGACGGCGGCCGCCCTCGCCGGTCTGGGGTCGGACGAGGCGACCTACGCCCGCGTGCGCGCCGGCGTCCCCACGGGCGCCTGGACGCTCCTGACACCCACGGGCTCCTGGTCGCAGCTCGCTCGCGGCGGTGCGCGCCTGGTGCGCATGGTCGTCCCCGCCTGAGACGGCTCGGCGCACGGCACGCTCGGGTGGGATCGTGGTCCCGTGGCCACCCTGCGTCCTTTCGCCGCCCTCCGCCCGCCGCGTGACCTCGTCGCCGCCGTCGCCGCACCGCCGTACGACGTGGTCGACTCCGCCGAGGCGGCCGCGCTCGCCGAGGGGAACCCGGACAGCTTCCTGCGGGTGTCGAAGCCGGAGATCGGGCTGGCGGCCGGCGCAACCCCTGAGCAGGTCCACGCCTTCGGGCGTGACGTGCTGGCCGACTTCGTCGGCCGCGGGACGCTGGTGCGGGATGCCACCCCGGGCCTGCTGGTGTACCGCCAGCAGGTGGGCGACGCGGTGCAGACCGGAGTGGTCGGCGCCGTGACGGTCGCCGACTACCGGGCCGGTGTCATCGCGGTTCACGAGCACACGCGGCCGGACAAGGAGAACGACCGCACCGAGCACATCGCCACGCTGTCGGCGCACGACGAGCCGGTGTTCCTCATGTACCGCCCCGACGCGCCCGGTGCGGCCGCGGTCGCCGAGGCGCTCGCGCGCGTCGTCGCGGGCGAGCCCGAGTACGACCTCACGCGCGACGGGGTGCGGCACACGCTGTGGACCGTGGCCGCCGACGAGGTCGCCGTGCTGGTCGAGGCGTTCGCCGCGATCCCCGTGCTCTACGTCGCCGACGGCCATCACCGCAGCGCGGCCGCGGCCCGGCTCGCGGAGGCCGACGACCGACCCGGGGCCGGTGAGTTCCCGGCGGTGGTGTTCCCGTCCGACGAGCTGACGATCCTGGCGTACAACCGGGTGGTCCGTGACCTCGGCGTCTACGCTCCCGCCTCGCTGCTCGAGGCCCTGAGCCCGTCCTTCGTGCTCCAGCCCAGCGCGGGCGCACCGGAGCCGGGGCGCCACGAGTTCGGGCTCTACGTGGACGGCGCCTGGTGGACCGCCACCGCCCGCGACGGGGTCGTCGACGAGCACGACCCGATCGCCCGTCTCGACGTGTCGGTGCTCCAGGACCTGGTGCTGAGCCCCCTGCTCGGCATCGCCGATCCGCGTACGGATGGGCGGATCGCGTTCGTCGGCGGCGGCCGCGGTACCGGCGAGCTGGAGCGGCTCGTCGACTCGGGCGAGGCGGCGATCGCGGTCCTGCTGCACCCGACCGCCACGGGCGACGTCATGGACGTCGCGGATGCCGGCATGGTGATGCCGCCGAAGTCGACCTGGTTCGAGCCGAAGCTGGCTTCGGGGCTGTTCGTCCACCCGATCGACTGACGACCGTCGGTCAGTCCCGGATCACGGTGCCCTTCGGGACCACGGTGATGCCGCTCTCGGTCACGGTGAACCCGCGCGCGAGGTCGTGGGCACGGTCGACACCGACGCGTGCGCGCTCGGGCACGATCACGTTCTTGTCGAGGATCGCGCGGTGCACCTGCGCGTGCCGGCTGACGATGACGCCGTCCATGAGCACCGACTCCGTCACCTGGGCCCACGAGTGCAGCCGCACGCCGGGGGACAGCACGGATCGGGACACCGTCGCGCCCGAGACCACCACGCCGGGGGAGACGATCGAGTCGGCCGCGTGCCCGAGACGCCCCGGCCCGGCGTGCACGAACTTCGCGGGCGGCAGGCCGGTGTAGCCGGTGAACACCGGCCACTCCTCGTTGTAGAGGTTGAACACCGGCTCGACGGCGATGAGGTCCAGGTTGGCCTCGAAGTAGGCGTCGAGCGTCCCGACGTCCCGCCAGTAGTCGCGGTCGCGCGGGGTGGAGCCGGGCACGTCGTTGCGGATGAAGTCGTAGACACCGGCCGTGCCCGCCTCGACGAACGTCGGCACGATGTCGCCGCCCATGTCGTGGCGGGAGTTGACGTCCTCGGCGTCCGCCGTCACGGCCGCCACCAGCGCGTCCGCGTTGAACACGTAGTTCCCCATGGAGGCGAGCACCTCTGTGGGGGAGTCCTGAAGGCCGATGGGGTCCGACGGCTTCTCGCGGAACGCCGCGATGCGCGTGGCGTCGTTCGGGTCGGCCTCGATGACACCGAACTCCCCGGCCAGGGAGATCGGCTGCCGGATGCCGGCGACGGTCATCTCGGCGCCCGACTCGATGTGGGCCTCCACCATCTGGGAGAAGTCCATCCGGTAGACGTGGTCGGCGCCCACGACGACGACGATGTCCGGCCGCTCGTCCTCGATGATGTTGAGGCCCTGGTAGATCGCGTCCGCGCTGCCGAGGTACCAGTGCTTGCCGACACGCTGCTGCGCCGGGACGGCAGCCACGTAGTTGCCGAGCAGCGACGACATGCGCCATGTCTTCGAGACGTGCCGGTCGAGGCTGTGCGACTTGTACTGGGTCAGCACGATCACGTGCAGGTAGTGCGAGTTGATGACGTTCGACAGCGCGAAGTCGATCAGCCGGTAGATGCCACCGAAGGGCACGGCAGGTTTGGCCCGGTGCGCGGTGAGCGGCATGAGGCGCTTGCCCTCGCCGCCGGCGAGGACGATCGCAAGGACACGCGGCGCTGCTGCCATGGTCCTGACCCTAAGCGCAGGGCGGGTGTCCCAGCGAGGGACGCGCGGTCGGCGCGATAGCGTGTCGCCAGGTCGCGGCGGGCGACCGCGTGCGGAGCCGAAGGAGGCCACGATGCGGGTCGACCTGCTCACCCGGGAGTACCCCCCACACGTCTACGGCGGCGCGGGCGTCCACGTCGTCGGGCTGACCCGGGTGCTGCGTCGCCGACTGGACGTGCGGGTCCACTGCTTCGACGGCCCGCGCCCGGGCGAGGAGGGCGTCACGGGGTACGACGAGCTCGCCGAGCTCGCCGGAGCGAACGCCGCACTGCGCACCCTCGGTGTCGACCTCGCCATGGCGGCGGACGTCGACGGGACGGACCTGGTGCACTCGCACACCTGGTACGCCAACCTCGCCGGGCACCTGGCGGGGCTGCTCCACGGCGTCCCCCACGTGCTGACGGCGCACAGTCTCGAGCCGCTGCGGCCCTGGAAGGCGGAGCAGCTCGCCGGCGGGTACGCGATCTCGTCGTGGGCCGAGCGGACCGCCTACGAGGGCGCCGCCGCCGTGATCGCCGTCTCGGGCGGGATGCGCGACGACATCCTGCGGGTGTACCCGCAGGTGGACCCCGCGAAGGTCCACGTGGTGCACAACGGCATCGATCTCGACGACTGGCAGCGGCCCACCGATCCGGCGGCCACCGAGGCGACCGTGCGGGCCCTCGGCATCGACCCGTCACGGCCCGCGGTCGTGTTCGTCGGGCGGATCACCCGGCAGAAGGGCCTGCCCTACCTGCTGCGGGCCGCGGAGTCTCTGCCGGCAGACGTCCAGCTGATCCTCTGCGCCGGCGCCCCGGACACCCCGGAGATCATGGCCGAGGTCACTGCCCTGGTGGAGCGTTTGCGCGAGCGGCGCAGCGGGGTCGTGTGGATCGACCGGATGCTGCCCCGTGACGAGCTGATCGCGGTGCTCGCCGCCTCCACCGTGTTCGTCTGCCCGTCGATCTACGAGCCCCTCGGGATCGTGAACCTCGAGGCGATGGCGGTGGGCCTGCCCGTGGTCGGCAGTGCGACCGGCGGCATCCCCGAGGTGGTCGCGGACGGTGTCACCGGGCGGCTGGTGCCCATCGAGCAGGTGCAGGACGGCACGGGGACACCGCTGGACCCGGACCGCTTCGTCGCCGATCTAGCCACCGCACTCACCGAGGTCGTCTCGGACCCGGCCCGCACCGCCGCCTGGGGCGCCGCCGCTCGCCGCCGAGTGGAGGACCACTTCTCGTGGGCAGCCATCGGCGACCGCACGGAAGCGATCTACCGCTCGCTGCTGTAGGGAGTCCCCCTAGAACGGTGGCTCGTCCGGCGGGCCGTCGGAGCCGGAGGCGGACCTGGGTGGGCGGTCCGGAGGTGGCGGCGGCGCCGGTCTCGGGGGCCAGATCCCGTCGCCCGCTTCGGACCAGTAGACGTGGCCGGTGGGCGTGCGCCAGCGCAAGCGGCCGTCCGGTTCGTGGGTGACCTGCCAGTTCAGCTCGTGCTTGAGCCGGTGGTGCTTCGCGCAGAGGCAGGCGAGGTTGCAGAGCTCCGTACCGCCGCCGTGCTGCCAGGCGCGGGAGTGGTCGATGTCGCATCCTCGGGCGCGGCGCCGGCAGCCGGGGAACCGGCACGTGACGTCGCGCAGGCGCACAGCTCGCTTGAGGTCCTCGGGGAGGCGGTACCGGTCGCGCCCGACAGACAGCACCGCACCCGTCTCGGGGTGGGTCAGCACGCGCACGAAGGAAGGGGCGTTGGCGGCCAGCAGGCGGGCCGTCTCGAGGTCGATCGGGCCGAGCCCCTCGAGCGTCGCCGGCTCGTCGGAGCAGCCGAGGAGCGACAGCACGGGCACGGTCAGGACCACCTCGGGCCGGATGGCGGCCACCCACGCGGGCGGGCCGCATCGGGGCGCGGCTTCGCGCCCCACGTCCTCAGCGCCCTCCCCGCAATCCGCCACCTCGGCGTCCACCGCCTCCATGGCGCCCTCCGCGGCCTGCGCGTCCTCGCCGACGTGGGCTTCGTCGAACGCGCCAGCGAATCCGGAGGCGAGCGCGGCAGCGCCCGGGGTGAGCAGCAGGTCTCCGAGCACGTCCGCGCGCGCCTGGGCGTGGGTGCGCTCGTCACCGGCGTCGCGCACCGCGGCGGCCAGCGCGTCGAGCCGGTGGTCGATCGCCAGAGCCTGGGCCGCGGGGATCAGGGCGGTGAGGAGGCAGAGGTCGTCGTCCGCCGGCGTGACGACGACGTACCGGTCGGCCATGCTTGCCCGGCGCTGCGCGTCGGTGCGCGGCACGTGGCGTGCCCGCCACCCGCGGGCGGAGGCGCGCAGCTCGGGCGCCGTCATCCGTACTGCACGCTCGGCGACGAAGGCGTCGGCCCGCGCCAGCACGGCCGGGTCGTCGATGCCACGCAGCACGTCGAGCACCGCGTCGACATGCCACGACGAGGCCAGACCGCGCGCGTGCACCTCGCGGAGGAGGGGCAGCTGCGCCAGCGTCGCCAGCCGCGTCAGCCGGTGCGCCAGCGACCCCTCGGGCAGCCGCAGCGCAAGGGCGAGTTCGGTGAGCATCTCGCGCGCGCCCCACGCCCGACGCTCGCCGGCAGTCCGCGCTCCCGACCGGGCCGCCCACTGCGCCGCGCCCCACAGGTAGGCGTCGAGGAGGTCCGCATCGGCACGGGCGGCGCGCGCGATGGCAGCGCGGGCGCCGGATGCGACCGCGGCGACCCGCAGCGGGATCGGGTCGCATGCCTCGTCGACACACAGGTCGCCGGTCAGCGCCAGGAACGCGGTGAGCACGCCCTGCTCGTCGTCGAGCGAGGCGAAGCGGCCCGCGTCCGCGGGAAGCGGCAGGGCGGCAGCATTCCGCCCCGAGCCCACCTCCACCACGTCGAACACATGTTCGAGTCTACCCAAAGAACGGGCATCTGTCCAGGTCAGGCGCAGATCTCGCGGAGCATGGAACTAATCGCTCGTCGTCGTCGCGGGTGGCCGCCTACCGTCGATCCCATGCACATCGAGTCATGGCGGGTGGTCCGCGCCGACAAGGGCGCGGTCCTCGTCGTGCCCGAGAACGCTCCGGCCGACGACGAAGGCGACCACGAGCCCACCCGGATCCCGCTCGCACGCGACGGCCTGGCCCCGAGCGACGAAGGCCGCCTGGTCCCCACGGTCGGCGACCTCGTCGAGCTCGAGGGGAACGGGATCGCCCGCATCCAGCCCCGGCGTTCCGCGCTCGTGCGGGACAGCGCCGGGCGCACCTCGCAGACGCAGGTCCTGGCGGCGAACGTCGACGTCGTGCTGGTCGTCGAGCACCTCGACCCCGACCCGGACCTCGGGCGGATCGAGCGCCTCCTGACGTTGGCGTGGCGTTCCGGGGCCACCCCGGTCGTCGTGCTGACGAAGGCCGACCTGGTCCCGGACCCCGACTACCTCGCCGCGGACGTCGCCGCGGTCGCGCTCGGCGTGAGCGTCCACACGGTCAGCGTTCCCACGGACCAGGGGCTCGACGACCTCCGCGCCCTCCTGGCACCGGGAGTCACGTTCGTGATGGTCGGGCCCTCCGGTGCCGGGAAGTCCACGCTCGCCAACGCCCTGGCCGGGCGCGAGGTCGCCGCCACCGGCGACCGGCGGGCGGACGGCCGTGGCCGCCACACCACGACGCACCGCGAGCTGATCCGCCTCGACGGCGGTGCCCTGCTGATCGACACCCCGGGCGTGCGGTCGGTCGGGCTGGTCGCGGACGCCGACGCGATCGACCAGGCGTTCGCCGACATCGCCGGGCTCGCGCAGGACTGCCGGTTCGGCGACTGCTCCCACACGCAGGAGCCCGGCTGCGCCGTTCTCGAGGCACTGGCCAGCGGTGAGCTGCCCGAGCGGCGCTACGACAGCTGGCGCAAGCTCGAGAAGGAGGCGCGGTTCCAGGCGATCCGGGCCGACCGTGGCCTCGCCGCCGCGGAGAAGGCGCGGTGGAAGCGGATCTCGCAGGCCCAGAAGCAGATCGCCCGAGGCCCGCACACGTAGGTCAGCTCACTCGGCGTCGGTGGCACCCCGGCGTGGGGACCAGCGTTTCGGCTCGGGCACCGGATTCCGAGCGTCGGGGTCGCGCCCTGCCAGAATGCGCTCCGTGCGCAACGTGACCGACGTGCTCCATGCCCGCCTCCAGGAGGCCGGGCTGACCGACGTCGTCGCCGTCGATCCTGCCCCCGGCGGTCAGGCCGCCACGGCGGGGCTGGCTCGCCGCGCCGACGGCTCGACTCTGTTCGTGAAGTCGTTCGACGATCCCCTGGACGGTGCGTTCGCCGCCGAGGCCGAAGGCCTGGCCGTCCTGCGCGAGGCGGGGATGCCGACGCCCGACGTCGTCCTCGAGCGTCCGGACCTGCTGGTGCTCAGCACGCTGGCTCCACGCCCGGCGACGCCGGAGCTCTGGGAACGGCTGGCGCACCTCCTCGCGCACCTGCACACCGCCACTCGACACGACCGCTTCGGCTGGCACCAGGACAACTGGCTCGGCCGCCGCCGTCAGGTCAACACGTGGACCGACGACGGGTACGAGTTCTTCGCGGAGCACCGCCTCCTGCGATGGCTGGAGGAGCCGAAGGTCACGGCCGCGCTCGACGCCGCCGACCGCGCCGCCCTGGAGCGCCTGTGCGACCGGCTGCCCGAGCTGCTGCCCGCACGCCCCGCGTGCCTCGTGCACGGCGACCTGTGGTCCGGCAACGTCCTGGCCACGGTCGACGGCCTGCCCGCCCTGATCGACCCCGCCGTCTCCTACACCTGGGCCGAGATCGACCTCGCCCACCTCTGGACGACGGCGCAGCCACCTGAGGCGGCCCCGTTCTTCGGCCTGTACGCCGAGCTCACCGGGCTCGACGACGGGTGGAAGGACCGCATGCCGATCATCCAGCTGCGCCAGCACCTCGCGGTGATCGCCCAGTTCGAGCCCGACTGGGGTGCCGCCGAGATCACGCGCGCGACGCTCGCACCCTTCCGGCGGCGCTAGCCGCCTACTCCTCGGGGTTGGCCCGCCTCTCCTCGCCCAGCGCGGGCCGCTCGGCGGGGTCGCGGCCCGTCTCCCCGGCCAGCCACGCGGACGCTGCGCTCATCGCGCGCCGGGCGAGCCGGTCGACGTCGCGCAGCGCCGCGGTGCGTTGGTCGGCCTGCCAGAGGTTGACGGCCCCGCCCTCGTCCTCGGTCGCCAGCGCGACGATCGCACGCAGGCGCGCCGCCTGCGTCATCACCCGCACGCGCTGCGACGACGCCGTGAACTCCGCCGTGAGCCGGTCCGCCGCCAGTCCGCCGTCGCGCACCGCGGCGATCCGCTCTGCCGCGTCCGGCCGCCACCGCGCGACGTCGAGCGCCACGAGCGCCTGCGTGGCGAGCAGCAGCCCTTCGCGGAGCCCGCGCTCCGCGTCGTCGAGCGAGCCGACGGCGGCCTGGAACGCGGTCCGCCAGTCCGGGACCTCGTGCGTGCGCCACGTCACCATGGCCCCCGGCTCGAGCCGCGAGCCGAACCGGCGCACCTCCGGCACGAGCGCCAGGTCCCAGCCCTGGTGGTGGCTGTGCAGCAGGACGCACTCACCGGCGGCGGGAGCGTCCGCCGGCCCGACGAGCGCGTCGCCGGGAGCCGGCAGCGCGGCCGCGACGTCGCAGCGGCCGGCGAGGTCGTCCAGCAGCTCCTCGAGATCCCCGTAGCGGCCGCCGACGACCTCGTGCGGCTCGTCGTCCCCCATGACGACCGTCGCCGCCGCCCCGCCGCCCTTGCGGAGCCAGAGCGCGAGGAGCACGGAGCGGGGCAGGTCGAGCAGGGGAGCGGCCACGCCTCCACCGTACGTGGCCGCTCACGCAGGCGGCTCAGCCCACTGCGTGCACCGGGGCGGGGAGTGCCGAACCCGACATGTCACGCCGCTGGTCGACGTCCGGCAGCGTCACCGCCTGCCCGCCGGAGCCGACCGCTCGCGCCGGCGCTGGCCCCACCCACGCGAGGAGCAGCGCGTCCTCGCCCTTGAGGAACCGGTGGGCCCGCACGCCGCCGGTCGCCCGGCCCTTGCCGGGGTAGGCCGCCAGCGGTGTCACCTTCGCAGTCCCGGCCTGGGTTCCGGGCAGGGCGGACGACGAGCCCGCCACCGTCACCACCAGCGCATCCGGCTGCCCGGCCGGCACCACGGCGAACGCCACCACGCAGACCCCGGTTCCGAGCTTGATGCCGGCCATGCCGCCCGCGGGCCGGCCCTGCGGACGCACCGACGAGGCGGGGAAGTGCAGCAGCGACGCGTCGGAGGCGACGAACACGAGCTCGTCGTCGTCCGACGACGGGGCCGCGCCCACCACCTCGTCGCCGTCCTTGAGGCCGATGACCTCCCACGAGTCCCGGTTGCCCGGCACGTCACCGGGGGCCACGCGCTTGACGGTTCCTTGTGCGGTGCCGAGCGCCAGCGGGGGAGCCTCCGGGTCCAGGGTCGCGAGCGCCACCACCCGCTCGCCGCGCTCGAGCTGCACCACCTCGCCCACCGGCACCCCGCCGGACAGCGACGGTGCGCCCTCGGTGGGCGGAAGTGCGGGCAGGTCGAGCACGGACAGCCGCACGATGCGGCCACGCGAGGTGACCACGCCGATGTCGGCCCGTGCCGTGGTCGCCACGGCGCCGGCCAGGGCGTCGTGGCGGTGCCGCGCCCCGTCCCGCGCCGGCGTCTCGTCTGACGCGGTGCGCGCCAGCAGCCCGGTGCCGGACAGCAGCGCCCAGCACGGGGTGTCGGCGATCTCCAGGGGTGCGGGTGCCGCCTTGCGCGAGGTGGTGGTGGCGGCACTGCCGACGGCCGTCCCGCCGGCCGACTCCAGGAGGATGGTGCGCCGCGGCGTCCCGTAGGCGGCGGCCACCTGCTCCATCTCGTCGGACACCGCGATGCGCAGCAGCCGGTCGTCGGCGAGCAACGCCTCGAGCTGGGCGATCTCGGCGAGCAGCTCGGCCTGCTCGCGCTCCAGCTCGATCTTCGAGAACCGGGTGAGCCGGCGCAGCCGCAGCTCGAGGATGTACTCGGCCTGGGCCTCGGACAGGTCGAACACCGACATCAGCCGGCCCCGCGCGCTCTCGGCGTCGTCCGACGAGCGGATCACCTGGATCACCTCGTCGATGTCGAGGATCGCGACGAGCAGTCCCTCGACCAGGTGCAGCCGCTCGCGCCGCCGCGCCAGCCGGTACGCCGACCGGCGCCGCACCACGGCGAGGCGGTGGTCCACCCACACCACGAGCAGCTCGCGCAGCCCGAGCGTGCGCGGCTGGCCGTCGACGAGGGCGACGTTGTTGATCGCGAACGAGTCCTCCAGCGGCGTCAGCCGGTAGAGCTGCTCCAGCACGGCCTCCGGCTCGAAGCCGGCCTTGATCTCGATGACGATGCGCAGGCCGTGCTGACCGTCGGTGAGGTCGACCGCGTCGGAGATCCCCGAGATCTTCTTCGCCTTGACGCCCTCGGAGATCTTCTCGATCACCTTCTCCGGGCCCACCCCGAGCGGCAGCTCGGTGACGACGATGCCCTTGCGCCGGGCGGTGACGTTCTCGATCCGTGCGGTGGCCCGGGTGCGGAACTGGCCGCGCCCGGTGCGGTACGCCTCACGCACGCCCTCGAGCCCGACGATCTTGCCGCCGCCCGGCAGGTCGGGGCCGGGGACGAACCGCATGAGGTCGTCCAGCGTCGCGTCGGGGTGCATGACGAGGTGGCGGGCCGCGGCGACCACCTCGACCAGGTTGTGCGGCGCCATGTTGGTGGCCATGCCCACGGCGATGCCGCTGGCACCGTTGACCAGCAGGTTCGGGATGGCGGCGGGCAGCACCGCCGGCTGCATCAGCTTGTTGTCGTAGTTCGGCACCAGATCGACGACGTCCTCGTCGACCCCCTGTGTCATGGCCAGCGCCGCCGGTGCCAGGCGCGCCTCCGTGTACCGGGGCGCGGCCGGGCCCGCGTCGAGCGAGCCGAAGTTGCCGTGCCCGTCGACCAGCGGGAGCCGCAGCGAGAACGGCTGGGCCAGACGCACCATCGCGTCGTAGATCGCCGAGTCGCCGTGGGGGTGGAGCTTGCCCATGACGTCGCCGACCACGCGCGCCGACTTCACGTACGGCCGGTCGGGGCGCAAGCCCATCTCGCCCATCTGGAAGAGGATGCGCCGCTGCACCGGCTTGAGGCCGTCCCGCGCGTCGGGCAGCGCCCGCGCGTAGATCACCGAGTACGCGTACTCGAGGTACGAGCCCTCCATCTCGGAGGTGACGTCGATGTCGACGATCTTCTCGACAAGATCCTCGGGCGGCAGGTCGGGGGTGTGACGGCGTGCCATGCCCGCCATTCTCGCGTGCCGCGCCGACCGCCCCGGCACGGCACGCTGACCGCGGGCGGCCGTAGCCTTCAGGCATGGTCGAGCCGGACGCCTACCCCGCGTGGTGGGAGGCGGACGTCGTGCTGCACGACGGCACGACGACGCACGTGCGGCCGATCCGGACCGAGGACGCCGCGGCGCTCCAGGCGTTCCACATGGGCCAGTCCGAGCGGTCGACGTACTACCGGTTCTTCTACGCGCTGGACCGGTTGCCGGCCAAGGACCTGGAGCACCTGGTGACCGTCGACCACCGCGACCGGGTGGCTCTGGTCGCGGTCACCGGGGCCGACGAGCGCATCATCGGCGTCGCGCGGTACGACCGGGTGGACTCGGACACGGCCGAGGTGGCGTTCAACGTCGCGGACCAGCACCAGGGCCGCGGGCTCGGCTCCGTGCTGCTGGAGCACCTGGCGGCGGCCGCCCGCGAACGTGGCGTGCGCCGCTTCGCCGCGGAGGTGCTTCCCGCCAACGGCCGGATGCTCGCGGTGTTCCGCGACGCGGGGTACGAGCTGCGGCAGCGCTCGGGGGAGGGGGTGGTGGCCGTCTCGTTCGACATCGACCCGACCGACCGCTCCGTCGCGGTGATGGCCGACCGCGAGCACACCGCCGAGGCCCGGTCCGTCCGTGCGCTGCTCGAGGCTCGCTCGGTGCTCGTCGTCGGCCCGGGGGCCGAGGGCCGGGCACTGCACGCGGCGATGGCGCTGCGGGTGTGCGGGTCACTGTCCGACCAAGCCGTGGCCGGCGCGGTCGCGGTGCACGCCGTGGACGTCCCCGCGCCGGTTCCCGAGGGCATCGTGCCGTGGCGCTCGGTGGCCGACGTGCCGGCACCGGTCGACGTCGCGGTGCTCTCGACCTCCGCCGACGAGGCGATCGAGGTCGTCGGGCACCTGGGCGGTCTCGGCGTGCGGGCCGTGGTGCTGCTGTCCGGCGGCTTCGCCGAGGACGGCCCGGCGGGGCTCGACCGGCAGCGTCGGCTGCTGCGGGCGGCGCACGGAGCCGGCATGCGGGTGGTCGGCCCCTCGTCGTACGGCGTGGTGGACAACACCCGGCCCCTCAACCTGTCCCTGGCGCAGCGCCTGCCCGCGCCGGGCTCGGTCGGCTTGTTCTGCCAGTCCGCGCCGTTCGCGGTCGAGCTGCTGCCGGCGCTCGAGCGCCGCGGGCTCGGGCTGTCGTCGTTCCTCTCGGCGGGCAACCGGGCGGACGTGTCCGGCAACGACGCGATGCAGTTCTGGGCCGACGACGACCGCACGACGGCGGTGGGTCTGCACCTGGAGTCGATCGGCAACCCCCGCAAGTTCAGCCGCGTCGCCCGCCGGCTGGCCGCGCGCAAGCCGGTGGTGGTGATGACCGCCTCGGCGACCGGGCAGGTGGTGCCGCCGGGCCACGCGGTGCGGGTGACGCAGGCGCCCGGCCGCGCCTTCGGGGAGATGCTGCGGCAGTCCGGGGTGATCCGCGTCGAGAACAGCCATCAGCTGGCGGACGTGCTGCAGCTGCTGACCAGCCAGCCGCTGCCGGCGGGGCCTCGCACCGGCATCGTGGCGTCGTCGTCCTCGGCTGCCGCCCTGGTCGCGGCCGTGGCAGCCGGGCAGGGCCTGGAGGCCGGGGAGCACGTCGAGCTGGTGCGCGAGGACGCCCCGCCCGAGCGCGTGCGGGAGGCCGTGGACGCCCTCTACGGCTCGGGTGTCGACGCCGTCATCGCCATCCGGATCCCGGTCACCGGGGACACGGACGCGGTGGTGGCGCGCGAGGTGGCGCGGGCGGCTGCCGCCAGGGGGCTGCCGACCGTGGCGGTGATGACCGGACTGCGCGGCCTGGTCCCGGCCCTGGCCGCGCCCGGACCTGAGGGCGGCGACCTGACGGTGCCCGCCTTCGCGACACCGGCGGACGCCGCCTTCGCCCTCGGCCGCGCGGTCTCGTACGCGCGATGGCGCGCCGCGGACCGGGGTCGCCCGCTCCACCCCGCCGGTCTCGACCTGCGTGAGTGCCGGCGGCTCGTGGCCAGGTGGCTCCCCGACAGCGCGGCCGGCCCGGTGGCGCTGGGGCCCGACGAGGTCGCCGCCCTGCTCGCCGCGGCGGGCGTGCCGTACGTCGCTCCGATCGGGGTGCGCGACGAGGACGAGGCGGCGGCCGCCGGGCGCCGGCTCGGGTATCCGGTGGCGCTGAAGACGACTGCGCCCGCCCTGCGCCACCGAGCCGACCTCGGCGGGGTGCGCCTCGACGTGGCGGACGAGGACGAGCTGCGAGCCGCCGTGGCCCAGGTGCTCGCCGTCGCCGGCGGCCTCGAGCCGGAGCCCGGCCGGGACCCGCTCGAGGTGCAGGCGATGGTGCCGCGCGGCGTCGCCTGCGTGGTGAGCTCGGCAGAGGACCCGCTGTTCGGCCCCGTGATCTCGTTCGGCCTCGGCGGCGACGCCACCGACCTGCTCGGAGACGTGGGGTACGGGGTGCCGCCGCTGACGGACGTCGACGTCGCCGAGCTGGTGCGGGCACCGCGGGCATCCGCGCGCCTGTTCGGCTACCGCGGGCTGCCTGCCGCGGACGTCGCCGGGCTCGAGGACGTCGTCGCGCGGGTCGCGATGCTCGCCGACGCCTTGCCCGAGCTGCGCTCGCTCGACCTGAACCCCGTGCTCGCCGCCCCGGGCGGCGTCGCCGTGCTGGGCGCGCGCGCCCGGCTGGGCCGGGCAGACCGTGCGGATGGGACGCGGCGGCTGGCGCGCACCTGAGAGGATGGGGCGGTGGCCCTGATCCGAGACCTGCACCGCGACCTGGATCGCGCCGGCTACTACCCGGAGCTCGTCGCCGACGTGCTCGAGGTGGCGCTCGCGGACGAGCCGGTGGTGGCGCACCTGGTGCAGCCCGAGACGATGTTCGAGGCCAACGAGGTGCGCCGGCACGTGACCGTGCTGGTGCTGACGCCGACCCGGCTGATCGTCGCCCACGTCGACGACCACCCGGCCGATCTGGAGCACCCCGCGCCGAGCGCGGCCGCCACCACCGAGGCCGTGCCGCTGCGGGAGCTGAAGACCGTGGCGCTGACCTACGGGATCGACGAGCCGCAGCGGCACCGCACGGGCGCCGGGCCGGCCGAGGTGACCCTCGCCGTGGGCTGGGGTGCCGTCAGCCGCATCGACCTGGCACCCGCGGGTTGCGGCGACCCCGAGTGCGACGCGGACCACGGCATGACCGGCACGATGACCCCCGACGACGTCATCGTGCGCGTCTCTGCGGCCGCCGAGGGCAAGGACGCGGTGCGCGCCGCGGTCTCGTTCGCCCGCCAGCTCTCGGCCGCCACCGTCACCCGATGAGCCAGGCGCTCGACGGCGAGCTGCTGCGCCCCGGTCCCGCCGAGCGCTGGATCGGCCGGGTGCTCCCTGCCGCCGCCGGCGCGCTGGGGGCAGCACTGCCCGGCGCCGACGCCGCGCGCGCGGCCCTCGGCCTGCCGGCCGCGGAGCGGATCGTCGTCGTGCTCGCCGACGGGGTGGGGCACGTCAACCTCGGCGCGCGCGCGGGGCCTGCGCCGTTCCTGCGCGGGCTGCT
>JAEXPS010000054.1 GCA_023438885.1 Actinomycetes bacterium
AGGTTGGCCTCGCCCGCGTCCAGGCCCCCGGCGACGAGCGGGGCCGGCAGCCCGGCCGGGGCGCGGGCGAGCTCGACCGCGCTGGTCATACCGTCGCCTCGCTGGCCGGCTCCGGGGCCGTGGCCCGCGGCCGCCCGCCCGCCCCCGGGCCGGGCACCTTGAGCACGCCCGCTGCGAGCGGCACCGCCAGCACCAGCACCGCCGGAACCCAGAACGCCACCCGCAGGCTCGAGAGCGTGCCGAGGGCGCCGACGAGCACCCCGCCGAGCACCACGCCGACGTAGTTGAAGTAGTTGAGCCGGGCCACCACCAGGTCCGCCGCGCCGGGCGCGACGTCACCGGCCGCGGAGAACGCCAACGGCGGCACCAGCGCGATCACACCGGCCACGCCGAACGCCACCACCGCGAACCACGGCCCCCGGGCCGCGATCACCGCGACGAGCGCGGCGGCGCCCACCACGCCGGCGACGCGCACCACGGTGGCGCGGCCCCAGCGCTGGACCGCGTGGTCGCCGATCAGCCGCGCGACGAGACCCGCACCCAGGTACGCGGCGTACCCGAGCGGGCGCACCTGGCCGGAGGCGGCGAGCTCGTTGTCCAGGTAGAGCGTGCTCCAGGACGAGATCGCGGAGTCGGCGATGTAGAACGCGATGACGCAGGTGCCGAGCAGCAGCACCGGGCGCCACGGCACCCGTCGCCCGACAGCCACGGGACTGACGGACGGCCCGGCCTGGTGCCCACGCCACCCGGCGCGAACGACGACGACCGCCGCCACCACGGCGAGCGGCACACCGAGCAGCACCACCCACAGCACCGGGTCATCGCCCCAGCGCCCGGCCGTCACCGAGACCGCCACCGCGCCGAGGATTCCCGCGGCCGAGAAGGCGCCGTGGAACGAGGCGAGCAGCGACCGGCCGTACCGCTCCTGGACGGCCACCGCCTGCATGTTGCCACCTGCGTCGACGAGGCCCAGCCCCGTGCCGTAGACGACGAATCCCGCCACCAGCAGCGTGAACGTCGGCGCCACGGCCACCACCGTGAGCGCGACGACGATCGCACCCAGCCCCGCGACCAGGGCCGAGCGCGAGCCACCGGAACCGCGCGCCAGCCGGTCGGCCAGCAGGGTGCCCACGGCGGCCATCGCACAGACCGCGACGATCACCGCGGTGATCTCGCCCGTGCCGACGCCGTAACGGTCCTCGAAGGCGGGCAGGCTCGTCAGCACCAGCGAGTAGGCCAGGCCCTGACCGGCGAACGCCAGGGTGGTGGATCCGCGGGCCCGGCGGGCGGCGCCGGCCGGCGCGGTGGACCCGGGGCGGTTCACGCCGTGGCGTCGCCGAGCGCGGTCAGCCGCGGCATGCCGGCCACGGGCTGCACGTGCCGCGAGAGGAACTCCGCGAACAGGCCGAGGGTCGCGCGCGCGGCCTCGTCGTCACCGTCGGCGAGCCAGGCGAGCACCACGCCGTCGGTCGCCATCACCACGGCGCGCGCCAGCAGGTCGATCGGCGCCGTCCACTCGGCGTGCGCCGCCCGCGCCATCGTCTCGAGGAACTGCCGGGCCGCCTGGTAGCTCACGAGGTACTGGTTCACGGCCACCTGGCGCACCTCGGGGTGACGCATCGAGTGGGTGGTGAGCTCGTAGCTGAGCAGCTGGGATCCGCGCGAGGAGGCGATGCCGCCCCACAGCATCTCCAGGGCCTGCTGGATGATCGTCTGCGGGTCGCTGCGCTGCGGCATCTCCAAGAGGCTCTGCGAGAGGTTCTGGCGCGTGATCTCGTGCGCCATCGCCTCGAGCAGCTCGTCCTTGTCCTGGAAGCAGTAGTGGACCACCCCGAGCGACACCCCGGCCTCGGCCGCGACGGCACGAACGGTCGCCGCGTCGATCCCCTCGCGGCTTGCCACGGCGATGGCGGCGGCGACCAGTTGTTCGCGGCGTTCCGCGATGGGCAGCCGCTTCATCCGACCTCCTGTGTGCCACCGAGACACCCCCAGTCCCGGTGGTGCCCCCAACCCAAACTCGGGCGATGACAAAAGTCAAGTGGACTGCTTACTTGACCTGGACATTCGCCCAGGATGATTCTGCAGCCCATGAGCCTCGGGTGGCAGAACTGGGCACGCACCGAGCGCGCGACGCCCGTGCGTGTGGAGCGTCCCCGCGCCACGGAGGACGTCGTGGCGGCCGTGCGGCGCGCTACCGGCGAAGGGTTGCGCGTGCGCGCGGTGGGAGCGGGCCACTCCTTCACCGGAGCGGCGGTCGCCGACGGGGTCCGCCTGGAGCTGGACGCGCTCGCCGGCGTCGAGAGGGTCGAGCCCGGCCCGGACGGCCGCACTCACGTCACCGTCGGCGCGGGCATCCGACTCGCCGACCTCAGCGTTGCCCTCACGGGCCTGGGGCTGGCGCTGGAGAACATGGGCGACATCGACCGGCAGTCCATCTCCGGAGCGATCTCCACCGGTACGCACGGCACCGGAGCCCGCCTGCGCGGCCTCGCCGCTCAGGTGGTCGGTGTCCGTCTGGTCACCGCCGATGGGTCGGTGCGCGAGCTGGGCCCCCGCGACGAGCTCTTCGAGCTGGCCCGGCTCGGCCTCGGAGCCGCGGGGGTGCTCACCGCGGTGACGCTCGCCGCGGTGCCGGCGTTCCGCCTGGAGGCACGCGAGGAACCCTGGCCGCTGGACGACGTCCTCGACGGTCTCGACGAGCTCGCCGCCACCAACGACCACTTCGAGTTCTACTGGTTCTGCCACACCCGGCGGGCGCTGACGAAGCGCAACAACCGCGTGGCCGACGACGTCGACCGGCCGCTGCCGAGGGTGCGCGCGTGGGTGGCCGACGAGCTGCTCTCGAACTCCGCCTTCGAGCTGGTGAACCGCGCCGGCGCCGCGGCGCCGCGGGCGGTTCCGCAGCTCAACCGCATGAGCGCCCGGGGCCTGGGCGCGCGCACCTTCACCGCCGACTCGCACGACGTGTTCGTCTCGCCCCGGCGCGTCCGGTTCCGCGAGATGGAGTACGCCGTTCCGCGGGAGCAGGTGCGGCCCGTGCTCGACGAGATCGACCGCTGGACGCGCGCGCACCACGCGGCGGTGCCGTTCCCGCTGGAGGTGCGGTTCGCCGCGGCCGACGACCTCTGGCTGTCGACCGCCTACGGCCGTCAGACCGCCTACGTCGCGGTCCACCAGTACTGGCGCATGCCGCACCAGGAGTACTTCGACGCGGTCGAGGCGATCATGGCGTCCGTGTCCGGGCGCCCGCACTGGGGCAAGATCCACTCGCTGGGTGTCGCCCGGCTCACCGAGCTCTATCCGAGGATGGCCGACGCCCGGCGCGTGCGGTCCGCCGTGGACCCGGAGGGCGTCTTCGCGAACCCTTACGTGGACCGGGTGTTCGGCCCGGCGGGGTCGTCGTAGGCCCCGCTAGCGCGAGAACAGCCTCGAGAAGGCGTTGCCGCCCGCTGCGGCCTGCTCGCCCTGGTGACCGGGGCACCACTGGTCGGCCGGGACCCCGGCACGCACCGAGTCGACGTGCGAGCCGCAGCCGGCCCAGGTGGTCTTGCCGCAGACGGAGCACTTCACGGGGTAGCACATGGGGTGGTTCTCTCCTGTGGTCGGGGTGGGTCGGAGCTCGGTGGGCTCGGGTCAGGCGAGCATGAGGAAGAGCTTCTCCAGCTCCTGCGGCGTCAGGCCGTCCTCGGCCTGCGCGGTGCCCTCGGGGTCGACCAGGCAGTCACGCATCGCCGTGGAGACGATCGCGAAGCCGGCCTTGTTCAGCGCGCTCGAGACGGCCGCGAGCTGCGTGACGACGTCGCGGCAGCTGCCGCCGTTCTCCACCGCCGCGATCACGGCGGCGAGCTGGCCGTTGGCACGGCGCAGCCGGTTGAGGATCCGGCGGCGGGCCTCGGCGTCCTGGGTGGTCATGGCCGGTTCCCCTCTCGTGGCGATCTGGCCGCGTCAGGCACGGGCGGGCTGGGTGGCGGAGGTCGGCGCGGGCTCGGTGAGGGCGCGCATGCCGGCGACGGCTGTCAGCGTCTCGAGGCCGCCGGACAGCGACGCCGAGTCCAGGCCGTGGGCCGCGAGCACCCGGTGGGCCAGGTAGGAACGCCAGCCGGACGCGCACATCACGCGCACGGGCCGGCCGGTGGCGGCCGTCTCGACCTCGGCGAGGCGCTCACGGAGCCGGGTGTGCGGCACGTTGAGCGCACCGGTGAGGTGGCCGGTGGCGAACTCGCCGGCGGAGCGCACGTCGAGCACCAGCGCGGTGTCCATCACCTGCTCGACGTCCTGGGCGTACCAGAGGCGCAGGGTGCCGTTCACCACGTTCTGGCCCGCGTAGCCCACCATCGAGATGGGGTCCTTCGCGCTGCCGTACGGCGGTGCGTACGCCAGGTCCAGGTCGACGAGGTCGTCGACACCCATGCCCGCGCGGATGGCGGTGGCCAGGACGTCGATGCGCTTGTCCGCGCCCTCTCGCCCGGCCACCTGCGCGCCGAGCAGCCGCCCGTCGGGGGCGACGTGCACCACGAGGTGCAGCGCCTCCGCGCCCGGGAAGTAGCCCGCGTGCTGGCTGGGGTGCAGGTGCAGCGTGTGGTGCTCGAGGCCGGCGGCGACGAGTGCGGCGCGGTTCGCGCCGGTCATGGCGACGGTGAGGTCGCCGACGCGCACGATCGCGGTGCCGACGGCGGGTGGGATCGGCCGTGCTGATTCGGGACGGAAGATCGCGTCCGCGACCAGCCGGCCCGCGCGATTCGCCGGCCCGGCCAGCGGCACCGGGCGCACGGCGCCGGTGACGGCGTCACGGCTGGCCACCGCGTCGCCGACGGCCCAGATGCCGGGCTGCGAGGTGCGGCCGTGCTCATCGACCACGATCGCCCCGCGCTCGCACGCGACGCCCGCCCGCTCGAAGACCGCGGTGTCCGGGCGTACGCCGGCGGAGAGCACCACGAGGTCGGCGTCGATCCGGGAGCCGTCGCCGAGCACCACGACGTCGCGGTCCTCGCCCGTCTCGATCCGGCTCGCCGCGACGCCGGTGCGCACGTCGATGCCCAACCGGGCGAGCGCGTGCGTGGCGTACCACGCGAGCTCCTGCTCCAAGGGAGGGAGCACGTGCGGGGCGAGCTCGACGAGCGTCACGGCGAGGCCGGCGTGGGCGAACGCCTCCGCGGCCTCGACGCCGATGAAACCGGCGCCCAGCACCACCGCCCGGCCGGCTCCCCCGGTGACGCGCTCGCGCAGCGCCACCGCGTCGTCGACCGAGCGCAGAGTATGCACGCGTGGGGAGTCCAGCCCGGAGATCGGCGGGCGCACCGCCGTCGCACCCGGTGCGAGCACGAGCTCGTCATAGGCCAGCTCCTCGACCCCGGCCGACGACCGCACCGCGACCGTCCTGGCCGCCGGGTCCACTCCCACCACCTCGTGGCCGGGCCGCACGTCCAGCGCGAGCGCGGCGCGCAGCGACTGCGGCGTCTGCACCAGGAGCCGGTCGCGCTCCTCGATCTCCCCGCCGACGAAGTACGGCAGCCCGCAGTTGGCGAAGGACACGTGCGGCCCGCGCTCCAGCACGATGATCTCCGCGGTCTCGTCGAGCCGCCTGGCCCGCGCCGCGGCGCTCATCCCGCCGGCGACGCCGCCGACGACGACGAGCCTCATCGGGCAGGCTCCGCCGCGTCGCTCGCGTCGTCGGCCCCGCCCCTCTCGCCGGCGATCTCGGTCCGCACCCGGTCCATGTCGAGGCCGCGCACCGCTTCGAGCAGGTCACCGAGCGCCGGTGCGGGCAGCGCACCCGGCTGGGCGAAGACGACGACACCGTCGCGGAAGGCGACGAGCGTCGGGATCGAGGTGATGCCGAACATGCCGGCGAGCTCCTGCTGCGCCTCGGTGTCCACCTTCCCGAAGACGACGTCCGGGTGCTCCTGCGAGGCCTGCTCGAACACCGGCGCGAACATCCGGCACGGGCCGCACCACGCCGCCCAGAAGTCGAGCAGCACGACGTCGTTCTCCGCGACGGTCGCCGGCAGGTTCTCGAGCGTGATCTCTCGGGTACTCATGGGGACAACTATACCCCCGGGGGTTTCCTGTCCCGTTCCCCAGCGGCCCCCTCCACGCAACGTCCGAGGTAAGCGGGGCTCTAGGCCTGCTCACCTCGGACGTTGGAGGAAGGAAGGAAGGAAGGGAGGGGGCTAGGCGAGGGGGACGACGAGCGCGGTGGCGATCGCCGCCACGCCGTCGCCGCGGCCCGTCAGGCCGAGGCCGTCGGTGGTCGTCGCCGAGACCGAGACGGGTGCGCCCGCGGCCGACGACAACGCCGCCTCCGCCTCGGCGCGGCGGGGGCCGATCCTCGGCCGGTTGCCGATCACCTGCACCGCGACGTTGCCGATGTCGAAGCCGGCCCCTCGGACGCGGCGCGCGATCTCGCCGAGGATCGCGACCCCCGACGCGCCCGCCCACACCGGGTCCCCCGTCCCGATCTGCGACCCGAGGTCGCCGAGCCCGCAGGCCGACAGGAGCGCGTCGGCGGCGGCGTGCGCCGCGGCGTCCCCGTCGGAGTGCCCGGCGAGGGGCCGCTCGCCGGGCCAGTCGAGCCCGGCGAGGTGCAGCAC
>JAEXPS010000076.1 GCA_023438885.1 Actinomycetes bacterium
CTCGGAGAGGTGTATAAGAGCCAGGGCGTCGACGCGGCGGGCTGCGACTCGGCGGGCTTCGACTCGGCGGCGGGCCGACGCGGTGCCGCGGGCGCGGCCACAGCCGGCGCCTGCGTCGCGGCGGCAGCAGCGTCGACGGGTACCTCTGCGGGTGCCGCTGCGGCGGCTGCCGGGGCAGGGGCTGCAGCAGCCGGCGCCTCGACCGGCGCCTCGACCGGCGCCGCAGCGGGCGTCTCCGTCGCGGGCCGCTCGTCCTGCGCGTCGCGCTGCTTCTTCGCCTGCTGGCGTGCCTCCGACTTCTTCTTCGTCGTCGGGCCCAGCACCATGATCATGTTCCGGCCGTCCTGGCGCGGTGCGCTCTCGACGAAGCCGAGCTCGGCGACGTCGTCGGCCAGGCGCTGCAGAAGGCGCAGACCCATCTCGGGGCGCGACTGCTCGCGACCCCGGAACATGATCATCACCTTGACCTTGTCACCGGCCTTGAGGAACCGCTCGACGTGGCCCTTCTTCGTGCCGTAGTCGTGCGGGTCGATCTTGAGCCGGAACCGGATCTCCTTGAGGACCGTGTTCGCCTGGTTGCGCCGGGCTTCACGGGCCTTCATGTCGGCCTCGTACTTGAACTTGCCGTAGTCCATGATCTTGACGACGGGCGGCCTGGCGTCGGGCGCGACCTCGACGAGGTCGAGGTCGGCGTCCTGCGCAAGGCGCAGCGCGTCCTCCACGCGGACGATCCCGACCTGCTCGCCGTTGGGGCCGACAAGTCGGACCTCGGCGACGCGGATCCGATCGTTGATGCGGGGCTCGCTGATGTGGTGCTCCTCGGTTGTCGTCGGGCGACCGCCAGGAACGGGAAAGGCCCCCGCCCTGAGCACAGGCGGAGGCCTCTATCAGCACCGCACCGCACGGCGCACGCGCCGAACGGCCGCACGCGGAAAATCCCGCGTGCTGCGGACCGAACCCGGCCCCAGTCGGCGTGAACCAGTCGGGACCCAGGTGGGAGAGACTCCACTTGTGCACCTGACGCACGAGGCGCCAGGCCAGTCGACCGGCAAGACTACCAGACCGGCCCGGATGAGAGGATCGAACGCATGTCGAACGACCCGGTCGCCGAGGTGACCAAGGACATCGCCGAGGTCCCCGCGGTCCAGGTGATCACCACGGCCGCCGTGCACCTGATGAGCGCCGCCGCCGTCAAGTGCGGGCTGGCCGAGGAGGGCCAGGAGCTCGCGGACCTCGACGAGGCGCGCAAGCTGATCACCGCCCTGGCCGGGCTGGTGACGGCCGCGGCCCCGGAGATCGGCAGCCAGCACGCCCGCTCGCTGCGCGACGGCCTGCGCTCGCTCCAGCTGGCCTTCCGCGAGGCGTCGCCCTACCCGGACCCGATCGGTGAGGGTCCCGGCGAGAGCCTGACCGGACCGGTCTCCTGACGGTCACCGGAGCCGGCGCTCCCCGTGGTCAGCTCGCTGCGCTGACGGACGAGGCCGTGGCCGGCTCGGTGGCGGGCTCGTCGGACGGCCCCCGCCTGCGGCGCGCCACGCGCAGCGTGACGAGCCCGGCGACCGCGACGCCTCCCCCGACGCACGCGGCCGTGAGGAAGCCCGCGCCCGGCGTCGAGGCGTCGATCACCGAGCCGACCAGCGGCGCCCCGAGCGCGTTGCCGACGGTCTGCGCCGTGCCGCTCCACCCCATCACCTCGCCCCTGCGGTGCTCCGGGACCAGCCGCACCAAGGACGCGTTGATCGCCGAGAGCGCGGGCGCGCAGGGCAGACCGGCGACGACCACCGCGAACGCCAGCCACGGCTGGTGCGAGAGGAATGCCGCGGGCAGCGTGGCCAGCGCCAGCAGCGCGACGAGGACCAGCGGCGGCGTCGAGCTGCCCCGCGTGCCGTAGACGAGCCCGCCGACCACCGAACCCAGGCACCAGAGCACGATCATCCAGCCGAGGTCCTGCTCGCGTCCGGACTCGGTGAGCACCGCCACCAGCGACACGTCCGTGCCCATGAGGACGAAGGCCGCCGCCACCCCGGCGAGCAGCACGACGAGCAGCGCGGGCCCGACGATGCGGCGGCCCGAGTCCTCGGGGTCGATCTCCGGGGCGTCCTGAGAGCGGGTCGGCAGGTTGGCCCACACCAGCATCGCCCCGCCACCCACCGAGGCGACGGCCACCACCATCAGCGCCGCCATGGTCGAGACGGACGTCGCCACCCAGACACCGACCAACGGCGCGACCATGAACGTCAGCTCGGTGAACACGGAGTCCAGCGCGAACGCCGTCTGCTGCTTCTCGCGCGGCACCAGCACCGACAGCGACTGCCGGGCCACCGAGAAGGCCGGCACCATGTAGACCCCGGCGACCGCGGCCGCGACCAGCAGCGCCTCGTACGGCAGGTGGGGCGCGGTGAACCAGACGGCCGTGGCGACCACGACCGACGGCACCACCGCCCGGCGCAGTCCCAGCCGGTCGACGAGCCGGCCACGCCAGGGGGCGCCGAACGCCATCCCCACCGTCATCGCGCCGCTGACCAGCCCTGCCTGCCCATACCCGCGGTCGAGCGTGGTCACGACGTGCAGCGTGAGCACCACGCCCGTCATCGCCTGCGGGATGCGGGCGATGAAGGCGACGACGAAGAGCCGCAGGACCCCGGGCAGGGCGAGCAGCTCGGCGTAGGGCCCTCGGCGAAGCACCTGACGATTCTCCCCGCTGCGCGGCACCTGTCCCCAGGCCTTATGGCTGCGCGCCTATCCTGGCCGCGTGACCGAGACGCCTCCCGACCGGGTGACCGCGCCCCCGCCCGCGCGGAGCGGCCAGCCGGAGCCGTGGACGGACGTGGTGCCTCCACCGCCTCCCGCGCCCCGCCGGCGGCACGTCGCCGCCATCGTCCTGTCCTCGCTGCTCGTGCTCGCCCTCGCGGCGGGCGGGGTGCTGGTGTGGCGGCTGCTCGTCATCAACGAGTCGTGGCAGGAGCACTCCGAGGACTGGCAGCGGCTGGCCGAGCAGACCGGGGCCGAGCTGGGCCAGACCCGATCCGAGCTGGAGACCGCCCGGGTCGAGCTCGCGGCGGTGACCGACCAGCTCGCCGCGGCGCAGGACCGCATCACCCAGCTGGCCGACGAGAAGGCGCAGCTGGGCGACGAGTCGGCGGCACAGCAGCAGCTCGCGGACTACCAGGCCCGCGTGTCGGCGGCGGCAGGTGACGTCGCCACCGCCCTCAAGACGTGCATCGACGGCCAGGAGCAGCTCATCGGGTACATGGCGGCGCCGGCCGGCACGTGGAACCCCGACGACGTCGCCGCCTTCCGCAGCGACGTGGAGTCCTACTGCCGCGACGCGAGCAACGCGAACGCTCAGCTCCAGGCGGAGCTGAGCCGGTGAGGCGTCGCGGGGTGCTGGCGCTGGTGGCCGCGGCCGTCGTCGCCGGCTGCTCGGTGCTCCCACCGATGCCGCCCGCCGTCCCGACCGACGTGGTGCCGACCGGCCGCCCCGCGCCCTCGATCTCGGCCGGCGACACCCAGCTCTCCCCCGACGGCTTCGACGCCGTGCGCCGCATGGCGGTGCGCATCCGCAACGTGGGCTGCGGCGTGATCTCGACCGGCTCCGGGTTCGCCTTGACGCCCTACACGCTGGTGACCAACCGGCACGTCGTGGCCGACTCGTCGCAGCTGGAGCTGCTGACCTACGACGGCCGGGACGTGGACGCCACCGCCGCCAGCACCGCCGGCCTCGCCGACCTGGCGATCGTCCGCACCGCGGAGCCGCTGCCGGCAGCACCCGAGCTCGCCGAGGCCGACCCCGTCGTCGGCGACCCGGTGACCGTCGTCGGCTACCCGCTGGGCCGGCGGCTCACGGTCACGGACGGCGTCGTGGTCGCCACCACCACCGACCCGCTCAACTCCGGACTCGGCGACGTGCTCGTCACCGACGCCCCCGTGGAGCCCGGCTCCTCGGGCTCGGCGGCGCTCGACGCCGACGGCAAGGTGATCGGGGTGGTGTACGCCAAGGACGACGCCGGGTACTCGTTCCTGGTGCCGGTCAGCACCCTGCGGGCCATGCTGGAGGACGAGGCGGCGTTCGAGCCCGCACCCACGTGCGGCTGACCCCCCGAGCGCCTGAGGCGAAGGGACTGCCATGGCCGAGGAACGGTTCGACCCCGCGGTACTGACGAAGGCGGCCGAGGACACCTTCACCGTGCGCCGGGTGTTCGGCGAGGCCTACGAGCGCGAAGGGGTCACCGTCATCCCGGTCGCCCGCGTCGCGGGGATGATCGGCACCGGCTCCGGCGGCGGCATGGGCAAGGGCACCGGCATGGGCCTGGGCAAGAAGGGTGAGCGCTGGCAGCCGGTCGAGGACGAGCCCGCGAGCGCGGCCGGCACACGCAACGCCGACGGCGAGGCCGAGGGCCACGGCGGCGGCGGAGGCTACGGCGCGTACGTCAAGCCGATCGGCGTCTACGTGGTCTCCGGCGCCAAGGTGCGCTGGGAGCCGGTGCTGGACATGAACCGCGTGATCCTCGGCGGCCAGATCCTCGGCGCCTGGGCGCTCGGGCTGGCCCTGGCGGCCTGGGCCCTGCGGCGCCGCTAGCTTCGCAGCCTCAGCTCGAGGGAGTCGACGCGCTCGGCGACGGTCGCGTTGGCGGTCAGCGCCTCGTTGACCCGGGCCACGACGCCGTCCAGCGCCGCCCGGTCCAGCCCGGGGCGCACGACGAGCACGACGACGACCTCGGCTCGCTCCCCCGGCTCGACGGCGACGCCCGCCAGCTCCGGCACACCGGCCAGGGCGGCGCGGATCTCGGCGGCGACCTCGTCGGCCACCGCGCCTGCGCTCACGGCCGGCCGCCACGGCGAGCCCTGAGCGAGCGCCACCACGGCGGGGCGGGGCAGCCGCACGCTCACCGGTCCGCCCGGGTCGAGCACCAGCACCTCCCATCCCGCCTCGAGCGCTCCCTGGGCTGCCTGGGCCGCGGGGGTCGGGACCGGGCGCGCGTCGGCGCGCCAGGCGGCGAGGGCGGCGACCGACGTGAACACCGGCATGGCCCCGCGGCCGTCCCCGGTCCCCACGCCGATGACGGCGGCCTGTGCCTTCGCCCCGGCGGCCTCGTCCTGCGGGGTGATCTCGCGGCCGTGCGGCAGGATCGCGACGAGCACGCGGGTGCCCGCCAGAGCGGTGACGACGGCGGAGAGCTCCGACTCGCCCTCCTGGTGCCGCGCCAGTTCGGCGGCGAGTGCCGGGTCGGCGGAGCCGTCGTCGGCCGCGAAGGGCGAGGTCCCGGGCAGCGCCCGCATCACGGCCGGCCCGCGACGTCCAGAGCCTGCGCCAGCGTGAACGCCCCGGCGTACAGGGCCTTGCCGACGATCGCGCCCTCGACGCCCGCCGGCACCAGCTCGCGCAGCGCGGCGAGGTCGGCGAGGCTCGACACCCCGCCCGAGGCGACGACCGGAGCGGCCGTCCGCGCGCACACGTCGCGCAGCAGGTCGAGGTTCGGCCCGCGCAGCGTGCCGTCCTTGGCGACGTCGGTGACGACGTACCGGGCGCAGCCCGCCTCGTCGAGCCGGGCCAGCACCTCCCAGAGGTCGCCGCCCTCCTGCGTCCAGCCCCGGGCGGCGAGCGTGTGACCTCGGACGTCCAGGCCGACGGCGATCCGGTCCCCGTGCTCCGCGATGGCGCGGGCGGTCCACGCGGGATCCTCCAGGGCGGCCGTTCCGAGGTTGACGCGGGTGGCCCCGGAGGCCAGTGCGCGCTCGAGCGAGGCGTCGTCGCGGATGCCGCCGGACGCCTCCACTCTCACGCCGCGCCCCACCAGGGCCGCCGTGACGTCCGCGAGCAGCTCGCCGTTGGAGCCCCGGCCGAACGCCGCGTCGAGGTCGACGAGGTGCACCCAGTGCGCGCCGCCGTCCGCCCACGCCATCGCGGCGGCCAGGGCGTCGCCGTAGCCCGTCTGCGACCCGGCCTCGCCCTGCACCAGCCGCACCGCCTGGCCGTCGACCACGTCGACCGCCGGCAACAGCTCCAACCGCTCGTTCATCGCAGTCCCTCCACCCAGTGGCTCAGCAACGTCGCGCCGGCGTCGCCGGACTTCTCCGGGTGGAACTGGGTCGCCGACAGCGGCCCGTTCTCGACCGCCGCGACGAACGGTCCCCCGTGGTCCGCCCACGTCACCTGCGGCACCGGCAACGGATCCGCCGGTGCCAGCGGGAACGACCGGGCCGCGTAGGAGTGGACGAAGTAGAACCTCTGGTCCTCGACGCCCGCGAACAGCCGGGAGCCCTCCGGCACCGTGACCGTCGCCCAGCCCATGTGCGGCACCACGGGCGCCTCGAGGCGGTCGACGACTCCCGGCCACTGGCCCAGCCCTGGCGTGCGGACGCCGTGCTCGACACCTTCGGCGAACAGCACCTGCATCCCCACGCAGATGCCGAGCACCGGCCGGCCGCCGGCCAGCCGCTTGTCCACCACCTCGTCACCCGCGACGGACCGCAGGCCGGCCATCACGGCGGCGAACGCTCCGACGCCGGGCACCACGAGCCCGTCGGCCTCCAGGGCCGCATGCCGATCCGCGGTCAGCTCCACCTGCGCGCCGACGCGCGCGAGCGCGCGCACGGCCGAACGCACGTTGCCGAAGCCGTAGTCCAGGACGACGACGCGGGGGGCGGGCATTCGCCCAGGCTACCGTCGTGGCGGGCGCCGCTTCACGAGCGCCCAGGCTTCGGTGCTCGTCAGCGCCGAGGACGGTGCGAGGCCAGCATCCGCATCGCCGCGAGGCGCGACATCCCGACGCTCGTCACGGAGCCCTCGATCGCCGGGGCCTCGGCCCCGCCGAGCAGCAGGTCCTCGAGCACCTCGGGCGCGTCGGCGAGGACCAGCCCCGGCGGCAGGTCACGGGTGCGCGCCCCACCGATCCACTGCGAGGCGGACATCCGCGACTCGCGGCGTTCCACGAGCACCACCGGCACCTGGCGCAGCAGCTGCGACACGGCGGCCGCTCCGGCCGCGCCGGCCGCCGGGTCGCGGAGCACGGCGATGGCGCCCACCGGTGACGGCACCGCGTCCGCGGGGACCTTCGCCAGCGCGCACGCCGCCGCCAGCGGCTCGGCGACGGCGACGGGCGTGACGACGAGAGCGACGGTGGGCCGCTCGTCGTCCAGCCCCGACAGGTCGTCGGGCACGGCCTCGGTCCCGCTCACAGAGCGCCCTTGGTCGAGGGGATGCCCTGCACCCGCGGGTCGAGCGCCACCGCGGCGCGCAGCGCCCGGGCGAACGCCTTGAACTGGGCCTCGACGATGTGGTGCGGGTCGCGCCCGGCCAGCACGCGCACGTGCACGGTCATGCCGGCGTGCACGGCGATCGACTCCAGCGCGTGCGCCGTCAGCGAGCCGGTGAAGTGCCCGCCGATCAGGTGGTACTGCTGGCCCGCGGGCTCGCCGCTGTGCACGAAGTACGGCCGGCCGGACACGTCGACGACGGCCTGCGCCAGCGCCTCGTCCAGCGGCACGGTCGCGTCGCCGAACCGCGCGATGCCGGCCCGGTCGCCCAGCGCCTGCGAGATCGCCTGCCCGATGACGATCGCCGTGTCCTCGACCGTGTGGTGCGCGTCGATGTCCGTGTCGCCGGTCGCCTGGACGGTCAGGTCGAACAGGGCGTGCTTGCCCAGCGCCGTGAGCATGTGGTCGTAGAACGGCACGGTGGTGCTGATCTGCGTACGCCCCGAACCGTCGAGGTCCAGCTCGACGGTGACGTTCGACTCGCTGGTGGCCCGCTCCACCGTCGCGACGCGCTTGCTGGTCACGGTTCGTCCACCTCCGCCAGGGCGGCGCGGAACGCCGCCGTCTCCTCGGGCGTCCCCACGGACACCCGCAGCCAGCCCGCGGGACCGACCTCACGGATCAGCACCCCACGGTCGAGCAGACCCTGCCAGACCGCGTGCCGGTCGTCGAACACGCCGAAGAGCACGAAGTTCGCGTCCGAGTCCGCGACCCGGTACCCGCGCTCGCGCAGCCACGCCACCAGGGCGTCACGCTCGTCACGCAGGGTGGCGACCTCGGCCATCAGCTCGGCGCTGTGCGCCAGGGCCGCCCGCGCCACGGCCTGCGTCACCGCGGACAGGTGGTACGGCAGGCGCACCACGCGCAGCGCGTCGACGATCGGGCGTGCGGCCGCCAGGTACCCGACCCGGCCGCCGGCAAGGGCGAACGCCTTGGACATCGTGCGCGAGACCGCCAGGTGCGGGTGTGCGTCGAGCAGGTCGAGGGCCGACGGCGTCCCCGCGCGGCGGAACTCCGCGTACGCCTCGTCGACCACCACGACGCACCCGCCCGGCACCTCGCGCGCCGCGTCGAGGATCGCCTCCACCGTCGAGAGCGGCACCGCGGTCCCGGTGGGGTTGTTCGGGCTGGCCAGCAGCACCACCGAGGGCGCCACCTGCGCCACGAGCGCGGCGGCCTTCGCCGGGTCGAGCCCGAAGTCGTCCTCGCGCCGGCCCGTCACCCACTCGGTCGCCGTGTCGCGGGCGTACTCCGGGTACATCGAGTACGTCGGGTCGAACGAGAGCGCGGTGCGCCCCGGGCCCCCGAAGGCCTGGAGCAGGTGCAGCATCACCTCGTTCGAGCCGTTCGCCGCCCAGATCCGGTCGGGGTCGAGCCGAACGCCGGACTCCTTGTCCAGGTAGTCCGCCAGGTCGGCGCGCAGCGCGGCGAAGTCCCGGTCGGGGTACCGGTTGAGCCCCCCGGCCGCCTCGCGCACGGCGCGCGCGATCTCCTCGACCACCGCGGGCGGAGGTGGGTAGGGGTTCTCGTTGACGTTGAGCAGCACCGGCACGTCGAGCTGTGGCGCGCCGTACGGCTCCAGCCCGGCGAGCTCCGGGCGCAAGGGGAGCCTCACGACTGCCCCTGGCGCGCCCGCACGGCCTCGCCGTGCGCCGGCAGGCCCTCGGCGTCGGCGAGCACGCTGATCCGCTCGGCGACGGCGGCCAGCGCTGCCTCGTCGTACTCGATCACCTGCACGGAGCGCAGGAACGCGAACACCGACAGGCCGCTGGCGAACCGGGCGGTGCCCCCGGTGGGCAGCACGTGGTTGGAGCCGGCGAGGTAATCGCCGAGCGAGACCGGCGAGTAGGGCCCGACGAAGATCGCGCCGGCGGCGGTGACGCGCTGCGCCCACGCCGCGGCGTCCACCGTCTGGACCTCGAGGTGCTCGGCGCCGTAGGCGTTCACCACGGCGAGGCCGGCGTCCAGGTCGTCGACCAGGACGATCGCCGACTGCGGTCCCTTGAGCGCGTGGCTCGCCCGTTCCGAGTTCGCGGTGGCCGACGAGCGCTCCACCACCCGCTCCTCGACGGCATCGGCCAGCACGGCCGACGGCGTCACCAGCACCGCGCCCGCGAGCGGGTCGTGCTCGGCCTGGGACACCAGGTCGGCGGCGACGTGGTCGGGGTCGGCACTCTCGTCGGCCAGGATCGCGATCTCGGTGGGGCCCGCCTCCGCGTCGATCCCGACGAGTCCGCGCACGCCGCGCTTGGCGGCGGCGACGTAGACGTTGCCCGGGCCGGTGATCACGTCCACCGGCTCGCACCCGGCGCTCTCGTCGTCGTACCCGTAGGCGAACATCGCCACGGCCTGGGCGCCGCCTGCCGCGTAGACCTCGTCCACACCCAGGAGCGCGCACGTGGCCAGCACCAGCGGGTCGGGCAGGCCGTCGCGGTCCTTCTGCGGCGGGGAAGCGACGGCGAGCGAGCCGACCCCGGCCTCCTGTGCGGGCACCACGTTCATCACGACGCTCGACGGGTACACCGCCAGCCCGCCCGGCACGTACAGCCCGACGCGGCGCACCGGCAGCCACCTCTGGCGCACGGCCGCCCCGGGCGCGAGCTCCACGGTGCCGCCGGTCGGCACCTGAGCGGCGTGCACGGCACGGACCCGTGCGATCGCCTCGGTCAGGGCGTCGCGCACGGCCGGGTCGAGCTCGTCGAGCGCCCGGGCCAGCTCGGCCGCCGGAACCCGCAGGTGCTGCGGGCGCACGCCGTCGAAGCGCTCGGCGAGGTCGCGCAGAGCGGCCGCACCGCGCTCACGCACGTCGGCGAGGATCGGCGCCACGGCCGCGGCGGCGTGCTCGACGTCGAGCTCCGGGCGAGGCAGCACGTCGAGCAGCTCGCGGCGGGACAGCACGCGGCCGCGCAGGTCGATGCGGGAGATCACGGCCCTAGTGTGGCATCACGACGCGAGGCAGCCGGGTCCCAGCAGAGCCTTGAGATCGGCGAACAGCGCGGTCGAGCGCTCGACGCGCAGCGCGTCGCCGAGCTTCATCACGGTCGCGCGTCCGGGGCTCGTCAGGCGCAGCCGCACCTCGGTGGTCCCGGGGTGCGCGGTCAGCACCTCCTTGAGCCGCTCGACGACGGGCGGCGTGCAGCGCTGCACCGACATCGACACCACCAGTGGCGCGTCCTCGCTCGGGGCGACGTCCGGGATGGCGACCTCCAGGGCCTGCAGCGACAGCGCCTCGTCGCGGCGGCGCACCCGGCCCCGGATCACGAGCACCGCGTCCTCGGCCAGCACCTGGGAGTACTGCTGGTACGTCTCGCCGAAGAACATCACCTCGACCGAGCTCTCCATGTCCTCCAGCACCACCGAAGCCCAGGGGTTGCCCTGCTTCGACAACCGCCGCTGGAGCGTGGTGACCAGGCCGGCGACGGTCACGCTGGTGCCGTCGGGACGCTGCTCGTCGCCGAGCAGCGTGGCGATGGAGACGTCGGCCGCGGCGGCGAGCACGTGCTCGATGCCCGCCAGCGGGTGGTCGGAGACGTACAGGCCGAGCATCTCCCGCTCGAACGCCAGCCGCTGCTTCTTGTCCCAGTCGGGCACGTCGGGGACCGTGACGGCGAAGCCGGGACCGGCGTCTCCGTCACCCCCGCCGAGGTCCGCGAACAGGTCGAACTGTCCCTCCGCCTCGCGGCGCTTGACCCCGATCACCGCGTCGACGGCCTGCTCGTGGACCAGCAGCAGCGCGCGGCGGGTGTGGCCCAGCGAGTCGAACGCGCCCGCCTTGATCAAGGACTCGATGGTCCGCTTGTTGCAGACCACCGCCGGCACCTTGTCGAGGAAGTCGGTGAAGCTGGTGTACGCGCCCTTCGCCGCCCGCGCCTGGACGATCGCGTCCACGACGTTGGCACCGACGTTGCGCACCGCCGTCAGGCCGAACCGGATGTCGGCTCCCACTGCGGTGAAGTTCGCGGCCGACGAGTTCACGTCCGGCGGCAGCACGGTGATCCCCATCCGCCGGCACTCGCCGAGGTACAGCGCGGACTTGTCCTTGTCGTCGCGCACCGAGGTGAGCAGCGCCGCCATGTACTCGGCCGGGTAGTGCGCCTTGAGGTAGGCGGTCCAGTAGGAGACCAGGCCGTACGCCGCCGTGTGCGCCTTGTTGAAGGCGTAGTCCGCGAACGACTCCAGGACGTTCCACAGCTTCTCCTGCGCGCCCTTGGAGTAGCCGCGCTCGGACATGCCGGCGAAGAACGTCTCTTGCTGCTTGTCGAGTTCGGACTTCTTCTTCTTGCCCATCGCGCGGCGCAGCACGTCGGCCTGGCCTAGCGAGAACCCCGCCACCTTCTGGGCGGTGGCCATCACCTGCTCCTGGTAGACGATCAGCCCGTAGGTGGTGTCGAGGATGTCGGCCAGCGGTTCGGCGAGCTCCGGGTGGATCGGCGTGATCTCCTGCTGACCGTTCTTGCGCAACGCGTAGTTCGTGTGGGAGTTCACGCCCATCGGACCCGGCCGGTAGAGCGCCAGCACGGCCGAGATGTCCTCGAAGTTGTCGGGCTTCATCAGTCGCAGCAGCGCGCGCATCGGCCCGCCGTCGAGCTGGAACACCCCGAGCGTGTCACCCGTGGCCAGCAACTCGTACGTCTGCGCGTCGTCGAGCGGCAGGTCCTCGAGCACCAGGGGCGCCTTGCCGTTGTCGACGATGTTCACCAGGGCGTCGTCGAGGATCGTGAGGTTGCGCAGCCCCAGGAAGTCCATCTTGATCAGGCCGAGGCCCTCACAGGTGGGGTAGTCGAGCTGGGTGATGATCGCGCCGTCCTGCGGGCGGCGCATGATCGGGATGATGTCGACCAGCGGGTGGCTGGACATGATGACCCCGGCGGCGTGGACGCCCCACTGTCGTTTCAGGCCCTCGATGCCGCGGGCGAGCTCGACGACGCGCTGGGCGTCCGGGTCGGCGGCGTGCAGCTGGCGGAACTCGTCGGCCTCCGCGTACCGCGGGTCCGCCGGGTCGAACACTGCCGACAGGCTCATGTCCTTGCCCATGACGGGCGGGGGCATCGCCTTGGTCAGCTTCTCCCCCATCGCGAAGGGGAAGCCGAGCAGCCGGGCCGAGTCCTTGACCGCCTGCTTGGCCTTGATGGTGCCGTAGGTGACGATCTGGGCGACGCGGTCCTCGCCGTACTTGTCGGTGACGTAGCGGATCACCTCGCCGCGCCGGCGCTCGTCGAAGTCCACGTCGAAGTCGGGCATCGAGACGCGGTCGGGGTTGAGGAACCGCTCGAAGATCAGGCCGTGACGCAGCGGGTCGAGGTCGGTGATCCGCATCGCGTACGCGGCCATCGAGCCGGCGCCCGAGCCGCGTCCCGGGCCGACCCGGATGCCGTTGTCCTTCGCCCAGTTGATGAAGTCGGCGACGACGAGGAAGTATCCAGCGAAGCCCATCTGCGTGATGACGCCGGTCTCGTACTCGGCCTGGCGGCGCACCTCGTCGGGCACGCCGGCCGGGTACCGCACGGCCAGCCCGCGCTCCACCTCCTTGACGAACCAGCTGACCTCGTCCTCGCCGGGCGGGCACGGGTAGTTCGGCATGTAGTTCGCCGACGTGTTGAACGAGACGTCGCACTGCTCGGCGATCAGCAGGGTGTTGTCGCACGCCTCCGGCAGCTCGGCCCAGATGCGACGCATCTGCTCGGCCGTCTTGACGTAGTAGCCGTCGCCGTCGAACTTGAACCGGTCCGGGTCGGCCAGCGTCGAGCCGGAGTTGATGCACAGGAGCGCCTCCTGGGAGGCGGCGTCCCCCTGGCGCACGTAGTGCAGGTCGTTGGTGGCGACCAGGGGCGCGCCGATCGCCTCCGCCAGCCGCAGCAGGTCCTTGGCCACCCGGGTCTCGATCTCGATGCCGTGGTCCATCAGCTCCACGTAGAACGAGTCGCGGCCGAAGATGTCCTGCAGCTCGCCGGCCGAGCGCACCGCCTCGTCCCACTGCCCGAGCCGCAGCCGGGTCTGCACCTCGCCCGAGGGACACCCCGTGGTGGCGATGAGGCCCTTGCCGTAGCGCTGGAGCAGGTCGCGATCCATCCGCGGCCACTTGCCCATCTGCCCGTCCAGCGACGCGTAGGAGCTGGCACGGAACAGGTTGTGCAGGCCCACGTTGTCCTTGGCCCACATCGTCATGTGGGTGTAGGCGCCGCGCGCCGAGACGTCGTCGGCCTCCTGCCCCGGGCCGCCGAACCGCACGCGCGTCTGGTCGAACCTCGACGTGCCCGGAGTGACGTAGGCCTCGACCCCGAGGATCGGCTTGATGCCGGCCGCCTTGGCCTTGGACCAGAAGTCGTACGCGCCGAAGAGGTAGCCGTGGTCGGTGGTGCCCATCGCGGTCTGCCCCAGCCGCCTCGCCTCCGCGAACAGGTCCGGGACTCGCGCCGCGCCGTCGAGCATCGAGTACTCGGTGTGCACGTGCAGGTGGACGTAGTCGGAGCCGTCCACCGGTGCCATGCGGGCGATCCTACGTCGCTGCCCCGACAGCGTCGGTCAGCCCACGGCGGGCACCACGGACCCCAGCAGATCGACGAGGCGAGCGGGCTCGCGGATCCCCGTGGAGTACACGTACACGGCGCTGAAGCCCAGCGCGCGCAGGCCCTGGATCTCCCGCAGCAGCTCGTCGCGGGTGGTGGTGGGCCGCACCGACGTCATCGCGGTCTTCTCGACCTCGTCCTCGTCGCGGCCGACCGCCTCGCAGTGCCGGCGCAGCACGTCCAGCTTGTGCGCCGCCTGCGGGCCGGCCGCGAGGTTGCACGCGTCGGCGTACTGCGCGACGAGGCGCAGGGTGCGCCGCTCCCCGCCGCCGGCGATCATCAAGTACGGCCGCGGCCGGCTCAGCGGTGCGGGCGAGCCGAGCGTGCGGGCCAGCCGGTAGTACCGGCCGGAGAAGGGCTCCTGCGACCCGGACCACATCTGCAGGCAGACGCGCACCGCCTCCTCCAGGCGGTCGATGCGCTCACCCGGCGGCGGGAAGTCGATGCCGAGCCCCTCCGCCTCGTCCTCGAACCATCCCGCTCCGATGCCCAGCCCGGCGCGCCCGCCGGAGAGGACGTCGAGCGTCGCGATCTGCTTGGCCAGCACCCCCGGCGGCCGGTTCACCACACCCGTGGCCAGCGTGTGCAGCAGCACCGTGCTGGTGTGCGCGGCCAGGTAGCCGAGCGTCGTGTAGGCCTCGAGCATCTCGTGCTCCCACGGCCCGATATCGCCGCCCAGCTGCCAGAAGTGGTCCATCACCGTGATCCGCGCGATCCCGGCCGCCTCGGCATCCCGCGCCTGGCGCGCGAGGGTGTCGGCGAGCGATGCGCCGCTCCAGGTGAAGTCCGCGATGTGCAGGCCCAGTTCCATGGCCCGGGACGCTAAGACTTCGCGCGCGCTCGAAGTCAACCGGTCAGCGGTATGCCGCGCGCAGCTTCTCCAGGGCGGCGGCGAGGTCGTCCGGGTAGTCGCTCGCCACCTCGATCCAGTCGCCCGTCGCGGGATGGGCGAAACCCAGCCGCACGGCGTGCAGCCACTGCCGCTCCAGCCCCAGCCGAGCGGCCAGCGCCGGGTCGGCGCCGTAGGTGAGGTCGCCGCCGAGCACGTGCCGAAGAGCGGCGAAGTGCACGCGGATCTGGTGCGTGCGCCCGGTCTCCAGGTGCACCTCGACGAGCGACGCCCCCGGCAGCATCTCGGCCACCTCGTAGTGGGTGACCGCGTTCTTCCCGCTGGCGACCACGGCGAACTTCCAGTCGGCCGAGGGGTGGCGGCCCACCGGGGCGTCGATGGTGCCCGTGGTGGGCTCCGGGTGCCCCTGCACCACGGCGTGGTACACCTTCTCGACCGTGCGCTCCTTGAACGCCCTCTTGAGCACCGTGTAGGCGTGCTCGGTCTTGGCGACGACCATCAGCCCGCTGGTGCCGACGTCGAGCCGGTGCACGATGCCCTGCCGCTCCGCCGCCCCGGACGTGGACACCCGGTAGCCGGACGCCGCGAGCGCGCCGACGACCGTCGGTCCCGTCCACCCGGGCGACGGGTGTGCCGCGACACCCACGGGCTTGTCGACCACGACGACGTCGTCGTCGTCGTACACCACCGCCATGCCGGGGACCGGCTCGGGCGCCGACGCCTGCGCCGGGGCCGCCTCCGGGATCTCGACCTCGAGCCAGCCACCGCCGGCGAGCCTGTCCGACTTGCCGACGAGGCGTCCGTCGAGCATCACGCCACCGGCTTCGACGACCTCGGCGGCACGGGTCCGCGACAGCCCGAGCAGGCGCGCCAGCCCCGCGTCGACCCGCTCGCCGGCCAGCCCGTCCGGCACCGGCAGGGTGCGATGTGTCGTCATGGCCTCTCGTCAGCCGTCTCGGCCCGGTCCGCGACCTCGTCCGGCGGCGTGCCCTCGTCGCCGGCCCGGTGGCGGTCCCGGGTGCCGTCGAGGCGGACGCCGCGCAGGGTCTGCAGGATGATCAGCCCGGCGGCGACGACGATGGCGATGTCCGCGACGTTCCCGACGAACCAGTCGCCGTAGGCGATGAAGTCGACGACGTACCCCCGCCCCGGCCCCGGCGGCCGGAACAACCGGTCCATCAGGTTGCCGAGCGCACCGCCCAGCAGCAGGCCGAACGCCACCGCCCACAGGCGCGAGCCCAGGTGCCGCGCGACGCGCACCACGACCGCGACGACCCCGACGGCGACGATCGTCAGCACCCACGTCATGCCCTCGGCGATCGACAGCGCGGCCCCGGGGTTGAAGACGAGCTCCAGGCCCAGCAGAGAACCCAGCAGGTCGATGCGCTCACCCGGCTCGAGGGTCGCCAGCACCCGCTCCTTGGTCCAGTAGTCCAGCGCGAGGACGACGACCGCCAAGGAGGCGACGAGCAGGACGAGCCGGTGGCGCACCCTGGGAGTGTACGGGTGGGTCAGCGGCGTTCCTCGCGCTGCTTGCACTCCACGCACAGCGTGGCCCGCGGGAACGCCTGCAGGCGTGCCTTGCCGATCGGCTGGCCGCACGACTCGCAGACGCCGAACGTGCCGGCCGCGATGCGGTCGAGCGCGTGCTTCGTCTGCTCGAGCAGGTCGCGGGTGTTGTTGACCAGGGTGAGCTCGTGCTCGCGCTCCAGCGCCGAGGCGCCCGAGTCCGCCTGGTCGTCGCCGGCGCCGTCACCGGAGTACCGCAGCAGGTCCGTCAGGTCGGCGTCGGCCGCTGCCAGCTCGCCCTCGAGGCGGTCGCGCTCGGCGATCAGCTCGTCGGCCAGGGTGGTCACTTCCTTGACGGTCCACTGCTTCTCGCCGTCGCGGACCGGGAACTGCTTCACCACCTTGGCGAGGTCCTTCGGCTCACCGACGGTGAGCGTCTCGAGTGCCTCGTTCATGGCCGTCACCCCCTTGCTGAAGTCACGCGACTGTAATCGTGCGCGCCTGCCTCGACAACACGACACGCGCCCCGGGATCCCGGGGCGCGTGTCGTGACGGTGCTGCTAGAGGTTCTCGCCCACCGACTGGGCGGCACCCGCGCGAGGCGGCAGGGCGTTCCCCCGGTTGTCGAGGTCCCCGAGGAGGTTCTCCAGGTAGCTCTTGAGGCGCGTGCGGTAGTCCCGCTCGAAGACCCGGAGCTCGTCGATCTTGCGCTCAAGGAGCGACCGCTCCTGCTCGAGCTGCATCAGCGTGCGCTGGCTGGTCTCCTCCGCCTCGCGCACGATCTGCGCGGACCGCACCCGGGCCTCGTTGACGAGCCGGTCGGACTCCTCCTGGCCGCTGCGGACGTAGTCGTCGTGCAGCTTCTGGGCCAGGGCGAGCATGCCCGTGGCCGACTCGGGCTCGCCGCCGTGGGCGGCCGGGGCCGGGGC
>JAEXPS010000162.1 GCA_023438885.1 Actinomycetes bacterium
GTTCTGACGACGACCCCGGCGGCAGCGCCCGCACCGGCGGACAGCCCGGCGGCTGTCCCCGGACCCGGGTCGCCGTCGGCCGCAGGCACCGGCTCGGCAGCCGTCGGGTCGCCGTTCCCGGGGCCGACCGGCTCGGCAGCCGGGTCGTCGTCCGCGCAGTCGGCTCCGGACGGGCTGCCGCCGACCGAACCCGCCCCTGCCGCACCCGAGGACACCGTCGCGCTGGTCGGGGTCGGTGGCGAGACTCTGGCGGCGCTGGCGACACTGCGGGCGGCCGGGGTGCCTCTCGTCGAGGTGCCCACCGGCGACCCCCGTGCCACGCAGGCCGGCGTCGAGGCGATGGCCGCCGCCGCGCCGGCGCACGTCGTCGCGTTGGGCACGCCGTTCGGCCCCGCGGAGGTGCTCGCGAGCAGGGTGGCGTCCGCGGCGACGGGCGTCCAGCTGCCCGGTGGTGGCCAGCTCCTGTTCCCGCAGGACCGAGGCCTCGCCGGCAAGCGCTACGTCGCGCTGTACGGGACGCCGGGCACGCCCGCCCTCGGCGTGCTGGGAGAACAGGACGTCCCGGCGACGATCGCCCGGGCGGAGGCCCACGCGGCGCCCTACCGCGCCCTGACCGGCGATGCCGTGATCCCCGGTGTGGAGATCATCGCGACGATCGCCTCGGCGGGCCCGGGAGACGACGGCAACTACTCGGAGGAGAAGCCGATCGCCGCCCTGCTCCCGCTGGTCCAGGCGGCGAGCGACGCCGGCATGGCCGTGGTGCTGGACCTCCAGCCGGGTCGCACCGACTTCCTGACGCAGGCCAAGCTGTACGAGGAGCTGCTCCTGATGCCCAACGTCGGGCTGGCGCTCGACCCGGAGTGGCGGCTCGCGCCCGACCAGGTGCACCTGAGGCAGATCGGCTCGGTGGGCATCGACGAGGTCAACGCGGTGGCGGCCTACCTCGCCCAGCTGGTCCGCGACCACCACCTGCCGCAGAAGATGCTGATCCTGCACCAGTTCTCGCTGCGGATGATCGCCGAGCGCGAGCGGCTCGACCTGGGGCACGACGAGCTGGCGATGGTGATCCACGTCGACGGCCAGGGCAGCCAGGGCGCCAAGGTCGGCACGTGGAACGCCATCCGGGCCGGCGCGCCGGAGGGCCTGCACTGGGGCTGGAAGAACTTCTACGACGAGGACACTCCGGCGATGCTCGACCCCGCGGGGACGTATCGCATCGCCCCGGCACCGGACCTCGTCACGTACCAGTAGGCCCGTACGCTGGCACCGTGAGCGAGGCCGACGGCACCCAGGCGCTGACCGCCGTCGCGCAGGACTACCTCAAGGTGATCTGGACCGCGCAGGAGTGGTCGGACCGCCCGGTGACGACGAAGGCGCTCGCCGCGCGCCTGGGCGTGGGCACCTCGACGGTGTCGGAGACCGTGCGCCGGCTCGCGGACGCCGGGCTCGTCAGCCACGAGCCGTACGGCGCGGTGGGCCTCACGGAGTCCGGGCGTGCCCATGCGCTGCAGATGGTGCGCCGGCACCGACTGCTCGAGACGTTCCTGGTGTCGCAGCTCGGGTACGGCTGGGACGAGGTGCACGACGAGGCCGAGGTGCTGGAGCACGCGGTGTCCGAGGCGTTCGTCGAGCGGATCGCGGGCCTGCTCGGACACCCGGCGCGCGACCCGCACGGCGACCCGATCCCGGATCGCGACGGGACGCTGCGGGTGCCGCGCGCGCTACCGCTGTGGGAGGCGCAGGCGGGCGACTGGCGCGTGGCGCGCATCAGCGACGCCGACCCGGAGCTGTTGCGCTACCTGGCGTCGGTCGGCCTGGTGCTCGACGCGCCGGTGACCGTGACCCGCCAGCAGGTCACCGGCGTGGTGACCGCGACGGTCGCGGGCGGCGAGAAGGTGGACCTGGCCGAGCCCGCCGCCTCGGCCATCTGGGTCACCACCGCCTGACACGACCCTCCTAGATCACTCACCGGCCCGCGTCGACTGCTTCTCGCCCACGGTGCGTTCCCGCGCGCGCGGTGCGTTTGGAGACGCACCCAACGCGTGGGAACGCACCGCACGCGAGAGGCGGGCGGTGTCCGGGGGCCCAGATCGGCCTCGGTAAACTCGCCCGGTGACGTCGTCGCAGCAGACCAGCCCCACCCCCACCGACACACCGTTCCGGTACACGCCGGCGCTCGCCGCGCAGATCGAGGCGCGGTGGCAGGACGAGTGGGACGCCCGCGGCACGTTCTGCACCCCGAACCCGACCGGCCACCTCACCGACGCGGCCGGCCGCAACGCGGACCCTGCGAAGCGCCCGTTCTTCGTGATGGACATGTTCCCGTACCCCTCGGGCGCGGGCCTGCACGTCGGCCACCCGCTGGGCTACATCGCCACGGACGTCGTCGGCCGCTTCCGCCGCATGAGCGGCGACAACGTGCTGCATGCCCTGGCGTTCGACGCGTTCGGCCTGCCGGCGGAGCAGTACGCGGTGCAGACCGGCCAGCACCCGCGGGTGACCACCGAGGCGAACATCGCGATCATGCGGCGCCAGCTGCGCCGCCTGGGCCTGGCCCACGACCCGCGCCGCAGCTTCGCGACGATCGACCCCGGGTACGTGCGCTGGACGCAGTGGATCTTCCTGCAGATCTTCGACTCCTGGTACGACGAGACCGCGATCCGTCCCGACGGCGGCGTGGGCCGTGCACGCCCGATCGCCGAGCTCGAGGCCGAGCTGCTGGCGGGTACCCGCGCGGTCCCCGACGGCGTGGACGGCGTGGCCGAGGGCTCGTCGTACGCGGAGCTGACCCGCGCGCAGCAGCGCAGAGTCCTGGACGCGCATCGACTGGCGTACCTCAGCAACACCCCCGTCAACTGGGCGCCGGGCCTCGGCACGGTCCTGGCGAACGAGGAGGTCACGGCCGACGGGCGCTCGGAGCGCGGCAACATGCCGGTGTTCCAGCGCAGCCTGCGGCAGTGGAACATGCGGATCACCGCCTATGCGGACCGCCTGACCGACGACCTGGACCGCATCGACTGGCCGGAGAAGGTCAAGTCGATGCAGCGCCACTGGATCGGCCGCTCCACGGGCGCCACCGTGCGGTTCGACGTGGTGGGCGGCGAGCAGCTCGAGGTGTTCACCACCAGGCCGGACACGCTGTTCGGAGCCACCTTCATGGTGGTCGCTCCCGAGCACCCGCTGCTCGACGAGGTGCCGGCCGCCTGGCCGGACGGCACCCGCTCGGTGTGGACCGGCGGGCACGAGGACCCCGCGGCGGCCGTCGCCGCGTACCGGCGCGAGACCGCCGGGCGCACGGCCGTGGAGCGGCAGGCCGACGCCGGGCGCAAGACGGGCGTGTTCACCGGCCACCTGGCGATCAACCCGGTCAACGGCCAGCCGCTGCCGGTGTTCACCGCCGACTACGTGCTCATGGGCTACGGCACCGGCGCCATCATGGCCGTCCCCGGCGGCGACGAGCGCGACTACGACTTCGCCCGCGCCTACGAGCTGCCGGTGGTCTACACCGTGGCAGGCGAGGGCGAGGGCGCCCGCACGCACGACGGTGCCGTGATCAACTCGTCGAACGACGAGATCAGCCTCGACGGGCTGGACGTCCCCGCGGCCAAGGCCCGGATCGTCGCCTGGCTGGCGTCGCGCGGCCAGGGCGAGGAGAGGACGACGTACCGCCTGCGCGACTGGCTGTTCAGCCGTCAGCGTTACTGGGGCGAGCCCTTCCCCGTGGTGTACGACGAGGACGACCTGCCGATCGCCCTGCCCGACGCCGCCTTGCCGGTGACGCTGCCTGAGGTGCCGGACTACTCGCCGCGCGTCTTCGACCCCGACGACGCGCACTCCGAGCCGGAGGCGCCGCTGGGCCGCAACGAGGAGTGGGTGACGGTCAGGCTCGACCTCGGCGACGGCCCGAAGGAGTACCGGCGCGACACCAACACCATGCCGAACTGGGCCGGTTCCTGCTGGTACTACCTGCGCTACCTCGACCCGGCCTCCGCCGACGAGCTCGTGGACCCGGAGCTGGAGCGGTACTGGATGGGCAAGGGCCACGGCGAGCAGCCGGACGGGTCGATCGGCGGTGTGGACCTGTACGTCGGCGGGGTGGAGCACGCGGTGCTGCACCTGCTGTACGCCCGGTTCTGGCACAAGGTGCTCTACGACCTGGGCCACGTCAGCTCGGGCGAGCCGTTCTACAAGCTGTTCAACCAGGGCTACATCCAGGCGTACGCCTACACCGACGAGCGTGGCGTCTATGTGCCGGCCGACGAGGTGACCGAGGACGGCTCGTCGCCCACCGGCTACGCCTGGAAGGGCGAGGCGGTGAACCGCGAGTACGGGAAGATGGGCAAGTCCCTGAAGAACGTCGTCACGCCCGACGAGATGTACGCCGAGTACGGCGCGGACACGCTGCGTGTGTACGAGATGTCGATGGGCCCGCTCGACCTGTCCCGGCCGTGGGAGACCCGCGCGGTGGTCGGTGCGCAGCGCTTCCTCCAGCGGCTGTGGCGCAACGTCGTCGACGAGGAGACCGGGGCCACGACCGTGGTGGACGACGAGCCCAGCACCGAGACGCTGCGGCTGCTGCACCGCACCATCGCCGACGTGGCGGTCGACATGGCGGCGATGCGGGTCAACACCGCGATCGCGAAGCTCATCGTGCTCAACAACCACCTGACGACGCTGGACCGTGTGCCGCGGGCGGCCGTCGAGCCGCTGGTGCTCATGACGGCACCGGTGGCGCCGCACATCGCCGAGGAGCTGTGGTCCCGGCTGGGGCACGGCGACTCGCTGACGTACGAGGCGTTCCCGGTGGCGGACCCGGCCTACCTGGTCGAGGAGACGGTCACGTGCGTGCTCCAGGTTGCGGGCAAGGTGCGCGGCCGGGCTGAGGTGTCTCCCACCGCGACGAAGGAGGAGCTGGAGGCGATCGCTCTCGCCGATCCGGGCGTGCAGCGGGCGCTGGACGGCCGGGGCGTGCGCACCGTGGTCGTGGTGCCGCCGAAGCTCGTCAACGTGGTGCCCGCCTGAACGCGCTGCGACCCGACCGCCACCGGGTGGCGGTGGTCACCGACTCCACAGCCGCGCTGCCCGCGGAGGCTGCCGCGCGGTGGGGCATCGCCGTGGTGCCACTCGACGTGGTCATCGACGGGCAGCGGTACGCCGAGGGCGTCGACCTGACCACGCAACGTCTGGTCGAGGCCGTGACCAGTGGGTCGCGGGTGTCGACGTCCCAGCCCGCGCCCGAGGCGTTCTCGCAGGTGTACGCGCGTGCGGCCGCGCGCGGAGCCTCGGCCGTGGTGTCGGTGCACCTGTCGGGGGAGATGTCCGGCACGGTGTCCGCCGCGCGGTCCGCCGCGGAGCGTGCGCCCCTGCCCGTGCACGTCGTCGACTCGCGCACCGCGGCCGGCGCGCTGGGGTTCGCCGCGCTCGCCGCAGCTTGGACGGCCTCGGCAGTGCAGGACGACGAGCGCGCCGTCGTCCCCGCCACGTCCGGGACCTGGCTGGGGGTCGAGCCGGTGGAGCCCCGCCATGGCCCGCTGCACCTGCCCGACCTGCGGCGGCTCACGCGCGCACGCCCCCCGGAGGGGTGGCACGTACCGCCCCTGCCCGACGCCGGGGACCTGCGCCGCCTCGCCGGCCGGCTGCGACCCGTCGCCCTGCCCGGGGCCGACGAGGTGGCGGCGGCCGCCCGGGACACTGCGGCGGCCTCGAAGGTCTGGTTCCTCGTCGACTCGTTGGAGCACCTGCGCCGCGGCGGCCGCCTGTCGGCCCCCGCTGCCGCGCTCGGCACGGTGCTGGGCCTGCGGCCGCTGCTCACGGTGAGCGGGGGCAAAGTGGTGGTGGCGGAGAAGATCCGCACCCGCCGCGCCGCCCGCCAGCGGCTGGAGGCCGTGGCCGTGGCGGCGGCGGATGCCCACGAGCAGGTGCGGCTGGCCGTGCACCACCTCGGCGAACCGGACGTCGCCGCCGATCTGGTCGCGCGGCTCGGCGAGGAGCTCGGCCCGCGCGTCCGCGAGGTCGTCGTCGTCGACGCCGGAGCCGTTCTCGGCGCCCACGCCGGCCCTGGCCTGCTCGCCGTCGTGGTCACTCCCGCCTGACAGCCGGCCCTGCTGCCGGCCCGGCCGCCCTCGTCCCGGGCGGGACGCCGATGACGAGCCGTCCACAGCCCTGGTGCCCGTCACGGTGCTCGTGGTCAGCGCCCGCCCGGAGCCGGTGCGGCGGATGCCGCCCTAGCGTGCCGGGGTGTCCCGCGACCGTGCCGCCCTCGACCGGCGGCTGCGCGGCCTCGCGGCCGGCC
>JAEXPS010000203.1 GCA_023438885.1 Actinomycetes bacterium
CCGGCGCCCGCCCCCCCTGACGGCCGCCACCCCCTGTCGCCCCCCACCGCCTGACGCCCGCCCCCCCTGACGCCCACCACCCCCTGACGCCCACTGCCCCACGCCGGCTACCGTCACCGAGCGCATCTCTCTTCGCCGAGCGCATCACCAGTCGCCGAACGCGCATGTTGCGGCGCACATGGCATACGCGTTCGGCGACCGGAGATGCGCTCGGTGTCGGGGGGAGTGGGCTCGGTGTCGGGAGTGGGCGCCCGGGGTGGGCGGGCTGGGCCGGGCGGCGGGATGCTGAGGCATGGCCGACGCGGAGAGGCCGGGGGCCCAGCACTGGGTGCCGGAGGGCGGCGGCGTCCAGGCACTCCGGTCGGCGGCGCCGGCATGCCGGGGCTGCGAGCTGTGGGCGCCGGCGACCCAGGTCGTCTTCTCCGCCGGGCCGTCGCGTGCACGGCTGGTACTCGTCGGCGAGCAGCCCGGCGACGTCGAGGACCGGGAGGGCGAGCCCTTCGTCGGGCCGGCCGGACGCATCCTGGACGAGGCGCTGGAGGCGGCGGGCCTGGACCGCGACGACGTCTATCTCACCAATGCGGTGAAGCACTTCCGGTTCACCGAGCGCGGGCCACGGCGGTTGCACAAGGCGCCGGCCGTGGTGCACCTGCGCGCGTGCCTGCCGTGGCTGGACGCGGAGCTGGCTGCCGTGCGGCCGCGCGTCGTGGTGGCGATGGGCACGACCGCAGCGCATGCCGTGCTCGGTCACGAGGTCACGATCGGCGAGACGCGCGGCCGCCTGCTCGACGAGCGGACTCCGGCCGTCCTGGTGACGGCGCACCCCTCGTCGGTGCTGCGGCTGCGCGAGTCCGTCGAGCGACACGCGGCCCTCACCGCCCTCGTCGCCGACCTGAAGGTCGCCGCCGCAGCCGCGACGGCCACCGCCTGACCGCACTCCGGACCGCCCTCCAACCTGACGCCCGAGGTCGACAGGGTTCTGTGCCTGCTGACATCGGACGTTGCGCGGGGAAGGGGCGTCGGGCGCCCGGGGTCGGAAGCAGGGCCTCAGCGGGAGGCGCTGCGGCGGTAGCGGGCGATCGACAGAGGCGCGAACACCGCGACCAGGATCACCACCCAGATGAGGGTGTAGGCGACCGGGTTCTGCATGGACCACGCGTCGGAGGGCGGCGCATCCGGACTGGTGTTCCCGAACAGCTCCCGGGATGCCTGGGTCACCGCCGAGACCGGGTTCCACTCGACGAAGGTCTGCAGGCCCGCGGGGAACGACTCCAGGGGCACGAAGGCGTTCGAGATGAACGTCAGCGGCATCACGACCATGAACGACGCGTTGTTGATCACATCGACGCTCGGCACCATGAGCCCCACCAGCGCCATCACCCAGCTGAAGGCGTAGGCGAAGACAAGGAGCAGCGCGAAGCCCATCAGCGCCTCGCCCATGGAGCTGCGCACGCGCCAGCCGACGACCAGGCCGGTGAGCGCCATGATCGCGAGCGAGACCACGTTGTAGAACACGTCCGACGCGGTGCGGCCGATCAGCACGCCGGAGCGCGACATCGGCAGGGACCGGAACCGGTCGATGATGCCCTTCTGCATGTCCTCGGCCAGGCTCGCGCCGGTGTACGTGGCGCCGAACACCACCGTCTGCGCGAAGATCCCGCCGATGAGGAACTCCCGGTAGCTGATGCCCTCGCCCGGGTCGATCGCCCCACCGAACACGTACGCGAACAGCAGCACGAACATGATCGGCGAGAGCAGGACGAACACCAGGATCTCCGGCACCCGGCGGATCTTGACGAAGTTGCGCTGGGCGATGATGTTGCCGTCGCGCAGCGCGTGGGCCACGGCGTTCATCGCTTCGCCCCCGCCATCTGCTCCTCCGCCGCTTCCTCCTCGGCGGCGTGGCCGGTCAGGGTGAGGAACACGTCGTCGAGGGTCGGGCGGCGCAGGCCGACGTCCAGCACCTCGACGCGCTCGGCCTCGAGCCGGCGCAACAGGCTCGCCAGAGACTCTGCCCCACCGTTGACGGCGACCGAGAGGGCACGGTCGCTGATGCCGTCGCGTACCTCCTCGGTGCCGATCGCCGCCAGTGCGGCGGTCGCCGCGGGCCGGTCGTCGGCCGTCGCGAGCACCAGCTCGATCCGCTCGCCGCCGATCTGCGTCTTCAGCTCGTCGGCCGTGCCCTGGGCGATCGCCCGGCCCCGGTCGATGACGAGGATCTGGTGGGCGAGCCGGTCCGCCTCCTCGAGGTACTGCGTGGTGAGCAGCAGCGTGGTGCCGTCGGCGACGAGCTCGCGGATCACGTCCCACATCGACAGGCGGCTGCGAGGGTCCAGGCCGGTGGTGGGCTCGTCGAGCACGATCACCGGCGGCTGGGCGACGAGCGCCGCGGCCAGGTCGAGCCGGCGGCGCATGCCGCCGGAGTAGGTCTTCGTCGGCCGGTTGCCGGCATCGACGAGGTCGAACCGCTCCAGCAGCTCGCCGGCCCGCGCGCGTGCCCGGGACTTGGCGAAGCCGTAGAGGCGCCCGACCATCACCAGGTTCTCGAACCCGGTGAGGTACTCGTCCACAGCCGCCGCCTGCCCGGACAGGCCGATGCGACGCCTCGTCCCGTCGGGATCGGCGAGCACGTCGACACCCGCCACCGTGGCCGTGCCCTCGTCCGGCTCCAGCAGCGTCGTGAGGATGCGGACGGCGGTCGTCTTGCCGGCGCCGTTGGGGCCGAGGAGCCCGAGCACCGTGCCCTCCGGCACGGCGAGATCGAGACCGTCCAGTGCCGTGACGTTCCCGTAGCGCTTGACCAGGCCCGATGCCTGGATCATGTCGGTCATCCCAGACCTCCTGGATGAGCGGTCCGTGCGGGCATTCCACGGTCACACAGACCACCGACAACCGCTAGAGGTCCCTCCCCGCCATTCCCCCGGCCTGGGCCAGCAGCTCGTCCAGCGCTCCCGCCGGCAACAACCCGAAGCCGGCCGCCACCTGGATCGGGATGGCGAGGAACATCTCGTCCTCGGGGATCTCGGCCCCCGTCGCCGCCGCGGCTCCCGTCAGCAGGGGGCCGGCGACCGGGTGCGCCAGCAGCTCGGCGACCGTCGACATCTCGTCGAGCGGCCGCGCGACGTCCTCGCCGGCTACCTCGACGGCCACCGACCCGCGGATGTCCCGCGACGACGCCCCCACCTCGATCACGAAGGTCCCGCCCTCGACCGTCCAGCGCCGCAGCGCCGGGTGCCAGTAGGCGAGGTCGCGCTCGCCGAGCGTGAAGGTCACGGTCATCGAGGCGCCCGGCTCGAGCCGCACCTTGGCGAACCCCCGCAGCTCCCGCGCGGGCCGCAGCACCGCCGCCTCCGGGTCGCGCACGTACACCTGCACCACCTCGGCGCCGGCCACCGCGCCGGTGTTCGTCAGCCGCACGGAGACCTGGACGGACGAGCCCGAGGCAGTGACCGTGACGTCGTCGTACGCGAACGACGTGTACGTGAGCCCGTGCCCGAACGGGAACGCCACCGGCAGGTCACGCGTGTCGTACCAGCGGTAGCCGACGAGCACACCCTCCCCGTAGCGCACGTGGCCGAACTCCCCGGGGAAGTTGCCGAACGCGGGAGTGTCCTCCAGCCGCAGCGGGATCGTCTCCGCCAGGCGTCCCTCCGGCGAGCGCACGCCCAGCAGCAGCTCCGCCACCGCCGAACCGCCGGCCTGCCCGCCGAGCCACGTCTCCAGCAGCGCCGGCACGGCGTCCGCCCACTCGACGCTGACCGCCGAGCCGTTCGCCAGCACCACCACCAGCCGTCGGTTCACCTCGGCCAGCGCGCGCAGCAGCGCCACCTGGTTCTCCGGGAGGCCGAGCCGGGGCCGGTCGTAGCCCTCCGACTCGTCGGCCGCGGGCAGCCCGAGGAACACGAGCACCGTGCCGGCCCGCCCCGCCGCCGCGACCGCCTCCGCGCGCAGCGCCGCGTCCTCGTCGGACCCCTCCAACGTGAAGCCGGCCGCGAACGGGACCTGTGCGCCGGTCGCGGCGCGCAGGGCGGAGAGCGCGTCGTCGAGGCGGGTCGGGTTCACCTGCGACGAGCCGGCGCCCTGGTAGCGCGGCGTCCGTGCGAACTCGCCGACGACGAGAAGGTTTGCGACGTCTGCCCGCGCGACGGGCAGCAGCGGCTGGCCGTCCACCGCGTCGTTCTTCAGCAGCACCGCGCCGGCCGCGGCGGCCTGGCGGGCCAGCTCGTGGTGGGCGGCCTCGTCCAGTGCCGGGCCGGGTTGCGTGAGCGAGCGCCCGACGAGCTCCAGCACCCGCCGGGCCGAGGCATCGAGGCGCGCCTCGTCGAGCCGCCCCTCCCGGACGGCCGCGGCGACCTCGTCGTCCGGCCGCGGACCGGTGGCCGGCATCTGCAGGTCGAGCCCGGCGGCGAGCGAGACGACGCGATCGTGTACCGCGCCCCAGTCGCTGACGACGAGCCCCTCGAAACCCCACTCGTCGCGCAGCACCGTCGTGAGCAGCCAGTCGTGCTCGGAGGCGTAGACGCCGTTGACCTTGTTGTACGCGCACATCACGGTCCACGGTTGCGACCGTTTCACCACGTGCTCGAACGCCGGCAGGTAGATCTCGCGCAGGGTGCGCTCGTCGACGTCGGCGGAGACCCGCATCCGGTCGGTCTCCTGGTTGTTCGCGGCGTAGTGCTTGAGGCTGGTGCCGACACCCTGCGACTGCACGCCGTCGACCATCGCGGCGGCGAGCCGGCCCGCCAGGTGCGGGTCCTCGGAGAAGTACTCGAAGTTGCGGCCGCAGAGCGGAGTCCGCTTGATGTTGACCCCCGGACCCAGCAGCACGGCCACGCCCTGGGCGGCCGCCTCGCGGCCGAGTGCCTCGCCGACCCGGCTCAGCAGCGCGACGTCCCACGTCGATGCGAGGGCTGCCGCCGTGGGGAAGCACGTGGCCGGCACCGACTGCCCGATCTCCGCCGAGCCGCCCTCCTCCACCTGCCGGCGCAGGCCGTGCGGGCCGTCGGTCATCATCACCGCCGGGACGCCGGCGCGATCGATCGCCTTCGTGTGCCAGAAGTCGGCGCCCGACGTCAGGGCGGCCTTCTCGGGCACGGTCAGGGTGGACAGGATCCGGTCGACGTCGAGCGGCATGGGTGCACCTCCAGCGGGCACGTTAGCCGCTGGTGGCGACACGCGCCGGACTCGTCGTCGTCGGCGACCCGGCTGCGCTCGCCGAGCGCAGAACTCGTCGCCGACATCGTGGGTTCCGGCCGACGAAAGGCACGGTCTCAGTGAGGAGTTCTGCGCTCGCCGACGAAGGGTGCGCTCGGTGGGTGCGGGGGATGCG
>JAEXPS010000170.1 GCA_023438885.1 Actinomycetes bacterium
GGCCGGGGGGGGGGGGTGACGGGTCTCCTGCCGGCGCACGGCGTGCGGCTCGTCGTCGTCGGCACGTCGACGGGCGGTCCGGAGGCTCTTTCGCGGCTGGTCGGCGGGCTCAGCGCCGCACCGCCGGTGCCCGTGCTCGTCGTGCAGCACATGCCACCGGTGTTCACCAGCCAGCTCGCGGCCAGGCTGGACCGGCTCGGGCCCGCCACCGTGGTGGAGGCCGCCGCCGGCGATCCGCTGGTGCCGGGGACGATCTACGTCGCACCCGGCGACCACCACCTCGTGGTGCGCACCCGCGCAGCCGGGTTCGCCGCGGGGCTCGACGACGGGCCTCCGGTCAGCTTCTGCCGGCCGTCGGTCGACGTGCTGTTCTCGTCGGCCGTCGAGGCGGTCGGGGGCGAGCTCGTCGCGCTGGTGATGACGGGCATGGGGGCCGACGGCCGCACCGGGTGCGGGCAGGTCGTGGCGGCCGGTGGCACGGTGATGGTGCAGGACGAGGCCACCAGCGTGGTGTGGGGCATGCCGGGTGCCGTCGCGACGGCGGGCTTCGCCCATCGCGTGCTGCCGCTCGGCGATCTGGCGGGCGCGCTCGAGGCACGGCTGCGGAGCGAGCGATGAGCGTCGCCCCCGACTCCTTCGCGTTCGTCGCCGACCTCGTCGCGCGGCGCAGCGCCATCCGGCTCGAGCCCGGCAAGGAGTACCTCGTCGAGAGCCGTCTCGGGCCTCTCGCACGCGCACAGGGCCTCTCCGTCGACCGGTTCGTCCGCCGCGTGCGCGCGGGCGGGACCGAGGCCGAACTCGTCGCGGTGGTCGAGGCGATGACGACGAACGAGACGTCGTTCCTGCGCGATGTCGGGCCCTTTGCCGCGCTGCGGCCGTACGTGCTGCCGCTGCTGCGTGCGGCCGGGGCGAACGACCGCATCCGGGTGTGGTCGGCCGCGTGCTCGACGGGGCAGGAGCCGTACTCGATCCTCATGGCGCTCTGTGACGGATCGCCTCAGGTGGACGTGCTGGCCACCGACCTCTCGGAGCAGGTGCTGGAGCGGGCGAGGTCCGGCATCTACAGCCAGCTCGAGATCAACCGCGGCCTGCCCGCGCCGATGCTGGTGCGGCACTTCGAGCGGGCAGGGGCGCAGTGGCAGGTGCGGGCGGAGCTGCGGTCGCGCGTGACCTTCCGGCGGCACAACCTGATGGACCCGGCCCCGCCGGGTCCGTTCGACCTGGTCTTCCTGCGCAACGTGCTCATCTACTTCGACCTGGCGACCAAGCGCGCGGTGCTCGACCGCGTCGCGCGGGTGCTGCGACCCGGTGGCTTCGTGGTCCTCGGGGCCGCCGAGACCACGCTCGGCGTCCACGACGGGTACGAGCGCGTCGAGGCGGGTCCGGCCGTGCTCCACCGCCCGCTGCGGCCCGGTGTGTCGCCGCCGGCGACGGGCTCGCTGGCGGCCGTGCCGGCACCGTTCGGCTCCGGGTCGAGCCGGCACGCGATGTCGACGCGGATGCCGGACCCCGTGCTCGCCGGACCGACCTGCGGAGGAGACAGATGAGAGCGCTGGTGGTCGACGACTCCCGGACCATGCGCCGGATCGTCGCCGGAACCCTGCGGGAGCTCGGCTTCGAGACCGCCGAGGCCGAGAACGGGGCCGAGGCCCTGGCTCTCCTCGAGGGCGGCCTGCAGGTCGAGCTGGCGTGCATCGACTGGAACATGCCGGTGATGGACGGGCTCGAGCTCGTCTCGCGCGTGCGGGCGAACGGCTGGCGGGCGATCGCCCTGATGATGGTGACCACGGAGAGTGAGCAGCACCAGATCGTCCGGGCACTGGCCGCGGGGGCTCACGAGTACCTGATCAAGCCGTTCTCGCCCGACGCGCTGCGCGCGAAGGTCGACCTGCTGGGGCTGAACCCCGCCGTCGTGGCCGGAGGTGCGGCATGAGCCCGGTCGCCCACGACGAGGTGTACGCCATCGCGCGGGACGTCTTCGCGGCGATGGTCGACGGAGAGGAAGGGCTCCTGATGCCCGGACCGGACCCAGCGCCGGCTCGCGGCCACGACATCGCCGCCTGGGTCGATCTGCACGGGCCGTGGGCCGGGCGGGCGTCGCTGCAGACCTCGTCGGACACCGCCGCCCACCTGACGCGCGCGCTGCTGCACCTGCCGGCGGGCTCCGCGGTGACCGCCGACGACCTCGCCGACGCTCTCGGGGAGGTGGCGAACGTCGTGGCGGGCAACGTCAAGGCCCTGCTCCCACCGCACGGCACGCTCGGCCTGCCCCAGGTGGCGCCGGCCCTGCCCGACGACACCGCCGTGGCCGTGCGCCACGTGCCGCTCGACTGGCGCGGCCGCTGCCTGGTGGTGAGCGTGTGGGCGCTGCCGGCGGGGGATGCGGTCCCCGGTGGGCACGAGGAGGCCCGATGATCCGGGTGCTGGTCGTGGACGACAGCCGCGTGATGCGGCAGATCGTCGTCCGGACCCTGCGGCAGGCGGGCTACGACTGGGAGGTGTGCGAGGCGGCCGACGGGCGCCAGGCGCTGGAGGCCGTGCGGGCCGACGAGCCCGACGTCGTGCTCTCGGACTGGAACATGCCCGAGATGACGGGCCTGGAGCTGCTCCAGGCGATGCGCGCCGAGGGCTTCGGCACCCCCTTCGGCTTCGTCACCTCGGAAGGGTCGGTGGAGATGCGGGCCCTGGCCGGCGAGGCAGGTGCGCTGTTCCTCATCGCGAAGCCGTTCACCCCGGAGGCGTTCCGGGATGCGATCGAGCCCTGCCTGGCATGACGGAGGAGACGATGACCACCCCGCTTCCGGCCGCCCACGCCGTCCGCCAGCTCGTCGAAGGGTTGCTCGATCGCTCGGTCGAGGCCCGTCCCGCCCGCGCCGGCGTCGACCTGGGCGCCTGCCGGGAGAACCTCGCGGGGGCCTACGTCGACGACCAGGGACGCCTGGCCGCGGTGATCCTCGTCGACCTCGCCGCCGCGGCCCGGCTGGGCGCCTGCCTCGGGCTCGTCGCGGCGAAGACGGCCGACCAGGCGGTCACCGATGGCCTGCTGCCGGTGCAGCTCGGTGAGAACGTCGCGGAGGTGCTCAACGTCGCCGCGTCGCTGTTCAACGCGGAGCGCGCCCCCCACCTGCGGCTGTCCGGCGTCTACGGTGGCGACCTGCCGGTCCCGGCGGACGTCGCCGCGATGGCCGCGACGTTCGCGCCGCGCCTGGACCTCCAGCTGGACATCGCCGGCTACGGCACGGGTGGCTGGTCGGTCGTCGTGCGCTGACGACCTTCTCCCGGGGGATCCCTCGGCCAGGGGAAAGGTCACCCCACGACGAGCGCCGTGCCGTCGCGCCGCTCCACCCACGCCAGGCCCGTGGTGCCGCTGAACCGCAGCACCGCGCCCGGGCCCCAGTCGGCGGGCGACGAGACCAGCGGCAGCAGGTCCGCGCGCCAGGCCCGCTCGCCGGTGGCCAGGGCGAACGCCTCGACGCCCAGGTCGGCGCGGCGCACGAGCACCAGCCGGCCGTCGGTGACCACCTCACCCACGTCGCGCTCGGTCGCCGCAGTCCACGCCACCTCGCCGGTGACGGCGTCCAGGGCGGTCAGCCCTCCCGGGGTCGCGAGCACCAGGAGCCCGCCGACCAGCGCCGCCGCACCGGCCGGCACCTCCGTGGTCCATTCCACCTCGCCGGTGCCGTCGTCGAGCGCGGAGACGCTGGAGGCAGCCCCGGCCGCGTTGTCGGCGACGACGAAGACGGCCCCAGGCGCCGATCCGTCGTCGGCCGCCAGCCAGAGCAACCGTCCACCTGCCGGGACCCAGGACCCGTCGGGCAGCCGCAGCTCGCTCATCACGTCCCCGGCCAGCGACGTGTACCGGAACAGGCCGCCGGAGCGGGTGGCGACGAGGCCGGCCTCCCCCGAGGTGGACACCGAGCCCTGCTCCGCGCCGTCCGCGCCGATGAGCAGCGCGGTGTCGCGCAGCCGCAGCACCGTCGTCCCCCCGACCGCGGCGACCTCCGTCGAGGTGGCCGCCGGGTCCAGCGAGGCCGACACGCGCGTCCACACCGCCGCGCCGCTCGCCGGGTCCAGGGCCTCGGCGCGCAGCCGCTCCTCGGTGCGCGTCGAGCCCTCCCAGTCGGGCTCCTGGAAGAGCGCGGTGGTCACCAGGACGTCGCCGGCGACGAAGGCGCCGACCCCACCCGGCGGGTCGACGGTGCGGACCACGTGGCCGTCGGCGGGGTCCAGCACCACCGCGGGCAGCCCCAGCACCGGCCGGGACCGCGGCGACGTGCCGCCCGTGCCGAGGAACGGCGCGCGCAGGCAGACGACGAGCGCCCCGGCGGCTCGGCAGAGCAGCGGGTTCACGTCCACCGCGGTCGCCCAGAGTTCGGCACCGCTGGTGACGTCCAGGCCGACCACGCGGCCGTCGCTCGTCGGGCCCACCAGCGT
>JAEXPS010000186.1 GCA_023438885.1 Actinomycetes bacterium
GGGGGGGGGGGGGGGGGGGGGCCCCCCCCCCCCGCGGCCTCACAGCTCCGCAACGTCCGAGCAAGTGGTTGCCCTAGCAGCCAGATGCTCGGACGTTGCGCTGTCTGCACCCCTAGCGTCCGAGCAAGTGGCTGCCCTAGCGACCAGATGCTCGGACGTTGCGCTGTCTGCACCTAGCGTCCGAGCAAGTGGCTGCCCTGGCAGCCAGATGCTCGGACGTTGCGGATGGGTGCGGAGGGAGGGCAGGGGGGCAGAGGGCAGGGGGCAGGGGGGGGTCAGGACCAGCGGCCCAGGCGGTCGTTGAGGAGCGCGAGCGCCGCCGGGCCGGCGGTGCTGGTGCGCAGGACGAGCGGGCCGAGCCGGGCCGGCACGGCTCCGGCAGCCGTCAGCGCGGCGAGCTCCGAGGGGGCGATTCCGCCCTCAGGGCCGACGACGACGAGCACCTCCACCTGCGTGCCCGCCCGCGGCAGCGGGACGGCGCTGAGCGCCGTCGTCGCCTCCTCGTGAAGCACGACGACCGCTCCCCCGGCACCGACCACGGCGGCGGCCCGCGCCGCGAGCCCCGCGCTGTCGACGGCCAGCTCCACGCCGGGCAGGCACGCCCGCCGGGCCTGCTTGGTCGCCGCCCGCACCGTGCCGAGCCAGCGTGCCCGGCTCTTCGCGGCTCGTTCACCGCGCCAGACGACCACCGAGCGCTCCGCCTGCCACGGCACGACGACCTCGACACCGAGCTCCGTGGCCGCCTCGATCGCCAGCTCGTCACGGTCGCCCTTCGCGAGGGCCTGCGCGAGCGCCAGGCTCGGCCAGCTCCGCTCCTCGCGCTCGACCTCCTCGACGTCCAGCAGCACGCCCTCGTGGGTCACCTGGGCGACCCGACCGCGCAGCCGCACGCCGGCGCCGTCGACGACGTCGATCCGCTCCCCCGGCCCCCGGCGCTGCACCACGCCGGCGTGCCGTCCCTCGGAGCCGTCGAGAAGATACGTGCCGCCCGCCTCGACCGCGTCGAGAGACCGCGGCTCGGCCAGGAACACCGGCGCGCTCATCGCGACCCCGCGGCAGCCGCCCTCATCGGCCGCTGAGCTTGTCGCGTAGCCGCGCGAAGACCCCGGGGTTCGCGGCCGCAAGCCGGGCCTCCGGGCGCTCCTCGCCGCGCAGGGTCGCCAGCCGTCGCAGCAGCTCCGACTGCTCGTCGTCCAGCGCCGTCGGAACCTGGACGTCGACGTGGACGTGCAGGTCGCCGCGGCCCGCACTGTTGAGGTGCCCGACGCCCAGACCCTTGAGCACCACCACCTGGTCCGGCTGCGTGCCCGGGCGCAGGTCCACCTCCTGCGGGCCGTCGAGCGTCTCCATCGTCAGCACCGTGCCGAGCGCCGCCGCGGTCATCGGCACCTCGAGCGTGGCGTGCAGGTCGTCTCCCCGCCGCACGAAGACGTCGTGCTTGCGCTCCCGGATCTCCAGGTAGAGGTCGCCCGCGGGGCCGCCGGCCGGGCCGACCTCACCCTGCGACGTCAGCTTGATCCGCGTGCCGGTGTCGACACCGGCCGGGACGTCGACCGTCAGCGTGCGGCGGGTGCGCACGCGGCCCTCGCCGGCGCAGTCGACGCACGGCTCGGGGATCACGGTGCCGAACCCGTGGCACGCGGCGCACGGCTGGCTGGTCATCACCTGGCCGAGGAACGAGCGTGCGACCCGCTGCACCGAGCCTCGCCCGCCGCACACCGAGCACGTGCGCGGGGAGGTGCCGGGACGGCAGCAGGTGCCGCCACACGTCGGACAGACGACGGCGGTGTCGACCGTCACCTCGCGCTTCGCGCCGAACGCCGCCTCGGACAGCTCGATGTCGAGGCGCACCAGCGCGTCCTGGCCGCGGCGAGCCCGCGGCATGGGGCCACGCTGGCTCGTCGCGCCCGTGGCGGCGCCGAAGAACGTCTCGAAGATGTCCTGGAACCCGAAGCCTCCGCCGAACCCGCCGCCCGGCGACGACGGGTCGCCGCCGAGGTCGTAGGCGCGCCGCTTGTCCGGGTTGCCCAGCACGTCGTAAGCACGCGAGACGTCCTTGAAACGCTCCTCGGACGCCGGGTCGTTACCGGCGACGTCGGGGTGCAGCTCACGCGCGAGCCGCCGGTAGGCCTTCTTGATCTGCTCCGGCGTCGCGTCGCGCGGCACGCCCAGGATCTCGTAGTAGTCCGCCATGCTCTCTTCCTCGGCGGTCAGCCGGCCAGGATCCGGGTCAGGTACCGGGCGACGGCCCGCACTGCGGACATCGTCCCGGGGTAGTCCATGCGCAGCGGACCCACGGCGCCGAGCCGCGCCACACCCGCTCCGTCGCCACCGTACGGGCTGGTGACGATGCTCGCCTCGACGAGGCCCTCGTGCTGCGTCTCCCGGCCGATGCGCACCGCGACGGCCACCTGGTCCTCCGCCATCTCGGCGAGCAGGCGCACGAGCACCACCTGCTCCTCGAGCGCCTCCAGCACAGGGCCGATCGTCCGGGAGAAGTCCGCCCCTGCGGTGCGTGCCAGGTTCGCCGTCCCGGCGACGACCACGCGCTCCTCGCGCTCGAGCTCGAGGGTGGCCTCGACCTCGTCGATCACCGCCTTGGCCAGGCTCGCCCCGGGCCCGGCGAACTCGTCCGCCAGGGCCCGCAGCGAGGTGTCCAGCTCGGCGAGACGCCGGCCGGCGGCGGCGATGTTGAGCCGGGCGCGCAGCTCGGCGACCATCGTCTCGTCGACCTGCGAGTCCAGCTCGATAGTGCGCTGCTCGACGCGCCCGGTCGTGGTGATGATCACCACCAGCAGGTGCCTGGCCCCGACGGGGACCATCTCGACGTGACGCAGCGCCGAGCGCCGCAAGGACGGGTACTGCACCACGGCGACCTGCTGCGTCAGCTGCGCCAGCAACCGGACCGCGCGGTCGAGCACGTCATCGAGGTCGACGGCCTCCTCCAGCAGCGTCGAGATCGCCCGCCGCTCCGGCAGCGACAGCGGCTTGATCTCGGCGAGCCGGTCGACGAACTGCCGGTATCCCTTGTCGGTGGGCACCCGGCCCGCCGAGGTGTGCGGCTGCACGATGTAGCCGGCCTCCTCGAGGGCGGCCATGTCGTTGCGGATCGTCGCCGGCGAGACACCGAGGTGGTGGCGCTCGGTCAGCGCGCGCGACCCGACCGGCTCCCGCGTGGCGACGTAGTCCTCGACGATGGCGCGCAGCACGTCGAGGCGGCGGTCGTCGCTCGTCATCGTCCCTCCCGTCACAGGTAGCACTCGCATGCCCAGAGTGCCAATGCTACGCCGCGGGAGCAGGGCCTCTCGTGGGCCCGGTGTGGCGTTTCCGCCTCGCGGTGAACGCCCGCCGTAGGGTCCCCGGGTGACCAGCGACCGCTACGGCCCCGACGTGCTGACCGGGAACAGCGACCATCACCGGCGCCGCCCGGTCTCCCGCCCGCAGCCGGCCGAGCATGGCCTCGTGGTCGAGGACGTCACGTCCGGCTTCGTCGGCGCGGTGGTGCACGTGGAGAAGTCCGGCGGCCAGCACGTCGTGGTGCTGGAGGATCGCCACGGACGCACCCGCACGTTCACGCTCGGTCCGGGCTTCTGGGTGGACGGCGAGCCGGTGGTGCTCACCCCGCCGGTCGTCGCCCCGGCGCCGGCCGGACCCGCACGCACCGCCTCCGGCTCCCGCGCCGCACCGGGCGCTCCGGCACGGGTGGCGCGGGGCAGCCGCATCTGGGTGGAGGGCAAGCACGACGCCGAGCTGATCGAGAAGGTGTGGGGCGACGACCTGCGGATCGAGGGCGTCGTGGTGGAACCGCTCGACGGCGCGGACAACCTCGTCGGCGCAGTGCGCGCGTTCGCGCCCGGCCCCACCCGGAGGCTCGGCGTGCTCGTCGACCACCTGGTGCCGGGGAGCAAGGAGAGCCGGATCGCCGCCGAGGCCGTGCACGCCGCGCCCGCCGGCACGGTGCTGGTGCTGGGGCACCCCTACGTCGACGTGTGGCAGGCGGTGCGTCCCGAACGCCTGGGCCTGGCGGCCTGGCCCACCGTCGAGCGCGGCACGGAGTGGAAGCTGGGGGTCCTGCAGGCTCTGGGCTGGGAGGGGGCCGGCTCCCCGCCCGACGACGGCGCGGTGCGCCGCGCCTGGGCACGGATCCTCGGCTCGGTGCGCACGTACGCCGACCTCGCCCCCGCCCCGCGGGG
>JAEXPS010000025.1 GCA_023438885.1 Actinomycetes bacterium
GAACGGAGGTCGCCCGGGCGTCGTCGGCACGCCGCTACAGGTTGGCGATGATCTCCTCGACCTTCGCCTTCGCGTCGCCGAAGAGCATCGCGCTGTTCTCGCGGTAGAAGAGCGGGTTCTGCACGCCGGCGTAGCCGGTGGCCATCGACCGCTTGAACACGATGACCTGGCCGGCCTTCCACACCTCGAGCACCGGCATGCCGGCGATCGGCGAGCCCGGGTCCTCCATGGCGGCCGGGTTCACCGTGTCGTTGGCGCCGATGACGAGGACCACGTCGGTCTCCGGGAAGTCCTCGTTGATCTCGTCCATCTCGAGGACCACGTCGTACGGCACCTTCGCCTCGGCGAGCAGCACGTTCATGTGCCCGGGCAGCCGGCCGGCCACCGGGTGCACGCCGAACCGCACGTGCACGCCCTGCGCCCGTAGCCGCTCGGTCAGCTCCGCGACCGGGTACTGCGCCTTGGCGACGGCCATGCCGTACCCCGGCGCGATGACGACGTTGTGGGCATCCTTCAGCAACTCCGCGACCTCCGCGGCGCTGACCTCCCGGTGCTCGCCGCCGACTTCCGCCGCCACCTTGCCGCCCTCGGTGCCGAAGCCGCCGAGGATCACGGAGATGAACTTGCGGTTCATCGCCTTGCACATGAGGTAGCTGAGGATCGCACCGGAGGAGCCGACGAGGGACCCGGTGACGATGAGCAGGTTGTTGCCGAGCATGAAGCCCGCTGCGGCAGCCGCCCACCCGGAGTACGAGTTCAGCATCGAGACGACGACCGGCATGTCGCCGCCGCCGATCGCCGCCACCAGGTGCAGGCCCAGCAGCAGCGCGACCACGGTCATCAGCAGCAGCGGCCAGATCGACGGCGAGGCGACGAACCACCCGAGCAGCCCGGCGGAGACCACGAGCGCGCCGAGGTTGAGCCAGTTGCGGCCCGGCAGCGTCAGCGGGCTGGACTTGATCCGCGCCGAGAGCTTGAGGAACGCGATGACCGACCCGGTGAACGTCACCGCACCGATCAGCACGCCGAGGAACACCTCGACCAGGTGGGCGGTGTCGGCCGTCTCCTCCGTGAGGTAGGAGTTGTAGCCGATGATGACGGCCGCGGCGCCGACGAAGCTGTGCAGGATGGCGATCAGCTCGGGCATCTGCGTCATCTCGACCGTGCGCGCCCGCCAGGTGCCGACCATCGCTCCGACGAGGAGCACCAGGACGATGAGCATCGCGGTGACCCACGCGGGGCGCGCGGACTCGTCGAGCGCCAGGACGATCGTGGCGAGGATCGCGATCCCCATGCCGATCATCCCGAGGACGTTCCCGCGCCGGGCGGTCTCCTGCTTGGACAGGCCTGCCAGCGACAGGATGAACAGCACGGCCGCCACGAGGTAGGCGGACTGCGCCATCGTGGTGAGGTTCACCGGTTCACGCACCCTTCCGGAACATGCCGAGCATCCGGTACGTGACCAGGAAGCCTCCGAAGACGTTGATGCTGGCGATGGCCGCGGAGATCACCGCGAGCACCGTCACCAGCAGGTTGTCCGAGCCGATCTGCAGCAGCGAGCCGACGAGGATGATCCCGGAGATCGCGTTCGTCTGGCTCATCAGCGGCGTGTGCAACGAGTGGCTGACGTTCGAGATGACGTAGTAGCCCACCACCACCGCGAGCACGAACACCGTGAACGTCGCGATGAACGCCGAGTTCGTGAACGCGAGCGCGACGGCCAGCACCACGCCGGCGGCCACCATCATCAGGTTGTTGCGCTGGGCCTTCGCGGCCTTCGCGGCCTTCGCCGCTGCCTCGTCGGCCGCCTTCTGCTCCGGGCTGGGGCCCGACGAAGCCGCAGCCGCGGGCGCCGCGGACACGGAGATCTGCGGCGGCGGCCACATGATCTCGCCGCCCTTGCTGACCGTCATGCCGCGCTGCACCGGGTCGTCGAGGTCGAGCACCAGCTGCCCGTCCTTGCCCGGGGTGAGCAGCTTCATCAGGTTGACGACGTTGGTGCCGAACAGCTGCGAAGAGTGCTGCGGCATGCGGCTGGTCAGGTCGGTGTAGCCGATGATCGTCACGCCGTTGTCGGTGACGATCTTCTGGCCGGGCACCGTCAGCTCGCAGTTGCCGCCGCCGGTGGCCGCCAGGTCGACGATCACCGAGCCGGGCTTCATGTTCGCCACCATCTCGGCCGTGATGGTGCGCACGGCCTTGCCGCGCACCAGCGCGGTGGTGATGACGATGTCGGCCTTGCTCGACTCCTCCGCGTAGAGGGCGAGGGTCGCCTTCTCCTGCGCGTCGGAGAGCGCGGCGGCGTACCCGGTCGCGGACTTCTCCTGCATCGCGTCGGCCGAGGCCTGCACGAACTTCGCGCCCATCGACTCGACCTGCTCGCCCGCCTCCGGGCGCACGTCGAAGCCGCGCACCTGGGCACCGAGGGAGGCCGCCGCGCCGATCGCCGCGAGGCCGGCGACACCGGCCCCGATGACGAACACCGTTGCGGGCGGGGTCTTGCCGGCGGCGGTGACCTGGCCGGTGAACATGCCGCCGTACTCCTCGGCAGCCTCGATCACCGCGCGGTAGCCGGCGACGTTCGACATGCTCGAGAGCACGTCGAGCGCCTGTGCGCGCGAGATGCGGGGCACCGCGTCGAGGGCCAGCGCCGTGACTCCCCGGGCCGCGAGGGCCTCGACGAGGTCGGGGCGCGAGTGCGGGGCTAGCTGCGCGACGAGGGTGGCACCCTCGCGCAGCCGGGCGACGTCCGCCTCGCCGGGGGCGTTGACGCAGGTGACGATGTCCGCGCCCCACGCGGCGGCCGCGTCGCCGAGCGTCGCGCCCTCCGCCTCGAACGCCTCGTCACTGATGGTGGCGCCGCGACCCGCGCCTCGCTCGACCACCACGTCGTAGCCGAGCTTGCGCAGCTGCGCGACCGTCTTGGGCGTCGCGGCGACCAGCCGCTCACCCGGACGTGTCTCCTGGGGAATGCCGATGAGCATCAAGAACTCCTCTTGGTGGTGCAGACGCACCGGGCTGATGGCCGGGCTTGTCAGGGCGTCACTGCCCCGGGCTGGCCGGCCACGGAACAGCGTGGCCGTTGCCAATCCGTGGGATGACGGACTTAAGGCCCAGTCTGTCGGACGTTAGGCCCATGTCGTGCGTGCCGCACGGACCGTGGACTCCCCGCGAGGCGGGACCTTAGTGACGGTTTTCACGAGGCGTGGCGCTGGGCGTCCCGTCGGGGCCGGCCTCCTGCGCGCGCAGAGCGGCTTCGAGCGCGGCCACGGCCCGGCGCAGCTCGCCCTCGGCATCGAGCCCCTCGTCGTGCGCCCGCAACGCCAAGGCAAGCAGCTCCCGCCCCAGATCTCCCGGCGCAGACACGCCCCCGCCCCCTTCCCCAGCGTCCGAGGAAGTGGTCGCTAGAGCCACCACATCGTCGGACGCAACGGGGCTGCTGGACGCTGCGTCCGAGGAAGTGGTCGCTAGAACCACCACTTCCTCGGACGTTGCGGTGGCCGGGGCTGGTGTTGCGGTGGCCGGGGCTGGTGGCGCGGTGGCCGGGGCTGGTGGCGCGGTGGCCGGGGCCGGTGGCGCGGTGGCCGTGGCGGCGGCTGGGACGTCGAGGCCGGCGCGGGTCGCGCGGGCGGCGATCTTCTGGGCGCGCGCCAAAGCCGGCAGCGAGGCCGGGACGCCGTCCAGCGCCGACTCGCGGCCCTTCTCGACCTTCTTGATGCGGTCCCACTGGACGTGCGAGTCGGCGGGGGCGACCGCGTCGGTGAACACGTGCGGGTGCCGGCGCACCAGCTTGGCCGCGACGTCGCGCGCCACGTCGTCGATGCCGAACGGGTCGTCGGCGTGCTCCTGCGCCACGCGGGCGTGGAACACCACCTGGAGCAGCACGTCCCCGAGCTCCTCGCGGAGCCCGGCGCGGTCGTCCGCGTCGACGGCCTCGGCGAGCTCGTGGGCCTCCTCGAGCAGGAACGGCACCAGCGACGCGTGCGTCTGCTGGGCGTCCCAGCTGCACCCACCCGGGGAGCGCAGCCGGTCCATCACCGCGACGAGCTCGCGGAGTGGGTCCACCGGCCCGTGCTGCGTCACTGCGCCGCGGAGGAGACGACCCAGGCCGGCGGGACGGGGTCGACCACAGAGCCCTGCTCGAACGTGCCGAACCTCGGGTTGACCTGCACGTCCTGCTGCTCCATCCGCTGGCTGAACTCGTCGACGATCGGCTGCGGGTCGTCGATGGCGTTGACCTTGTCGGCCGCCGCCAGGTAGCGGCCGATGGCGATCGTCGCGGGGCTGAACGCCTCCGGGGCATCGACACCGGCGCTGGCGAAGCTCGCCCGCAGCGTCGCCTCGCCGTCCTCGTCGGACACCCCCACGCCATGCTGCGAGGCGGCCGCGATGAGAGCGGGCTCGCTGATGAGCGTGGCGAGCACACCCTGCACGCTCGCGGTGGTGTAGACGGGCTTGAGCTCGGCGAGGGCCGTCGCGACGTCCGACGAGGCGATCGCACGCCCGTCCACCACGGCCGCCGCGCCCGGGCGTCCCGAGCAACCGGCCAGCACGCCGACCACCGTCAGCGCCACCGCCGCAGCCGCCACGATCCGGTGCTTGCTCACAGGTCCTCCCTCAGGGCCGTCCGGGCGCCGTGGTGCTCCAGCGGGTCCGGGCGTGCGTGTCGCGATCTGCCGGACATCGTAGGACCTCGCGTCAGCGGCTCCCGGCGCGGGCAGCCACGGCGGCGGCCGCCGCCACGTCCGCGCGCAGCACCGCGTCGACGAACTGGCGCGCCCAGGTCAGCAGGTTCGCACCGGACAGCGGAGTGCCGCCGATGCGCGCCGTCGTCGGGAACGGCACCAGGACGGTGCGCAGCGCCGGCTTGAGCACCGCCCCCGGGTACAGCCGCTTGAGCCGCAACTGGGCCGACTCCGGCAGCTCCACCGGCGCGAACCGGACGAACTTGCCCTGCGCGGTGACGTCGCTCAACCCGACCCCGCGGGCGTGCTGCCGGAAGCGCGCCACCTCGAACAGCGCGTCGACGGCCGGGGGCACGGGGCCGTAGCGGTCGGCCAGCTCGGCGCGCACCGCGTCCAGCGCCGCCTCGTCGGCCGCGGCGGCCACCTTCTGGTAGGCCTCGAGCCGCAGCCGCTCCGTGGCGATGTACGCCTGCGGGATGTGCGCGTCGACGGGCAGCTCCACCGTGACGTCGGGCGCCTCCTCCGTGGCCTCGCCGCGGAACTCCGCGACGGCCTCCCCCACCATCCGCACGTAGAGGTCGAACCCGACGCCCTCGATGTGCCCGGACTGCTCGCCGCCCAGCAGGTTGCCGGCGCCGCGGATCTCCAGGTCCTTCAGCGCCACGGCCATGCCGGCGCCGAGCTCGGTGTTCGCGGCGATGGTCGCCAGCCTGTCGTGCGCCGTCTCGGTCAGCGGCGTCTCCGGCGGGTACAGGAAGTAGGCGTACGCCCGCTCGCGGCCGCGCCCCACCCGCCCGCGCAGCTGGTGCAGCTGGGACAGGCCCAGCCGGTCGGCCCGCTCGAGGATCAGGGTGTTCGCGTTCGAGATGTCCAGGCCGGTCTCGACGATGGTGGTGCACACCAGCACGTCGAACCGCTTCTCCCAGAAGTCGACGATCACCTGCTCGAGCTGGTGCTCGTGCATCTTGCCGTGAGCCGTGGCGATCCGTGCCTCCGGCACCAGCTCGGCGAGCCGCTGCGCGGCCCGCTCGATCGACTCCACCCGGTTGTGCACGTAGAACACCTGGCCCTCGCGCAGCAGCTCGCGGCGGATCGCGGCGGTGATCTGCTTCTCGTCGTACGCGCCGACGAAGGTGAGCACCGGGTGCCGCTCCTCCGGCGGCGTGGCGAGCGTGGACATCTCGCGGATGCCGGTGACGGCCATCTCGAGGGTGCGCGGGATGGGCGTCGCGGACATCGCCAGCACGTCGACGTTGGTGCGCAGCGCCTTGAGCGTCTCCTTGTGCTCGACGCCGAACCGCTGCTCCTCGTCGACCACCACCAGGCCCAGGTCCTTGAACCGCACCTCGCCGGTGAGGAGCCGGTGGGTGCCGATCACCACGTCCACCGAGCCGTCCGCCAGGCCGGCGATCACGGCCTTGGCCTCGGCGTCCGTCTGGAACCGGCTCAGTGCCTTCACCGTCACCGGGAAGGGCGCGTACCGCTCCGCGAACGTCTCGAGGTGCTGCTGCACCAGCAGCGTGGTGGGCACCAGCACGGCGACCTGCTTGCCGTCCTGCACCGCCTTGAAGGCGGCCCGCACCGCGATCTCGGTCTTGCCGTAGCCGACGTCGCCGCAGATCAGCCGGTCCATCGGGATCGACTTCTCCATGTCGGCCTTGACCTCGTCGATGGTGGCGAGCTGGTCCGGGGTCTCGACGTACGCGAACGCGTCCTCCAGCTCGCGCTGCCAGGGCGTGTCCGGGGCGAACGGGTGGCCGGGCGTCGCCATCCGCGCGCTGTACAGGCGGATCAGCTCGCCGGCGATCTCGCGGACGGCCTTGCGGGCGCGGCCCTTGGTCTTCGACCAGTCGGCGCCGCCCATCTTGTTGAGCGTCGGCGCCTCGCCGCCCACGTACTTGGTCACCTGGTCGAGCTGGTCGGTCGGGACGTAGAGGCGGTCGCCCGGCTGGCCGCGCTTCGACGACGCGTACTCGATGACCAGGTACTCGCGTGTGGCCGCGTTGGCGCCCGTGCCGATGGTGCGGCTGGCCAGCTCGACGAACCGGCCGACGCCGTGCTGCTCGTGCACCACGTGGTCGCCGGGTCGCAGCGCCAGGGGGTCCACCACGTTGCGCCGGCGGCTCGGCATGCGCCGCATGTCGCGGGTGCTGGTGCCGGCGCGCCCCGTGAGGTCGGACTCCGAGAACACCGCCAGGCGCAGGGGTTCCGAGGCGAACCCCGGCCCGGCCGGAGCCGGCACGACGAGGACCACGCCCTCCTCCGGCTCGTCCTCGACCCCCGCCACGAGCCGGGCGGGGACCTCGGCGGCACGCAGCTGCTCGGCCATGCGCTGGGCCGGGCCGTGCCCCTCGGTGGTCAGGACCAGGCGCCAGCCGTCGCGCTGGTGTTGCTGCAGGTCCTTGATCGCCTCGGTGAGGTCGCCGTGGTAGTGCCGTACCTCTCGTGCTTGCACGACGAGGCTTCTGGTCGCCTCCGCGGGCTCTGCGGCGGATCCAGAGTCCGTCGCGTCTTCGTCGTCCGTTGTGGCGAGGGTGAAGGGGCTGAGGGTCCACCAGCCGAGGCCGCGGAGGGCGGCCAGGGCGCGGATCTCGGCGAAGGTGGCGAAGCTGGCGGCGCTCAGGTCGAGGGGAACCTGGCCGCCGGCCGCGGCGCCGGTCCATGCGGCCTGCAGGAACTCGGCGCTCGTGGCGACAAGGTCATGGGCGCGGCGGCGGACGCGCTCCGGATCGACGACGACCAGCAGCGACTCGTCCGCGACCAGCTCGAGCACCGGGACCATGCGGTCGACGAGGACCGGGGCGAGGGACTCCATCCCCTCGACCGCGATGCCCTGGGCCAGGCGCTCGAGCATGTCGCGGGCGCCCGGCAGGCGGTCGGCCAGCTCTGCCGCGCGGGCACGGACCTGGTCCGTCAGGAGGATCTCGCGGCAGGGCGGGGCCCAGACGCCGAGCTCGGCGACCTCGAGACTGCGCTGGTCGGCGACCGAGAACCAGCGGACCTCCTCCACCTCGTCGCCCCACAGCTCGACGCGCAGCGGGTGGTCCTCGGTGGGCGGGAACACGTCGAGGATGCCGCCGCGCACGGCGAACTCGCCGCGGCGCTCCACCATGTCGGTGCGGGTGTAGGCGGCGTCCGCCAGGCGCCGCGCCAGGTCGTCGAGGTCGACGCGCTCGCCCGTGCGGACCTCGACCGGCTCGAGCTCGCCGAGGCCGTCGACCACGGGCTGGAGCAGCGCGCGGACGGGCACGACGAGCGCGCGGATCCTGCCCTGCGGGCCGGGCTCGTCGGCCGGGTGGGCCAGGCGCCGGAAGACGGCCAGGCGGCGGGCGACGGTGTCGGCGCGCGGGCTCAGCCGCTCGTGGGGAAGGGTCTCCCAGGCCGGGAGGACGGCGACGTCGTCGTCGGCGAGATAGCAGCGCAGGCCCTGGGCCAGCTCGTCCGCGTCGCGGCCGGTGGCCGTGACGACGCCGAGCGGGCGGGGGGTGGGGTTCGTCGGGCCGGCGCTCGTGGCGCCTGCGCCGGGGGCTGCTGCGCCGGCGCCCGTGCTCGCACCGGACAGCGCTGCGAGCAGCGGCGCGCGGATCCCCGCCGGGCCGACGACGTCCAGCTCGCCACGGGTACGCGTGTCCGCGACCGCGGCTCGGAAGGCCGGGTCGTCGAGCAGGGCGGGCAGCAGGCCGGTGAGGTTCATGCGGGTTCGGGGCATCCTTGGTGACGGCACGACGAAAACCCCACAACTCGTCGGAGTAGGGGGTGGGGTCAGTCTACGAGCGGGCGCCGACGCTCAGACGGCCGCGTCACGAGGGGGCAGGATCCGGGCAGGGTTGCCCACGGCGGTCGCTCCTGCTGGGACGTCCTTGGTCACCACGGCACCCGCTCCGATCCGGGCACCGTCGCCGATGGTGACGCCTCCGATGACGATGCAGCTGGCCCCGAGCTCGACCCGGTTGCCGATCACGGGGCACGGGCCACCGGGCCGCGCGTTCCCCAGCGTGACGCCCTGACGGATCGAGACGTCGTCGCCGATCACCGTCGCGTCGTTGATGACGATCCCCGCACCGTGGTACACCCGCAGCCGCCGGCCGATCACCGTGCGCCACGGGATCTCGACGGAGAGGAACCACTCGACGACCAGGCGGTAGACGAGCCCCACCGGGATGGCCCACGGCCGCGGCGCGCGGTCGAGCGGAACCCGGACGGCATGCGCCAGCCGGTAGGCGACCACGACGAACTGGCCCTTGGCCTGGCCGCGGTTGGCCGCGACATCCTCGCGCAGTCTCACTGGACCCCCTCATCTGGACCGGACCAGAGGTACACCCGCGCCGTGCCGTGCCGCGAGGCCTCGCGCACGTCCGCGGCCATTTCACCCCGACCGGCGGGCGCGGCCCGGGAGGGCCCACCGTACGATGAGGAGTCCCGAACGTCACATTCCATGCGCAACTGCGCGATTCGGACGGAGAGGAACCCCCGGCACGTGACCCGTGAGTCGACAACGCGATCCCTCCACTTCGGGGAGTTCGGCGTACGGGTGCTCCGCCGGTGGCCGACGTTCCTCGCGGGATTTCTCATCACCGTGGCACTGGCCGTCATGGCCAGCACGCAGGTGCCGAAGCTCTACACGGCCACCACGACTCTCGTCGTCTCACCGATCGTGGCGAACCCCTCGGCGGGCGCCTCGGCACAGGGGACCATCAACATCAACACCGAGCGCGAGATCCTCGGCTCGAACGAGGTGGCGCGGCTCGCCGCCGAGCAGCTCGGTGTCCCGTTCACGGGCAGCTCGGCGCTGCTGACACAGACGGACGTCGCCGCGCCGAGCGGCTCGCAGGTGCTGCAGGTGTCGGTGTCGGCATCCGACCCGGAGGATGCCGCGCGCTACTCCGCCGCGATGGCAAACGCATATCTGGAGTTCCGGCGCCAAGGCGCCCAGCAGCTCGCCGCCGCCTACCTCGCGGCGATCGACGAGCAGATCGAGCAACTGACGGCCAGCGGGGACAGCTCCAACGCCACGTTGGCCGCACTGGCGGACCTGAGGGACCAGCGGCGCTCGCTCGAGCTGCTCGGCTCCGAACCGGGGCGCATCGTCGGGCAGGCGATCCCGCCCTCGAACCCGTCGTCGCTCGGACTCAAGCAGTTCCTCGCCGCAGGCCTCGTCGGCGGTCTGCTGGTCGGGCTCGGCCTGGTGCTGCTGCGCGACCGGCTCGACCGGCACGTGCGGTACCCGTCGCGGTTGGCCGACGCCACCGACAGCCAGCCGAGCGTGGTGCACGGCGCGAAGGATGCCGAGGCAGTCCGCTGGCTCGTCCGGGAGATCGACCTGGCCGCGCCGCAGGGTGAGGCCGCACGCCTCGTCGGGCTCGCCGCCCTCCGTGTGGCAAGCGCACCCCTGCGCGAGGCGCTGACCGCGGCGCTCACGAACAGTGAGGAGCGGGTCGTCGTCGACGGGGCGGACCTCTCCCCCGCCGAGGTCGACCGCGGCTGGCCATCGACTGACCAGCTCACGGCATGGGCCGGACGCACCGTGCTGGTCGACCTCGGCGACGTCCACTCGCCGACGTCGTTCGCCCGGCTCACGGCAGCCTGCGACGTGCTGCTCGTGGCCGTCGCACCCCGAGCGCGGCTCGCCGAGGTACGTCGCACCTGGTCCGTGGCGGCCGAGGTCGGCACTCGAACGTTGGCCGCCTTCGTGACGTCCCACTCCGGGGACCACGCGACGGCCCCGGCGACCCATGGCTCGCACGAGCCCGCTGCGGAGCCCCGGGCGACGACGGACCGCGTCGAGACCGACGAGCCCGAGGATCCCGAAGGGACCTCCCTCGTCGACGAGGTCACCGTTCCGGACGAGGCAGCCCCGGCCGCCAGGGTGGGTGCGGCGTCCAGCAAGCGCGCGACGGTTCCGGGCCCCCGGCCTCCCGCGACGTGACGACGATCCTGTTCGTGGCCTCGACCGGTGGCCACCTGGCGCAGCTCGTGTCGCTGCGCGACTGGTGGTCGCAGCATCCTCGCCACTGGGTGACGTTCGACAAGCCTGACGCGCGGTCCGCCCTGGTGGGCGAGGACGTCACCTGGGCCTTCCACCCCACCACCCGCAACATCCCGAACGCGCTGCGGAACGCCGCGCTCGCAGTCCGGGTGCTCCGGCGGTTGCGGCCCGACGTGGTGGTGTCCACGGGCGCCGGCGTCAGCCTGCCGTTCTTCGTCGTCGCGCGGGTGCTACGCATCCGGACCGTGTATCTCGAGGTGTACGACCGGATCTCCAGCCGCACGCTGACCGGCCGCCTCTCGTACCCGATCTCGGACGCGTTCTGCGTCCAGTGGCCGGCCCAGCAGGCGCTCTACCCGGGTGCCGCCGTGATCGGGCAGGCACTATGACCGCCAGCGTGCTCGTGTCGGTGGGGACGGACCACCACCCGTTCACCCGTCTGATCGAGTGGGTGGACTCCTGGGCCGACGCGTTGGCGCAGCCGGTCGACCTCGTCGTGCAGCACGGCTCCTCGCGGCCCTCGCGGGTGGGACGCAACGAGGCGCTCCTGGGGCACGACGAGATCCTCGAGCTGTTCCGCAATGCCACCGTGCTGGTCACCCAGGTGGGCCCCGGGACGATCCTCGACGCGAACGCGGTCGGCCGGCTTCCGATCGTCGTGGCCCGCCACCCGGAGCTCGGCGAGCACGTCGATGGTCACCAGATCGCCTTCGGGCGGTTCATGCACGAGCAGGGTCACGCGTGGTGCGTGGACACGGCCGACGACCTCCACGCGGCCATGACCCGCGCGCTGCAGGATCCGACGTGGAGCCACATGCCGCCCCGCGTCTCCCCGGCGCCCCAGGCGGCCGTCGAGGTCGGCAGGATCGTCGACGAGGTCGTCGGCCGGCGGCCGGGCTTCGTGTCGTGGCGCGGGCTGCGCTCCATGGCGCGTCGTCCGCGCGTCTGAGGCCTCAGCGCAACCCGAGGGCCTCGTCGATCAGGTCGAGCGCTGCGCAGTCCGTGCGCTCGTCGAACTTCCTGGCGAAGTAGTCACCGGACGCCAGGGCGTCATCGACATCCTCCGTTGTCAGCACCTTCGGATGCCCGAACCGTGCGCCGTCGAACCGGAAGTAGCGCCGGGCGGACGGTTCGACGCGCAGATCGGGCATGCCGGTGAGCACCGTCTGGAAGAACGCCTCGTCCGTGCACAGGGACCCCTCGCCCCACGCCACGACATCCGGCCGTTCGGCGACGGTGCGCGCCACGTGCTCGACCGCTCGCCATGAGAGCGAGGTGAACATCGAGCCTCCCCGGCACTGGAGCCCCTGAGGGATCCCGCCGTGGCGGACCCCGAGCTTCAGATGCCCGTAGGCGACGTTCACCCGCAGCCACGGCTGAACCCGGTTGACCCCGTGGAGCAGGTGCAGACGGTCGCGCGCCCGGTCCGAGAGCGGCAGCAGGGGGCGCCAGCGGTAGAGGTACCGACTGCGGCCCTCGCGCACCGGCCATGGGCTCCCCTCGCCGGTGAGCGCCGGGAAGGTCTCGACGAAACCGTCGCCGGAAGCAGCGAGGTCGTCGTGCATGTGCCGCAGCGGGCGCACCGGGTAGTCCTGCCCGGACAGAACCACCACGAAGTCGGCGCCGCCGTCGTCTCGTAGCGCGTCGACGGCCCGCAGCCAGCGACGCACCATGTGGAACGTGCCGCGTCCACCGGCATCCCGTGTGACGTGGACCCCGGGCACCGCCGCGACGGCCTCCTCGATCCCTTCCGCCCCGCGTTCGTCGTGGCTGACGTGGATCCAGGACTCCGGGTCGAGCGCTCGCACGGCGCCGGCGAGCCGCGCGACCTGGCGGACACCGGTGTGGCTCTGGATCAGGTAGGCGACCTTCACCGGTGCTCCAGGAATGCGGCGATGCCGAGGCGCGCACGCCACCGATAGCAGATCGCGACGTACACGGCGCCGCACAGCACGAGGGCCGCCCCGACGGCCGCGAGCGTGGGTCCCATCGCCGCGCGGACTGCCAGGGCGCCCAGACCCCACACCACGCTCGCCACCGCGACGGGCAACGCCACGAGCCTCGGCGACGAGCTGATCCCCATGCGCCGGAACACCTGGTTCCCCGCCAGCGCGGTGTCGACGCAGAGCGCCGCGACCCAGGACAGCGCGGCACCGAGGATGCCGATGCGCGGCACCAGCACCAGGCAGCCGAGCACGAGCGTCGACAGCTTGACGAGCCGGTTGACCAGCTGCCAGTGGCTGCGACCTCCCATCAGCAGGAAGCTCTGCAACATGCCGGAGGCCGCCACGCCCATCATCGCGACGGACACGGCGGCCAGGGCTGGTGCGCCCTCCTCGAAGCCCTCACCGAACAGTCCGAGCACTGGGGCGCCGAACACGATCAGTACCCAGAACAACGGCCACGACGAGAGCACCAGCACGCGGGTGACGTCTGCGAACAGCGAGCGCGCCTCGACGAGGTCTCCCTTGGCCAGCGCCGAGCTGATACGTGGGCCGGTGACGATGCGGGCCGCGTTCTCGATGACCACACCCGCGGTGGCGCACCGCGTGACGACACCGTAGACGCCACCGGCCTCCGGGCCCGCCAACGCGATCACCAGCAGCACATCGGTCCACTCGTAGACGCGCTCGATGAGCGTGGTGCCGCCACGCGGCAGCGCGAACGCCCAGAACGGTCCTGCCACCGCCCGCGTCTGCTGCCAGAAGGGCACGCCAGACGGTGGGCCGCTCGCGCTCGCCCGCCGCAGCAGCACCAGGAAGACGGGAATGGCCACGGCGGCCGCCAGCGCCAGCGGCACCGCCCAGCCCACGACGACGTCATGGAGCCCCAACGTCCACGCCGTCGCCAGTGCGATGGCGAGCACCCGACCCGCGGGCACGGCGATGTTCTGCAGCGCCGTGTAGGGGTAGACACTGCCCAGGCCTCGGGATCCGCCCAGCGCCACACCGAGCAGTGGGGCCGCGGGAAGGAACAGCGCCAGGGTCGCGATCACCTCCTCGGTCGCCTCGGCCGAGTCGGGGTTGAGCACCGCTGCCAGCTGCGGGGCCGTCGCGCGCATCGCCAGGGCTGCGACGAGCGACAACGCCATCACCGGAAGAAGCGCGGCGACGGTCGTCGGCACCAGGGCGTGCGCGCGACCGAGAGCCTGCTCGCGCGAGAGTCCCCGGACCAGCGCAGTGTCCGCGCCGAGCGGGAGCAGGCTGGCGACGATGGCGAAGACTGCCGTCGCCTGGAAGAAGAGACCGGTCGACGCCGTCCCCAGCCGGTTGCCGACGATGCCCGTCATGACGAACGCCAGCGCCGAGTTGGCGACGGCGCCGCCGAACGTCACGATGCTGCCGCGTGCCAACGAGACGGTGCGCAGGTCCTCGCTCATGCGGGCGCCTGTTCAGCCCGCCGCCGCAGCAGGGCGACCGCGACGAGCGCGATGGTGAACAGCTGCGTCGTCCCCAGGCCATAGAACGGGATGATCGTCAGGGCGGCGATCAGCACCGAGTGCAGCCAGATGTCGGGCACGCTGCCGAGGCGCAGGGTGCGCACGATCGAACCCGCCAGGAACGCCAGGAACAGCGCGAGACCGACGAAGCCGAAGCAGTACATCAGGGTCCAGATGTAGCCCTGGGTGCCGAGCGCCACGCCGATCGTCGCATCGTTGCGGGGGTTGGCCCAGCCGAGCAGCGGGGAGGCGAGGGTGGCGTCGAAGGTCTCGCGGTAGATGCTCGCCCGGGTCCCGGTGCTGTCGGAGTACTCCTGGCGCCCGAGGATGGCGGCGACGGCTCCCGACGCCACCAGCCCGATCGCGCCGAGGACGCCCACCCCGATGGTGATCATCGCCTGGCCGAGGCGCCCGGCGAGCAGCAGGCGCACGGTCACGTACGCGAGGACGGCGGCGAGGCCGAGGAACATCCCGCGGTTGCTCGTCTGGATGGCCGGCCACACGGAGACGCAGAGAAGCACGACGAGAAGCACCCGCGCTGCCGCGCGGCGGGCCATCCCGATCGCGGCGACCGCCACCGGGGTGAGCAGCACGTACGCCACCCCCCAGCTGTTGGCATAGGGGAACGGCGCGGCGGGGCGGTTGTACGGAACCGGCGCCCCCCACGGTTGCTGCACCTCGGCGAGCGGCGGGAACACCAGATCGTGGACCAGGTCGTTGCTGGTGATGGCCCCGGGCAGGAGCATCCCCACGGGGGTGGTGAGGCGGATGTCCGGGAGTTGGGTCGCCAAGACGCCCAGCACCACCGTCGTTGCCCACACGGTGGTGAGGCCGAAGACGACGGTTCGGATGTCCAGGTCCTCGCGAGCGGAGGCGTAGTAGAGCATCACGACACCCAGCGCCACCAGGTCACCGAGTCGCCAGAGGTAGCCGACCATCTGCCCGGTCGATCCGACCATGACCGACGAGGCGCACGCCCAGACGACGAAGGCCAGGTAGGGCAGGAGGCCCGGGACGAGGCTGACGCTGCGCCGCATGACGAGCAGCACCACCATGAGCGTCGCGATGCCCATGTACACGAACGGCAACGCGCCGGCGATCCAGAACAGCGGGAAGCCGAAGAGGAGCACCCGCAGCGGCCACGCCGGCAACGCCCGGGCGGCCACCATGACGCGGCCTCCGGCACGCGGAGCGGCGTCCACGCCCCGCGGCACCCGCGGCCGAGCCACCAGGACCCTCTCGATCGCCCTCACCCTTCCGTCATGGGCCCGCCGGAGCGCTCGCCCGGGACCCCGATCACCAACGCGCCAGGGGCGCCCGTCACAGGGTGTCGGGCGCCCCTAGCGTCTTCATCCGTTCCGCCGCCACGCAAGCGTTCGGCGGGTGATCTCTTCGCTCCTCCCGGTCACGGGTTCGCGACGAGCGTCAGCTCGAAGCTGTGCGACGGCGTCGACTTGTAGTTGGAGTGGACCTCGGCGGCGATGACGTTGTCACCGGCGACGAACTGCGCCACCGGAACGGTGATCGTCACCGGGGTCGCGACGGCCGCAGCCGCGCCGATCGCGCTCGACGCGTAGGTGCCGAATGTCGGCGTGCCCGCCGGCATGTTGGCGCGGCCGATCTCGGTGCCGTTGAGGTACACCACCACGCCGTCGTCGGCCCGGGTCGTCACCGTGACCGAGGAGTACTTTGACGGGTCCGGAATGGTGACGACCTTGCGGTAGTAGCTGGCGAGCGGGTTCGGCGACAGCTGAGTGAACGTGGTGCCGAGCGTTGCTTGACCCCAGCCCAGCGGTGCCGCGCCCGTCGACCAGTCGGTGGTGGCAAAGCCGGCCTGCTCCCACCCGGAGGCCGGCGCGGTCGCGCCGAAGTAGTACGTCCACGACGAGCCGGCCGCGATGTACTCGGTCGCCACGGGGTCCGGATCGGGCTCCGGCTCGGGCTGCGGCTGCTGCCCGAGAGTCGCCACCGCCGTCAGCTCGAAGCTGTGCGACGGGGTCGATCGGTAGTTCGAGTGGACCTCCGCCGCGATGACGTTGGTGCCCGTCGTGAACGCGGAGCCGGGAACCGTGATCGTCACAGGGTTGGACAGCGCCGCGGCCGCGCCGATCGCGCTCGAGGCGTAGGTGCCGATGGTCGGCGTGCCGGTCGGCATGTTCGAGCGACCGACTTCCTTCCCGTTGACGTAGACGACGATGCCGTCGTCCGCCCTCGTGGTCAGGGTGACGGACGCAACCTTCGTCGCATCCGCGACCTGCACCGCCTTGCGGTAGTAGCTGGCGAGCGGGTTGGGTGACAGCTGGGTCAGCGTGGTGCCGAGCACCGACTGGCCCCAGCCGAGCGGCGCCGCGCCTGCGGTCCAGCCGGACCCACCCGAGTCGGCGGCTTGCCAGCCGTCGGCCGGCGCCGTCGTGCCGAAGTAGTACGACCACGACGAGCCCGCGGCGATGAGGTTCGCGGTGCCCGGCTCGGGGTCGGGCGGCGGCGTGGTCCCGCCGCTCTGGGTCGCGACGGTGCTCGCCGAGATGTTGCCGCCGGCGTCCGCGGCGCGGACGAAGTACTTGGTCCCCGTCGCTCCAGCCGGAAGCTGGATCGACGTCGAGGTCGTCGTCGCCACCACCCGGTCGTCGCGGAGCACCTGGTAGGTCAGCTGACCCGGACGGTTGTCCGTCGACGCTGCCCACGACAGGACGTCGTTGCCACCGGCGGTGCTGACGGCGAAGTTGGCCGGCGTCGACGGCGGAACAGAGTCACGCGTGGCGAACCGTACGAACCCGCCGGTCCACTGGTTGGCCGTCAGGCCCTGGCGGCGGGCGTGGGTGAAGTCGCCGCCCATCCAGGTGACGCCGGTCGAGTCGGTGAACAGCGCCCATGTGCCCGTGCCTTCCCGGGTGCTGAACACCGGGCTGAAGTCCCCGAGGTAGGCGCCCGAGGCGGCGTCCCACACACCGGTCTGGTCGATCCGCGCCTGGTGGGTCCAGGCGTTGCCGACGCTCGGCCAGTCACGCGCACCCTCGTAGACGTTCTGGCTGCAGTGGCACCCGGCGTAGATGTAGCCGTTGTTGGTGCTGATCGCCTGGAAGTCGCCGCCCTGGATGGTGATGTTGGTGCTCAGCTCGGCCATGGTGTCGCGCGCGTAGCTGAACAGCATGTGCTCCGAGCCGCCGAGCCACACGCGGTTCCCGACCTCCTTGACCGCCTGCTGGTAGCCGAGACGCCCGTTGTCGAGGTTGGAGAAGTCCACGGTCCACGGGACGATCGACCCGGCGTCGTTGGTGCGGAAGGCACCGGCCCGCAACGCCGTCGGACCCTGGTCGAAGTAGCCGGCCGCGTAGAGCCGGTCACCCTGCTCCGACGCGTCGATCGAGATCACGGTGCCGTTGAGGGTCGGGGACCAGGTGCGGTCAGGGGCACCGGTCAGAGCTGACACGCGTCCGACCATCCGGGTGTAGATCTCCGTGGCGGAGCCGCCGCCGGTCATGTGCGTGAAGTTGCCTGCGATGTACAGGTAGTCGCCCTGCACGTCGAGCGAACGAACCAACGGGGTGCGTCCGCTGATGTAGTTGATCAGCTTGGTGTCGATGCTCGGGTCGGTCGCTCCGGTCGTCGGGTTGAGGACGACGAACCCCGGCGCCGATGCGCCGTTGGCGTTGAGGAAGGCGCCGCCCACTGCGAGCTTGCCTCCCGGCAGCACCGCGAGCGCCTTCACCTGGTCGTCGAACGTCGGCCGGAAGGTCGAGACCCACTGCCCGGTCGCCACGTCGAACGCCGCCAGGTACGACTGCTCCACCTGGCCGCTGCCGGACGAGTTCTGCTGGACGTAGCGGAAGTTGCCGGCGACGTAGACGCGGCCGCCGACCTCGGCGAAGGCCGACACCTCGGTGTTCTGGATGCCGGTGCCGGAGGCGCCCAGCCCGGTCACGCCCCACGTGGTCGCCAGCGGGTAGCTCTGGGCGATGGCCCGCTTGGCCACGGCCGCGGTGCCTGCGTCAGGCACCTTCGCGAACGACGAGCTCATCACCCGCGGTCGCAGGTACACCTGGGTGAACGGGTCGGGATAGCCCACGCTGGTCGTCGGCGCGTAGACGTACGAGTCGGCGGCCGGCGTGCCGCGGGACCCCGATCCGAAGGCGAACCCGCTGTCCCAGCGGCGCGTGGAGTCGACCCGGGTGTCGATGCGCCCCTGGGTCGACCCGCTCCCGATGTTCTCGGTGTAGGTGCCGCTGCCGCTCGACGACCCGATCTTCCAGGTGCCCACTCGTTGCACGCCGGCGAACTGCCACGTCCACTCGGGGCGCGGCGAGGAGAACGTGAAGCGTGCCTCCTGCCACGTCGTGCCGGCCGTGTTCGTGGCCCTGCGCAGCCGCACCCCCTCGGAGAGCGAGTCCACGCGAGCTCCGCCCAGCAGGCCGGTGATCGTGTCGACCGACAGCTGCCGCGGGGCGAAGGCTGCCGGCCCGGTGACGGGGTCCCGGACATCGGCCGTGGTGCCCTGGCCCTCGTTCGACCCGATCCAACCCTCACGCCCGCGACCGATCAGCACCCAGCCGCCGCCGTCGGTGGTCTGGTCGCAGTAGAACTGCTCCGGCGCGGCGAGCGCAGGGGTCCAGAGCCAGTAGACACCGCTCGGGGCGCTGCTCTGCAGCTGCTTGACCTCCCAGCAGGAGGCAGCCGCCGTCGCCGCCGAGAGCCCGTCCGGCGCGGGGGCGGCTGCCGTGGCGCTCGACGGGACCAGGACGAAGGACGACGCGACCACCCCGGCCACGAGCGCGAAGGCGCCCAGCCGGCTCAGGCGTCCGCTCGAGCGGGACGTGCGGTTCATGGGTTCTCCCAGAGGGATAGCGGCTGTTGAGGCAGCCAGCTGGGTGGGCTTGAGGACAGAGGCAGGGCGTCGCATGGGACTCAGCAGGCCGGGTTCTCGGGGAAGTCCCTCGAGACCACGCGCCAGACCTGGTCGGAGCCCTTGTGGAGCGTGAACAGGTTGGTCGCACGGGGAGTGGCACTCGGCGGCAAGGTCCGGCCGCTCGCGTCGACGTAGCCCACGTCGGACGAGTCCACACAGACGCTGACGTCCATCGCGGTCGGCGCCTCCTGGTTGTCGACCGTGAGCACGGTGACCTTGTCGAGCTTCGGCTCGCCCACCTGGGTCCACTCGTTCGTCTGCAGCTCGAGCGTCAGCGCCTCGAGCTCGGCGAGCATGGAGTCCGCTGCGACGTCTGCGAGCGCAGCGGTCAGGTCGGTGTTCTCCGGCGACGGTTCCGAGACTCCCGCCAGTGCCCCGAGCGCGCTGACGACCGTGGACTGAGCCGCTGCGACGAGCACAGGGTCCTGGGGCGCTCCCGCGTCGGCCGGTGCCGACTCAGAAGCGGCCGGGGCCGGAACCTCGCTGGAGGGAGCAGGTGACGGACGGGTGAGCGGCGCTGCCGCACCCGCCGGGCTGCTCGCGCCGTCGGTCGGGCTCGAGGCCCCGCCGAACACGCCCGAGACCGACAGCCCGACGACCACCGCGACGACGCCCGCGCCGATCGCAGCCGCCAACCCGGCGCGCCGCCCGGTCACAGGCCCTTCCCCCGCCGGTTGACGCGGTCCACGAGCGACGCGGCGGAGACCAGCCGCAGCGCGACGGCCAGAGCCGCCCAGGCCCGCATCTGGCGTACGTCACGCCGGAGCGCGCGGATGGCCCAGCGCGCCGCCTCGCGTCGCGCACCGAGCGCGCCGTGGGCGAAGGCCACCTGCCCCGCGATACGGGCCGTGCCTCGTCGGCTCGTCCCGAACTCGGGAAACTTGGCGAGCAGGTACGTCAGGCCCGCCGCGATCCCCTGCCACCGCTCGGAGAAGAAGGACGTCCGGTTCCAGTGCACCACGACCAGCGGCTCGGGCACGCTGACGACGTCGCCGAACCACGTGGCGCGTAGCAGCAGGTCGTAGTCCTCTCCGTACGACGCGGGCAGCTCCTCGTCGACGAGACCGACGCGGCCGAGGAGGTCGCTGCGGCGCAGCAGGAAGCCGGACGGGTGGATCTCCGTGATCCGCGAAGCGAGGAAGTCGGCGTGCCCGGCCCGGCCCGGCGGAATGCGCACGTGGCTGTCGTCGGACGTCTGGATGCGGATTCCCGCGGCGACCGCCACGGCGTCGGGGCTGACCTGCCAGAGCTGCACCTGCTTGGTCAGCTTCGCCGGCTCCCACTCGTCGTCGTCGTCGCAGAAGGCGACGAGCTCGCCCAGTGCGGCCGTGATGCCCGTGTTCCGCGCGCCGGCGAGCCCAGGGGTTCTGGAGTTCGCGACGGTGCGCACCGCAACGTGGTACGGGACCGCGATGTCGTCGAGCGGGTCGATCTGCGTGCGGTCGAAGACGACGACGACCTCCCGCAGCCCGGGGTACGTCTGCCCCAGGACGCTGCGCAGCGCACGGCGCAACAACTCGGGGCGCTCGTGGGTGGCGATGACCACGCTCACCGTGGGCAGCCAGGTGGGCGCCCCGTCCCCCGCGAATCGCTCGACGGCAGCCACGTGTCGCTCCATCAGTTCGGACATCAACAGGTCAGTCATGGCTGGGTGGGCTCCGATGTGATCGCCTGAAGCTCGTGGTACCGGTGGCGGATGGAGGCTGCGGCGTGCGCCAGGTTCACGGCGACGAGGGCGGTGTAGGCGACGGCGAAGACCGTCGGCGGGCCCCAGAAGGCGAACACCCAGCAGGTCGCGCCCGTGTCCGTGGGCAGCAGCAGCCAGGACTGGCCGCGCCGCACCGCGACGCGCTCGCCTCCGCGGCGATCGCGCAGCATGCCGCCGACCATGGTGTTGGCGAACTGGGCCGTCACCATGAGCGCAGCCACGAGAGCGACCGCCACGAGCCACGGCATGCCGCCGTCCAGTGACAGCGCGACCGCCGCGGCGAGATGGATTCCGGGTGCACGCACCGCGTCGAGCAGGTGATCGAGCCACTCCCCGGCCGGGCTGGCGTCTCCCCGGAGGCGGGCCAGCTGCCCGTCCGCCGAGTCCAGCACGTAGCCGAGGGCGAGCAGCGCCGCGACCACCAGCCCGGTCACCACCGTTCGCGGCGCCAGGAGCAGCACCGCGACACCGGCGGCCGACAGTCCGAAGCTGATGATCGACACCGCGTTGGGCGTCAGTCCCACGCGGTACGACGCCGCCGCGACGTACCGCGCCAACCGGCGGTTGATCCAACGCGTGTACGCGGGCACACCGTCACCAGGCTTCTGGGCGCCGTCGAGCCGGCGCAGCGCGTCGCGGAACCCGCCGCGGACGGCGGCGGCCGGCCCGGCGAGGGCGCCCGGCGCGAGGGAGAGGTTCTCAGCGGACACGGGCGCTCCGCAGCTCGTCCCCGACCGCCAGCGCGTCGAGCGCGCGGCGCAGGAGCGTGCTCGACGTGTGCACGGTGTACGGGAAGTACACGACCTCGACGCCGACCTCCGCGAAACGCTGCTCGAGCCCCCGGCCCTTGGCCGTCCCTCGCCAGTCGTCGCCCTTGAAGAAGACGTCGAAGCGGACGTCCTGCCAGGTCAGCAACTTGTCCGGCTGGGTCTCGACGAACACCTCGTCGACCACGTCGATGTGCTCCAGGATCGCGACCCGCTCGGCCGTCGGGATCACGGGCGCGCGACCCTTGGTCACCTCCAGCACCTCGTCGGCGACCACGCCGGCCACCAGCCAGTCGCACTGTGAGCGTGCATGGCGGAGCACGTTGAGATGCCCGATGTGGAACAGGTCCCACGCGCCCGGCGCATAGCCGACCACTCCGTGCCGTGTCTGCTCAGTACGCACCGCTGCCTCCCAGTACTGCCCTGCCGGTCTTCCAGAGGATGAGCAGGTCCATCGCAACGGACCAGTTGTCGACGTACCGCAGGTCCAGGCGAACGGACTCGTCCCACGACAAGTCCGACCGTCCGGAGACCTGCCACAGACCGGTGAGCCCCGGGCGCACGTGCAGCCGGCGGAACACCTGGTCCTGGTAGGCGTCGACCTCCTCGGGCAGCGGCGGCCGAGGACCGACGAGCGACATGTCACCGCGAGCGACGTTCCAGAGCTGCGGCAGCTCGTCGATGGAGAAGCGGCGCAGGACACGCCCGACGGGCGTGATGCGCGGGTCGTCGTGCATCTTGAAGAGCACGCCGTTGCCGTCGCTCGCCGCGAGCAGCGCTGCGCGCCTCTCCTCGGCGTCGACGTACATCGAGCGGAGCTTGACCATCGTGAAGGGGCGTCCGTCCACCCCGACCCGGCGCTGCCGGAAGAAGGCCGGGCCCTTGCTCGTGAGTCGCACCGCGAGGGCGGCACCGAGCACGATGGGGCCGACGGCGAGCAGGAGCGCCGTGCCGAGGGTGCGGTCCAGCAGGCTCTTGGCGAACAGCCGACGGCGCGGCGGCACGGTCTCGACCTCGAGCAGCGACAGGCCGACGGTAGGACGCACGCTGACGCGCGGACCGAGCACCTCCACCAAGCCCGGCGCGACGACGAGATCCGCACCCGCGCGGCCCAGCGCCCACGACAGCCGCCGCAGGGCGTCCCCGGTCAGCTCGCTGCCGGCGACGATCACCGTCTCGATGCGGTAGTCGTACGCCACCTGGGCGATGTCGGCGAGGGCGCCGAGCATCGGCACCCCCGCCTCGTTCGGCAGCGGTGTGGTGGCCGACGGGAGGCAGACGCCCACCACCTGGTAGCCGTGGTGCGTCGACTCGCGCAGCTGGGCGATCGTCCGCGCCACCGACTCGGCGTCGCCGACCACCAGCGTGCGCTCCATCGCGACGCCCATGCTCCGGGCGTGGTGCAGGCCACGGCGCAGGAGGCGCCGGGCCACCACGCCTGTGATCGTCATCAGCAGTGCGACGACCAGCACGAGGACCCGTGGCAGGGGCTGCTGCACCATCGCCGTGGCGAGCGCCGGCGCGGCGAGGGCGGCGACGCCGCCCCGCAGCACGGCCTGGAACTCGCGTGCCCCGTCGCCGATCACCTTGGGGTCGTAGCCGTGGCTGATGGCGACCGTGGCCAGGAATGCGACCCCGGCGAGCAGCACCGGGATCGCCGTGTAGACGGTCACGACATCGCCGATGAGCACGACGATCGCGAGCGAGAGGGCGACCGCTGCCAGGTCGACCGCGCCGGCCCGGAAGACGTACCCCTCGGAGGCGAACCGCCACGAGGCGCCGTCGGCAGCCACGCGCGGACGGCCCTCGTCGACCACGAACGGCTCCACCGACGCCCACGACCGGCGCGGCGACGACGAAGCCCGCCGACGCTCGACGAGTGCGTCGAGCTCGGCCGTGGTCGCCTTCGGCTCGTCGCCGATGATCGTCATGCGTCCGCCCCCATCCGTGATGTACGGATAGGAGCGTATTAGCCGGATCTGGCCCGGTCAGTCCGACATGTCCGATTTCACCCCATGAGTCCGGGTGATGTGCAAGCGCCCGGTGAACTCCGGGCGAAGCCTCGGGGTCAGCCCTTGGTGTGGAACCTCAGCTGTGCAGGGCCGAGCCCGTCGACCACCACGGCCTCCACGGCGTCCGCCGCCCTGTCGACCAGCCAGGAAAGGTCCTTCTTCTCGGTGCCCGAGAAGTCGCGCAGCACGAAGTCCGCGGCGTCCATGCGGCCGGGCGGGCGGCCGATGCCGACGCGAACGCGCGCGTAGTCCTTGGTGCCCAGAGCGCGGGACGTGTCGCGCAGCCCGTTGTGGCCGCCCTCGCCTCCGCCCACCTTGAGCCGGACGTCGGCGAAGGGGATGTCGAGCTCGTCGTGCACGACGACCACTCGCTCCGGTGGGACGCCGTAGTACTTCGCGAGGGCCGCGACGGGGCCGCCCGAGACGTTCATGTACGTCGTCGGGCGAGCCAGCACCACGCGCGGGCCCGGGGCGCCGCCGGCCAGCGTGCCCAGCCGGGCCTCGGCCGTCACCGCCTGCGGGCGACGGCCGAGCACCCCGCCGGCACGGCCCAGCGTGACGCCGAGCCGGCGGGCGAGCTCGTCGAGCACCATGGCCCCGACGTTGTGCCGGTTCCCGGCGTACTCCGGCCCTGGGTTCCCCAGGCCGACGACGAGCCAACGCTCCTCGGCCACGCCAGCACCTCCTGGGCGGCCCGCCGTCGACGGGCCGGTGCGGATGTTCGGGTCCTACTCGGCGGCGGCCTCGGCGGGGGCCTCCTCGGCCTCGCCCTCCTCGGCCTCCTCGGTGACCTCGGCACGCGGCACCGACACGGTGAGCACCACGTGCTCGGGGTCGGTCACCAGCGTCGCGCCCTTCGGCAGCGTCACCTGGCCGGCGTGGAGGATCACGCCGTCCTCGAGGCCCTCGATGTCGACCTCGACCCGGTCGGGCAGGTGCGTCGCCTCGGCCTCGAGCGTCAGGTTCTGCGTCTCGACGACGTGGATGGTGCCAGGCGCGGACACGCCGACCACGTGGACCGGGACCTCGACGGTCACCTTCTCGCCGCGGCGGACGATGAGGAGGTCGACGTGCTCGATCTCCTGGCGCACCGGCTCGATCTGCACGTCCTTGGCGATCGCGAGTGTGACCTTGCCGTCGAGCTCGATCTCGAAGAGGGCGTTGGTGTGCTTGACGGCCATCATCACCTCGTGGCCCGGCAGGGCGACGTGCACCGGGTCGGTGCCGTGCCCGTACAGCACGGCGGGGACCAGGTGGGCGCGGCGCAGGCGGCGCGCGGCACCCTTCCCGAACTCGGTGCGAGCGGTGGCGACGAGCTTCTCGGCCATGGGGTTCCCTTCGGTCGCGTGCGCACGTGGCGCAGCGGGTGTTCACGGTGCGGTGCCGCGCGCTTTCGGCGCGGCGGTCGGCTCAGCAGCGGCCTCGACGCGGGGCGCAGGACGGGCACGCGGAGGCATCCGGCCCAGTCGATCACGGTGGGTCGGGCGCCGATGGTGGTCCGAGTGGACCGCCGAAGGCGACCGTCCGACATCCCTCGCCGAGGCAGCCCGAGCATCCTACCGGCTCCCAACCCCCAACCCCACCCCCCTCCACGCGGTCCACTCGACACTTCGCCGCGCAGTCGACAGTTCGAAGTGTCGAGTCTGAGCCGAAGTGTCGAGTGGGCCGCGCGGTCAGGCCCGTAGCAGGGGCCGGCGGACGAAACCGACGCTCGCTGGGAGCAGGGCACGGACCCGGCCGGACAGCCCGGCACGCGTCCGGATGTCCTGCTTCGTCACTCGCACGACTCGGTAGTCGAGCGCACGGATCGCGTCCTCGCGCAGCTTCTCGTCGAGCAGATCCTGGCCACTTCGGTACTTCGCCTGACCGTCGTACTCGAGCAGAGCCCGCCACTCCTCCCAGCCGAGATCGGCGAAGAACGTCCCAGCGCGGGTGAGGATCGGGATCTGGGTCGCCGGCCGAGGAAGTCCGTCGCGCAGGAGCACGAACCGGGTCGCCGTCTCGCCCGGGGACTCGGCGCCGTCGTCCGCCAGGTCGACGACGACCCTCGCGCGGGCGACCCCCGGCCGACCGCCCATCTCGTCGAGCATGCTCAGGGCCGTTGCGCGGTCGGCACCGGCGCGCAGCGTGGCATCCGCCACCACGAGACCACCCAGCGCCGACAGCATCCGCGCGCAGTCGACCATCGTCTGGACGAGGTCGGTCACCGGCAGGTGTCCCACCGTCGTGAGCCGACCGTCGTCGACGGGGCCGCCGTGACGCAGGACCGCTCGATCGCGCCCGGGACCCGGACGTCCCTGCTGCCGCACGTGGGTGAGCGCGGGAGTCCGCCAGAGGGGCAGGCCCCAGATCAGGGCCGCCGACTCGTGGCTGAACCAGTGCGGTTGCACCAGGCGCTCGTGGACGGCGGCGATCGTCGCCAGGGCGCGCACCTCCGGGCGCAACTGCGACGCCGGGATGGAGGCCCCGCGGGTGAGGCGACCCCAGGTGCCCTGCCGCCGCTTGGCGGCGACGACCGCGCGCTCGTAGTCCCTCGACAGCCGAATCGCCGGAACGACAGGCGGTGCGGCGCCCGACGACGAACCCGGCCGCATGCTCATGCACGCACCGTGCCGCCCAGGCCACCCGAGCTCCGCTCCGCCGACCGGCCCGAGACGCTCGACCCCCAGCCGGCCGGGCTGTGGGCGGCTCGCCCACACCCACGCACGACGCCCTCACGCTCGAGGCCCGGCACCAGCGCCGACGCGACGGCCCGCCCCGCCCCGAGCACGCCCGCGCTCGACACTTCGACTCCAACTCGACAGTTCGAAGTGTCGAGTGCGCGTCGAAGTGTCGAGTGCGCGTCGAAGTGTCGAGCGGGCGCGAGGAGGCGAGGCGGCGGCGCGGGGCGGGCCGGTGGCGGGGCAGGGCGGGCGGGTGGGTGGGGGCGACCGAGTGGGCGGGGGGCCGCGGCGCCGGGTGGGTGGGTGTGGGGTCAGGCTTGGCCGTCGAAGAGGCTCGTCACCGAGCCGTCGTCGAAGATCTCCCGGATCGCACGTGCGAGCAGCGGGGCGATCGACAGCACCGTCAGCGCGTCGAACCGGTGCTCGTCGGGAATCGGCAAGGTGTCGGTCACCACGATCTCGCGCGCGCCGCAGGCCTGCAGCCGCTCGCTCGCCGGGTCGGACAGCACGCCGTGCGTCGCGGCGACCAGCACGTCCTTCGCGCCGGCCTCCAGCACCACGCGCACGGCCTCGGTGATGGTGCCGGCGGTGTCGATGAGGTCGTCGACCAGCACGCACGAGCGGCCCTCGACGTCGCCGACCACCCGGTTCGCCACGGAGCGGTTGGGCCGCCGGATGTCGCGGGTCTTGTGCACGAACGCCAGCGGCGCCCCGCCGAGCTTCGCGGCCCACTGCTCGGCGACGCGGATGCGCCCGGCGTCCGGAGACACCACGGTGACGTTCGAGACGTCCACCCGCGTGCGCACGTACTCCACGAGGATCGGCATGGCCCACAGGTGGTCCACCGGGCCGTCGAAGAAGCCCTGGATCTGGGCGGCATGCAGGTCCACGCTCATGAGCCGGTCGGCGCCGGCGGTCTTGAACAGGTCGGCCATCAGCCGCGCCGAGATCGGCTCGCGGCCGCGGTGCTTCTTGTCCTGCCGCGCGTACCCGTAGAAGGGCGCCACCACGGTGATGGTCTTCGCAGACGCCCGCTTCAGCGCGTCGGTCATGAGCAGCTGCTCCATGATCCACGTGTTGACCGGCGTCGAGTGCGACTGGAGCACGAAGGCGTCCGCCCCGCGCACCGACTCCCCGAACCGCGTGTAGATCTCGCCGTTGGCGAAGTCGTAGGCGGTGGTCGGCACCAGCTCGACGCCGAGCGAGTCGGCGACGGCCTCGGCGAGCTCGAGGTGAGCCCGGCCCGAGACCAGGACGAGCCGCTTCTCGGGATCGGTGCTGATCAGGCCGGTCATCGGGCGTCGTCCTTCGGGTCGTGGGGCTCGTCGGGCTCGTCGGGGGCAAGGAACCCGCCCGGCGGCGCCTCGGCCCGGGCGGAGGCTGCCGCCCGTTCCGCCGCCACGGCGGCCGACGAGCCCGGATGGTGGCTGATCACCCAGCCCTCGACGGTTCGCTGGTCGTTCTCGGAGAACACCAGGGCGCCCGGCGGCACGTCGTGGCGCACCACGGTGCCGGCTCCGGTGTACGCGCCGTCGCCGACGCTCACCGGCGCGACCAGCATGGTGTCCACCCCGATCCGCACATGCGAGCCGATGACGGTGCGGTTCTTCGCCGTCCCGTCGTAGTTCGCCGTCACGGACGCGGCTCCGACGTTGGTGTGCTCGCCGATCTGCGCGTCGCCGATGTACGAGAGGTGCGGCACCTTCGACCCGGTGCCGATGGTCGAGTTCTTCGTCTCGACGAAGGCCCCGATCTTGCCGTCCGCGCCGAGCACGGTGCCGGGCCGCAGGTACGAGAACGGGCCGACGTTCGCCTTCGGCCCGATCACCGCGAGCGTCCCGTGCGTGCGTACGACGACCGCGCCGGGGCCCACCTCGACGTCCGTCAGGGTGGTGTCCGGTCCGATGGTCGCCCCCTCGGCCACCACGGTCGCGCCGTGCAGCTGCACGCCCGGCAGCAGAGTGACGTCCTGGGCCAGCTCCACGTCGACGTCCACCCACGTGGTGGCGGGGTCGACGACGGTCACGCCGGCCGTCATCCACTCGGTGAGGATCCGCCGGTTCATCTCCGCGGCCAGCGCAGCCAGCTGCACCCGGTCGTTGACGCCCTCCACGGTGACCGGGTCGTCCGCCAGCAGGGCGCGCACGCGCAGCCCGTCGGCGTGGGCGTGCGCCACGACGTCCGTCAGGTACACCTCGCCGGCGGCGTTGTCGCGGCCGACCCGCCCCAGCGCGCCGCGCAGCACGTCGGCGTCGAACACGTAGGTCGAGGTGTTGATCTCGCGGATCGCGCGCTGCTCGTCGTCCGCGTCCTTCTGCTCGACGATCGCGACGACCCCGCCGTCGGCCGCCCGGACCACGCGGCCGTAGCCCGTGGGATCGGCCACCTCGGTCGTCAGGATCGTCACCGCGTTGCCGTCCGCGACGTGCGCGGCGAGCAGCTCGCCCAGGGTGCCCGCGTCCAGCAGCGGCACGTCCCCCGCCATCACCACCACGGCCCCGTGGACCTCGCCGCCACGCTCGTCCAGCGCCGTGAGCGCCACCTGGACCGCGCGGCCGGTGCCGGGCACGTCGTCCTGGTCGGCGACGATCGCCTCCGGGTCGACCTGGCGCAGGTGCTCCACGACGAGGTCACGCCGGTGCCGCACCACCACGACGACCCGCTCCGGCTCCAGACCGCGGGCGGCGGTCAGCGCATGCGCCAGCATCGAGCGTCCGGCCAGGGTGTGCAGCACCTTGGGGGTGGCGGACCGCATGCGGGTGCCCTCCCCTGCGGCTAGCACCACGACCGCGGCGGGGCGGGGACTCGTCACCTTCGCGCTGCTCCTCGCGGCTTGTGCCCAGAACGGGCCTGCGGACCGTGCCCCTGAGCCTACCGCCGCCCCGGAGGTGGGCACGCGGCGCCGGGACCCGCCGCGGGACGGACGTAGGCTGCCGACGTGGCGACGTTCTCCTCCGTGACCCCGCAGCACATCCTCCAGGCGATCGCGGAGTACGACGACCGCGGCGGCGACGCCTTCCTCGGCCTCTACGGCTTCGGCCCGTCGACCGGGTACTGGCTGGTCCACGAGGGGCGGCGCTACGACTCGAAGGCCGTGCTCGGGGTGGCGCACAAGTACGCCACCGGACGCGTCGCCCCGGCCGAGGAGTTCAGCGGCGGCGAGCAGGGCGCCGCGGCCGTGCTCCGCAAGCGCGGGTTCGTCGTCGACGGCCCCCCGCCGCCGGCCGCGGCGCCGGGCTCGCCGCGAGCGCAGCGGCGCGCACCCCGAGCCTCGTCGCGCACGTCCCACCAGACGCCGGCACGACGAACCCCGGCCGCGGAGCGGGAGGCCGCGATCTGCCCCACGTGCTTCACGGCCCTGCCCGCCACGGGCGTGTGCGACTTCTGCGGCTGACCCCTACAGCCCGCGGGCGAGCCGGTAGTAGGCCTGGTTGGCGCGCAGCTGGTCCTTGAAGCCGCGCCGCGTGGTGGTCTCGTCGATCACCAGCAGCTCGGTGCGGGTCATGTCGGCGAACATCCCCCAGACGTCGACCCCGATCGCCGTGCTCAGGCAGGTGTGGTGCGCGCCGCCGGCCGTCAGCCAGCACTCGGCGCTCGTCGAGAAGTCCGGGCGCGGCTGCCACACCGCGCGGGCCACGGGCAGGTGCGGCAGCGCCGGGTGCTCCACGAGGTCGACGACGTTGGCCGTCAGCCGGAACCGGTCGCGCAGGTCCGCCAGCGAGACGACGACACCGACACCGGGGTCGGTGTCGAACACCATGCGGACCGGGTCCTCCTTGCCGCCGATGCCGAGCGGGTGGATCTCGACGCGGGGCTTGGCGGTGGTCAGCGACGGGCAGATCTCCAGCATGTGGGCACCGAGGATCACCTCGGCCCCCGGCGTCAGGTCGTACGTGTAGTCCTCCATGAGCGAGGCACCCCCGGGCAGCCCCTCGCCCATCACCTTGGCGGCACGCACCAGGACCGCGGTCTTCCAGTCGCCCTCGGCGCCGAACCCGTAGCCCTCCGCCATCAGCCGCTGGACCGCCAGGCCCGGCAGCTGGCGCAGCTCACCGAGGTCCTCGAAGTTCGTCGTGAACGCCGTGGCCCCACGCTCGGTCAGGAAGGCCCGCAGCGCGATCTCCTGGCGCGCGGCGTACCTCAGCGAGTCGTGCCGCTCGCCGCCGGCGCGCAGCTCGGGCACCACGTCGTACAGCTCCTCGTACTGCGCGACCAGCGCCGTGACGTCGTCGTCGGCCACCGCCTCGACCGCGGCGACCAGGTCGTTGACCCCGTAGGTGTTCACCGAGACCCCGAACACGTGCTCGGCCTCGGTCTTGTCGCCCTCGGTCACCGCGACGTTGCGCATGTTGTCGCCGAACCGCACCAGCTTCAGCTCGTGCGTGGCGGCCCAGCCGGCCGCGGCGCGCACCCAGGCGCCCACCCGGGCCGCGACGGCCGGGTTCGAGGCGTGCCCGACGACGGTGGCCCGCGCGACGCCCAGCCGCGTCAGCGCGTAGGCGTACTCGCGGTCGCCGTGCGCGGCCTGGTTGAGGTTCATGAAGTCGAAGTCGATCGCGTCCCACGGCAGCTCGACGTTCGCCTGCGTGTGCAGGTGCAGCAGCGGCTTGGCCAACGCGTCCAGGCCGGCGATCCACATCTTCGCGGGGCTGAACGTGTGCATCCAGGTGATGACGCCGAGCACGTCGTCACGCGAGTTCGCCTCGAGCATCGCGCGGCGGATCGACGCGGAGTCCTTGAGCACCGGCTTCCACACCACGGGCGCGGGCACCGCGTCCGAGGAGTCGAGCAGGCGGGCGACCTCCTGCGACTGCTCGGCGACCTGCCGGAGCGTCTCCTCGCCGTACAGGTCCTGGCTTCCCGTGAGGAACCAGATCTCGCGGGCGTACGGCTTGCTCATCAGTGCTGCTCCTCGTGCTGTCCGTAGACGTTCTGGTAGCGGTTGTACAACGAGTCGATGTGTTCTTGTGCAATGGGCAGAGGCTCCCCCAGCTGGCGCGCGACGTGCACCGTCCGAGCCACCTCCTCGACCATGACGGCGGCCTTGACCGCGGCCTTCGCGTCGGCGCCGATCGTGAAGGGGCCGTGGTTGCGCATCAGCACCGCAGGGCTCCGCGAGCCGGTGAGGGTCTCGACGATCCCGCGGCCGATCGAGTCGTCGCCGATGAGGGCGAAGGGGCCGACGGGGATGTCGCCGCCGAACTCGTCGGCCATCATGGTCAGGACGCACGGCACGGGCTCGCCGCGCGAGGCCCACGCCGTCGCGTACGTCGAGTGCGTGTGCACCACCCCGCCCACCTGCGCCATGTGCCGATACACGTAGGCGTGGGCGGCGGTGTCCGACGACGGCGCTCGCTCGCCGTCCACGAGGTTCCCGTCGAGGTCGCAGACCACCATCGCGTCGGCTGTCAGCTCGTCGTACGTGACACCGGACGGCTTGATCACCAGCAGGTCTGCGCCACCGGGCACGCGCACGCGCTGCGACACGTTGCCCGCGGTCCACACCACCAGGCCCCAGCGCGGCAGCTCGGCGTGCAGGCGGGCGACGACCTCGCGGGCGTGCGCCACCTCCTCGCGCACCTGCTCCGGGTAGCCGGCCAGGCTCATCGCAGCACCTCCGTCGCCGTGCGCTCCACGTCGAGTCCGGCGACGTAGCGCTCCAGGAACGCTGCGTAGCCCGCCACGTCGGCCGGGTCGGGCTCGACGACGTCGACGGCCGCGCCCGCGAAGACCTCCGCGAGGTAGTCGCCCAGCGGCAGGGGCGAGCCCAGGTACCGCGCCAGCACCGCCATCCCCCACGCGCCGCCCTCGCTCGCGGTGGCGCCCACCGTCACCGGGGCGCCCAGGGCCGCGGCCAGCAGACGCTGCGCCACCCCGGCGGTGCGGAACACCCCGCCGTGCGCGAACATCGCGTCGAGCGCCACGCCCTCCTCGTCGAGGATCCTCATGCCGAGGCTCAGCGTGCCGAACGCCCCGAGGAGCTGGGCGCGCATGAAATTCGCCAGGTTCAGGGTGCTGCCGGGCGTGCGCACCACGAGCGGGCGCCCCTCGGCGATGCCCGTGATCGGCTCGCCGGCCAGGTAGTTGTAGGCGACGAGCCCGCCGGCGTCGGCGTCGCCGCCGAGGGCCGCCCGGAACAGGGCGGCGAACACCTCGTCGCTCGACGCGGTGCGACCCAGCGCGGCGGCGAGCTCACCGAACACGCCGGCCCAGGCGTCCACCTCCGAGAACCCGTTGTTGCAGTGCACCATCGCCACGGGGTCTCCGGCGGGCGTGGTGACGACGTCCACCTCGGGGTGTGCGCGGCTCAGGGCCCGCTCGAGCACCACCATCGCGAAGATCGACGTGCCCGCGCTGATGTTGCCCGTGCGGGCAGCCACCGAGTTCGTCGCGACCATGCCGGTGCCGGCATCGCCCTCGGGCGGGCACAGCGGGGTGCCGGGGCGCAGCGTGCCGCTCGGGTCGAGCAGAGCGGCGCCCTCGTCGGACAACGCGCCCGCCTCGGCGCCGGCGGGGAGCACCTCGGGAAGCAGGTCCGCCAGGGCCGGGCCGGGCCGGTGGGACGCCGCCCGCTCGTCGAACGCCGCGAGCATCCGCGCGTCGTAGGTGCCCGTCGCAGGGTCGATCGGGAACATGCCGGAGGCGTCGCCCACGCCTAGCACGCGGCGCCCGGTCAGCCGCCAGTGCACGTACCCGGCGAGCGTGGTGAGGAAGGCGACCTGCGGCACGTGCGGCTCGGCGTCGAGGATCGCCTGGTAGTGGTGCGCCACCGACCAGCGCAGCGGCACGTTGAAGTCGAACGCCTCGGACAGCTCGGCCGCCGCCGCGCCGGTGGACGTGTTGCGCCAGGTGCGGAACGGCACCAGCAGCTCGCCCGCGGCGTCGAAGGCGAGATAGCCGTGCATCATCGCCGAGACACCGATCGCATCCACGCCGGGCCGGGTACCGAGCGCCCGCTCGGCGTTCGCCCACAGGTCGGCGACGGCCGCGCGCAGGCCGGCCCACACGTCGTCGAGCGCGTAGGTCCAGCGTCCGTCGACCAGCTGGTTCTCCCACGCGTGGCCTCCGGTGGCCAGCACCCGGTGGTCCGGGCCGACGAGGCACGCCTTGATCCGCGTCGAGCCCAGCTCGATGCCGAGCGCGGTCCCGCCGATGTCCGTCACCTTGCTGTCCTCCTCGTTTCCTCGTCGACGTCCGCCGTGCCCGCTACTCACGGCGTCGGGCAGTCACCGCGCGCTGCAGCAGCACGAACACCAGCAGGATTCCGCCGGTGATGATGGTCGTCGCCTCGGGCGGGATGCCGCCGTCGCGCGTGATGAGCACGTTCATCAGGCCGAGCGTCAGTGCACCGACCACCGAGCCGAGAACATACCCCGCCCCGCCGGACAGCAGCGTGCCGCCGATCACCACCGAGGCGATCGCGTCCAGCTCCCAGCCGATGCCGGTGATGTTCTGGCCGATGCCCAGGCGCGCCGTGAACACCACGGCCGCCACGCCGGCCAGCGTGCCGCTGATCGCGTAGACCAGCATGGTGGTGCGCGGCACCCGCAGGCCCATCAGCTGCGGCGACGTGGCCGAGCCGCCGATCGCGTACACCGTGCGCCCGAAGCGGGTGCGGTGCAGCAGGACGAAGGCGACGACGACCACGACGACCGCGACGATCACACCCGGCGTGATCATCAGGTCGTTGACCTTGGGGCCGTCGATCAGCTTGATCGTCGCGCCGAGCCGCCGGATCGCGGAGTCGTCGGCCAGCCGCTCCGGCTCGGTCGAGAGCATCGACGCGAGCCCGCGCGCCAGGAACATCATCGACAGCGTCGCGATGAACGGCTGGACCCCGAAACCGACGATCAGGGTGCCCGAGCCCAGGCCGAACAGCGTGCCGGACAGCACCATGATCGCCACGACGAGCCAGGCAGGGATCCCCGCGTTCGCGAGCATCACGCCCGAGACCGACGAGAACGCGATGACGGCGCCCACCGACAGGTCGATGCCGCCGCGGCCGGTGAGGATCGGCAGGGTCATGCCGACCGCGATGATCACCAGCTGCGCGTTGTTGATGAACAGGTTCGACACGGTGCTCATCTGGAACATCCGGCCGTAGGCCAGCTGCCCGTAGATCAGCATCGCGACGAAGATCACCACCGCGGCGAGCGTCGGCAGCAGCGCGGCGTTGTGGCGCGAGAACGAGGAGAGCCAGCCGTCGTCGCGGCCGCTGCGCTCCCGCGTCGGGGCGGGCGGGGAGATGACACTCATGCCGGGACGCTCACCTTCGGCTCGACGGGCGCGGCGTGGACGGCTCTGCGTCGACGCAGCGCGCCCCGCACCCGCTCGGACTGGAGCAGGCACAGCACCACGATGACGCCGGCCTTGAACGCGGGCGTCGCCGACGACGGCATCCCGAGGAACGCCACCGTCTTGTCCAGCGTCGCGATCAGCAGCGCGCCGACCACGGCACCGCCGATCGAGAACGTGCCGCCGGCCAGCGAGGTGCCGCCGATCACCACCGCGAGGATCGCGTCCAGCTCCATCTGGTAGCCGGTCTGCGACACGTCGACGCGCATCACCGTCGAGGTGGACAGGATCCCCGCCATCGCCGCGAGCAGCCCGGAGACCGCGTAGACGGTGACGAGCAGCGTGCGCGACCGGATGCCTGCCAGCCGGCTCGCCGCCGGGTTGACTCCGATGGACTCGATCATCATGCCGAGCGCACTGCGGCGTACCACGAGCGCCGTCAGGGCGACGATGGCGATGGCGATGAGGAACACCACGGGGAACCGGAGAACGTAGCCGTTCGCGATCCACCGGAAGGGCTCATTGGTCGACGGGGTGTTCTGGCCGCCCGTGATCACCTTCGCCAGGCCGCGGCCCGCCAGCATCATCACCAGCGTGGTGATGAACGGTTGCAGGCCGACGTACGCGACCAGGACGCCGCTGAACAGGCCGAGCGCCGTGCCGAGCGCCAGCGACAGCCCGATCGCGGACAGCGCCGCGGTCACGGAGTCCGGCGCGTTCGCGCCGGCCAGGAACTGCATCGACACCGCGCCGGAGACGCACATCACCGAGCCGACCGACAGGTCGATGCCGCCGGTGGCGATCACCATCGACATCCCGGTGGCCACCAGGAGGATCGGCGCCGAGTAGCGCAGGATGTCGAGCAGGTTGCCGACGAGGTTCCCGGTGCCGGGGCTGACGTGGATCGCCAGGTAGCTCGGGTCCTTGATCACGTTGACCGCGAGGAGCACCAGGATCGCGACGATGCCCCAGAAGAACGGCTTGCGGATCACGGCGGCGATCCGGTGGCCGGCGCTCATGCCGCACTCCCCTCGTCCGACGGAGCGGGGGTGCCCGCGTCCTGGTGGCCGGCGATGGTCTCGACCACGTGCTCGACCGTGACATCGGGCCCGTTGACGATCTCGCCGATCTTGCGCCGGTCCTTCAGGACGGCGATGCGGTCGCTCATGCGCACCACCTCCTCCAGCTCCGAGGAGATGAAGACGACGCCGACGCCGTCCGCCGCGAGCCGGGCGACCGTCTCCTGGATCTCCGCCTTCGCGCCGATGTCGATGCCGCGGGTGGGCTCGTCGAGGATCAGCACCTCGGGCCGGGTGGCCAGCCACCGGCCGAGCAGCACCTTCTGCTGGTTGCCGCCCGAGAGGTTCTTCACCGGCATGTCCGGGTTCGCCGGCCGCACGCCGAGCGTCTCGATGTAGTGGTCGACGATCTCGTCCTTCTCCCGCCGGGACAGGGGACGGGCCCAGCCGCGCCTGCCCTGGACGGCGAGGACGATGTTCTCCCGCACGCTCAGGTCGCCGACGATCCCCTCGTCGCGCCTGTTCTCCGTGGAGTACGCGATGCCGTGGCCCAGGCCCGCCACCGGGCTGCCGAGATCCGTCTTCTTCCCGTTGATCGTCACCGTGCCGGAGTCGGCGCGGTCGGCCCCGAACAGGAGCCGGGCGAGCTCCGTGCGGCCGGAGCCGAGCAGGCCCGCCAGGCCGACGACCTCGCCGCGGTGCAGCTCGAGGTCGGTCGGCTCGATCGACCCCTTGCGGCCGAGTCCCTCGGCGCGCAGCACGGGCACCGCGGTCTCGTCGCGCTCGCGCCGCTCGCGCTCCGACGACAGCGACGTCAACGCGTCCAGGTCCTTGCCGATCATGCGCGAGATCAGCTCCGCGCGGCGCATGTCGCGGGTGAGGTACTCGCCCTCGTACCGGCCGTTGCGCAGCACCGTCATGCGGTCGCTGATCGCGTAGACCTGGTCGAGGAAGTGGGAGACGAACAAGATGGCCACGCCGGAGTCGCGCAGCCGGCGGATGACGGCGAACAGCCCCTCGACCTCGTCGGCGTCCAGGCTGGACGTCGGTTCGTCGAGGATCAGCACCGTCGACTCGATCGCCATCGCACGGGTGATCGCCACCAGCTGCTGGAGGGCGATCGACACCGACGACAGCGGCCGCCGCGGGTCGAGGTGCTCGAGGCCGAGCTTGGCGAGCGCAGCGGTGGCCGCCTTGTGGGTGGCCCGCCAGTTGATGCCGAAGCGGCCCCGCACCTCGTGACCGAGCATCACGTTCTCGCCGATGCTCAGGTTGGCGCAGAGGTTGACCTCTTGGTACACGGTGGAGATGCCGGCGGCCTGCGCGCCCGCGGTGCCGCGGAAGTGCTGCTCCTCGCCCCGCACCAGCACCTGGCCCGAGTCGACCTTGTAGACGCCGGTCAGTGCCTTGATCAGCGTGGACTTGCCGGCCCCGTTCTCGCCGAGCAAGGCGTGCACCTCGCCGGGGAAGAGCCGGAAGTCGACCCCGTCGAGCGCCTTGACGCCCGGGAAGGAGATCGAGATGCCCTTCATCTCGACAACCGGTGCCGAGCTGGGGGCCGGTACGGGATCAGGCGGGGGAATCGGCGCTGACTCGGTCATGGCACATCCTGGATAGGGCTGACGGCGGGCGGGTCCCTGCGGTGCGAGGCTCGCCGTACGAACGTACGGCCGGCCCGCCGGGCCCGGGGGGGCGGGGTGGGGGGCGCGCC
>JAEXPS010000103.1 GCA_023438885.1 Actinomycetes bacterium
GGGCTGGCGCGACTGGCGGCCGAGACGGCCGGTGCCGCGGAGGCGGCGGGGCGGGGGGTCGTCGAGCGCGCCCGCGAGGTGGCCACCCAGGTGGCGGCAGCCGCGCCGGTGACACGGTTGGCCAACCTCGTCGGCGGCGGGGAGGACGCACGCGGGCTCACGCTGGGCACCTATGTGCTGATGCGCCGGTTCGAGGACGTGGTGGCCGCGGCGAACCAGCGGCTGCTCGTCATGTCGGACGGGCGTTACGAGCTGGTGCGCAGCGACGAGAAGGAGGACGTGCGCTCGCGGGCCACCGGGCTCGCGATGCGCGTGGTGGACCACAGCTGCGACGTGCCGCGTGACCCCCGCACCCTCTCGGGCGGCGAGACCTTCTACGTCAGCCTGTGCCTGGCCCTCGGGCTGGCCGACGTGGTGACCGCCGAAGCCGGGGGCATCGACCTGGGCACGCTGTTCGTCGACGAGGGCTTCGGCTCGCTGGACCCGCACGTGCTGGAGCAGGTGCTGGCGGAGCTCGGCAGGCTCCGCGCCGGGGGCCGTGTCGTCGGCGTCGTGTCGCACGTCGAGGCGCTCAAGCAGGCGATCGCCGACCGCATCGAGGTGCGGCCGCGGCCGGACGGCACCAGCACGCTGGCGGTGCGTGCGGGCTGAGCCCCTAGGCCGTTGGCTCGCCCGTGACGATCGACCTGATCCGCTCGGCCGGTGCCTTCGGGACGCGGTTCTCGTCGCACAGGCCGTTGATCTCCTGAGCGGTGTCCGTCAGCTGGGTGTAGAAGAAGCCGCACACGATCGGTGAGCGGCGAAGCGCTCCGACGACATCCTCCAGGCGGTGCAGGAAGTCCGCCGTCGAGCCGGCCTGCGAGTACCCCCACCCGTCCTCGGCGCGGCCGGCGGCGTCGAACGCGATGCCGCCGAACTCCGTCACCATCACGGGTGCGTCGCTCGCGACTGCGTCGCCGAGCAGGAGACGCCGCCCGAACGGGCCCATCCCTCGGACCAGGTCCCCCACCGAGGTGGCGTCGGCGTAACGACGGTCCATGACCTCACCCGAGGCCTCGTAGTCGTGGATCGTCAGGATGTCCGAGTCGGTGTGCTCCCACCCGTCGTTCGAGACGACGGGTCGAGTCGGGTCGAGGGCCCGGGTCAGGTTCGCCAGCCCTGCGGAGTACGCCCGCTGCGCTTCGTCGTGAGCTCCGTGCTGCACACCCCACGACTCGTTCATCGGGACCCAGGTGACCACGCACGGGTGCGACGCCTGCGCGTCGACGATGTCCATCCACTCCCGGGTCAGGAGACGCACCGCCGCGGGCGAGAACTCGTAGGCGTTGGCCGTCTCGGCCCAGACGAGCAGCCCGAGCCGGTCGCACCAGTACAGGAAGCGAGGGTCCTCGACCTTCTGGTGCACCCGCACGGCGTTGAACCCGAGGCTCTTGATCAGCTCGACCTCCGCCCGCAGCGCGTCCGGGCCGGGGGCGGTGAAGTGCGAGTCCGGCCAGTAACCCTGCTCGAGCACCCCGCGCAGGTCGCACGGCCGATCGTTGAGGAGGAAGCGGCCTCGCTCCACGGCCACGCAGCGGTAGCCGAGGTAGGAGCGAACCTCGTCGACCGGCTCCGTCGTGCCGGGCCGTCGGAGCGACACCTCGGCGTCCCAGAGCCGCGGGGTGTCGGCAGACCAGGTGAGCTCGTCGTACGCCTGACCGTTGCGCTGGTACGCGACGTCCAGGTGGACGGCCGCGGAGCCCGCCGACGTCCGCACCGTGCCCCGGGCGAGCTCGACACCCTCGAAGGACAGGGCGACCTCGACGTCGAGTGGTTCGGCCGGCCGCCGGTCGAGGGTGACGTCGAGGGCGACCAGCGCTCGCGTCGGATCGGTCGTCCACCGCAGGGCGACGATGGAGCTGTCCGGGACGTACTCCAGCCAGACGGTCCGCCAGATGCCGGTGGTCCGGTGGTACCAGATGGCGTGCGGCGTGGGATGCCAGTCCTGCTTGCCCCGCGGGAGCGTGACGTCCAGCGGGTCGTCGTGAGCGCGGACGGTGACCCAGTGGACGTCGCGACCCTCGGCGAGGGCCGCCGTGATGTCCACGGCGAACGCCGTCTGGCCTCCGGTGTGAGTGGCGACGTGGGTTCCGTCCACCCAGATGTCGCACGAGTGGTCGACGGCGCCCAGGTGCAGGATCGCCCGTCCGCCCTGCACACCCCGGCCCGCGGTGTCGAGGTCCGCCTCGCTCAGGGCGATCCGGTACCAGACGACGGGATGGAAGTCCGGGTCGCCGACGCCGGACATGCGGGACTCCGGCGCGTACGGGAGGCGGATCGTCAGCGGGAACGCTGCCGATGCCGCGAACCACTGCTCGGCGAGGCCGCGATCGTCGTCGTCGAAGGCGAACCCGACCTCCCGGTCGAGGAGCACCGCCTGCGGTCGGACGAGCTGCGGGCGCGGGTACGAGCCCGGAACGAGGTTCACTCGCTGCTCCCGGAGGTCGTGGAGGGGATGCCCGGCCGCGCCGTCGACTCGCGGATCACGAGGCGGCTGGGCACGGTGATACGTCCGGCGGTCGTCGCAAGCCCGTCGAGCGCGGCGAAGATCTGCCTCACGGCGAGCCGGCCCATCTCCTCGTGGTCGACCGCCATGGTGGTCAACGGGACGGAGAGACCCGACGAGATGGCGCGGTTGTCGAAGCCCGCGACGGCGATGTCGTCCGGCACGCCCAGCCCGGCGAGCCGGATCGCCTCGATCGCGCCGACCGCGATGTAGTCGTTGGCGCAGACGACGCTGTCGATCTCGGCTCCGGAACCCAGGAGCTCGGCCATGCCTTGGTAGCCGGACCTGGCGTCCCACTCGATGTAGCGGATCGATGCGGCGTCCGGCACCAGCCCGGCGGCGGCGTGGGCCTTGAGGTACCCCTCGAGCCGGTGGGCGCTGGCCTCGAAGGCTCCGGGTCCGACTCGGGGACCGCTGAGGAAGGCGATGTGACGCCGGCCCGTGGACAGCAGGTGCGCCGTGAGCACCTCCCCCGCGCCTTCGTCGTCGGGGACGATGCTCGGAGCGTCGAGGTCGGCGGGGTAGCAGTACACGTAGACGACGGGCGTGTCCCGGGTGTCCGCGGCGGCGGGGCCACGCGGGTGCACCACGGCGTCCATGATGACGAGCCCGTCGACCTGCTTGTCGATGAACGCCTCGATGTCGCGGCGCTCACGCTCGCGCTCACCGAGCGAGTTGGACAGGAAGATCGTGTAGCCGCGCTCCTGGGCGTGGTGCTCCAGCCCGCGGACGATCAGCGTCGAGAACACTCCCTCGATGTCGTCGGTCACGGCACCGATCGTGCGCGACGAACCCATCCGAAGACTGCGCGCCAATGCGTTCGGCCGGTAGCCGATCAGGTCCGCGGCCTCACGCACGCGCCGGCGGGTGTCCTCGGGGATCTCGTGCGCGTTGTTGAGGGCCTTGGAGACGGTGGACGGGGCGACGTGCGCGACCTTGGCGACGTCCTTGATCGTCGCGCGCCGCCGTGGTGCGGCGCCGGACTCCAGTGGCATGGCGAGACTCTAGCAGGACGAATCGTTTTCGTATCGGATTCCAGCGGCTTGACCGCCGCGCAGGCGAGCCCTACGGTTCAGCAACGAAGTCGATTTCCTAACCACGAGTTGCAAGGGAGCAACAGTGAACGCTCGGCGTCGCACTCTGGTGGTAGGTATCGCGGTCGTCGCCACCCTGCTGGCCGCCTGCACGGGCGGCGAGTCGGCCGACGGCCCCACCTCCGCCCCGACCTCCGCCACGGGAACAGGCGACGCGTCCGCGCCGCACCTGCAGATCCCGGTGCTGACCTCATCCGCCTTCGTCCGCAACTTCAACCCCTACACCCCCGGCACGTCCATGCCTCACCGGGGAACCATCTACGAGCCCCTCTTCGTCGTGAACAAGTCCACGGGCGGCGAGGAGATCCCGTGGCTGGCGACGGACTACACCTGGAACGACGACGTCACCGAGGTGACGTTCACCCTGCGTGACGGGGTCCAGTGGTCGGACGGCGAGCCGTTCACGGCTGACGACGTCGTGTACAGCTACGAGCTCGGCAAGGACGAGGGCGCCTTCGACCTCGGCGGGTTCTGGTCGGCCATGGGCGGCACCGCCGTCGAGAAGGTCGGGGACGACCAGGTGAAGTTCACCTTCTCCGGGCCCGACCTCAGCCAGTTCCCGCAGTTCGTCAACAGCAGCTACATCGTCCCGAAGCACATCTGGGAGGCCCAGGCCGACCCGATCAACTGGACGAACCCCGACCCGGTGGGCACCGGACCGTTCACGGTGGTCGACACCTACTCGACCCAGAGCTTCTCGCTGCTGCCGAACGAGCACTACTGGCAGGACGTCGCCGTCACGGGCCTGGACTTCGTCCAGTACGCCAGCCAGGAGGCGATCATCCAGGCGATCAAGGACGGCAAGGCCGACTGGGGCGGCGTGGTGATCCCCGACATCGAGACCACCTTCGTCTCGGCCGACCCGGAGCACCTCGCGTTCAACTACGCGGCCAACACCTCGTCCCTGATGCTCTGCGTCAACAACACGGTCGCGCCGCTCGACGACCCGGAGTTCCGCAAGGCTCTCTCCCAGTCGATCAACCGTGAGGCGATCTCGACGAACGCGGTCTACGGCTACGGCATCCCCTCGTCCGCGGTCGGCTTCGGATCCCAGTTCCCGGAGATCGACATCACGACGGACGACCCGAGCCTCAACGACGTCGTCACGTACGACGTGGAGGCCGCCAAGGCACGCCTGGCGGCGGCCGGCTACGAGACGGTCGACGGCAAGCTGCGCGACAAGTCGGGAGAGCCCATCTCGATCCTCATCCCCGTGACGTCGTCGTGGTCCGACTGGGTCAGCGTCGCGCAGATCATCGCCGACGGGTTCAAGGCACTCGGCATCGACGCGGCCGTGGACCCCAAGCCGGACTTCGCCGCCTGGTACGACCCGCTGAGCAAGGGTGACTTCCAGGTCTCCGAGTGCGGCGGCGGTCTGTTCGGTTCGCCGGACGAGTACTACTTCTCGATGTTCGCCAGCGCGCACGTCAAGCCGATCGGCGAAGCGGCCGGCGCCAACGCCTTCGGCCGGTGGAGCAGCCCGGAGATGGACCTCGTCCTCGACTCGCTGAAGTCCGAGACCGACGAGGCCGCCCGCGGCGAGCTCTACACGCAGATGCAGGAGATCTTCGTCGAGAACCTGCCGAACATCCCGCTGTACGCGGCGCCGTACTGGCAGGCGTTCAGCACCCTGCACTACGAGGGCTGGCCGACGGAGGACGACAACTACTCCACCGGCCTGGCCAAGGGTGACTACAACGACCTGCTCATCCTGACGTCACTGACCCCCGTCCAGTGACGCCCGGTCGTGGGGGGGGGGGGGCCCCCCCCCCC
>JAEXPS010000150.1 GCA_023438885.1 Actinomycetes bacterium
GGCCTCTACCGCTGCAACCTCGGACGCTGGGGGAGGTGGGAGGCCGGGGGGCGCGGGGCGACGGGCGCGGGGTGCGCGCGTCTCAGGAGTGGGGACGTGCCTGGCAGGAGCGCCCGGAAGGAGCATGCTTGGCGCCCGTGACGTCGTACGTGAACCTCGCGACCAAGCTCGCCGGCCAGGAGCCGGGCTGGACGGTGGAGGCCGACGCGATCGTGGTCGGATCCGGCATCGCCGGGCTGACCGCCGCACTCGAGCTGCGCACCCGGGTGCCGCGCGTGCTGCTGGTGACCAAGGACGTGCTGGCGTCCGGCTCGACGCTGTGGGCCCAGGGCGGCATCGCCGCGGCGCTCGACCCCGAGGACTCCCCGGAGGCGCACCTGCACGACACGCTGGTCGCCGGCGGCGGGCTGTGCGACCCCCGGGCGGTCGAGGTGCTGGTGACGGAGGGCCCGGCGCGGGTGCGCGAGCTCGTCGGGCGCGGTGCGGTGTTCGACACCCGACCCGACGGGACCCTGTCACTGACCCGCGAGGGCGGACATCACGCCAACCGGATCATCCACGCGGGCGGCGACGCGACGGGAGCCGAGGTCTCCCGGGCGCTGGTGGCGCAGGTCGAGGCGGTGCGCGACGACCCGGGGATCGAGGTGATCGAGCACGCGTTGGTGCTCGACGTCCTGACCGCCGCGCCGGACGCGGACGGTCGTCCGGGTCCGGTGTGCGGCGCGACGCTGCACGTGATCGGCGAGGGCACGCGCGGCGGGGTCGGTGCCGCCCTGGCCCCGGCGGTGCTGATCGCCACCGGCGGCATCGGGCAGGTGTACCGCTCGTCGACCAACCCGCCGCAGGCGACGGGGGACGGCATCGCCGCCGCACTGCGCGCGGGCGCGGCCGTGGGCGACATGGAGTTCGTCCAGTTCCACCCGACCGTGCTGTGGCTGGGTGCGGGGGCCAAGGGCCAGCTGACGCTCATCAGCGAGGCCGTGCGCGGTGAGGGTGCGCTGCTGCTCGACACCGACGGCGTGCGCTTCATGCCGGAGGTGCACCCGCTGGCCGAGCTCGCGCCGCGGGACGTCGTCGCCCACGCGATCGTGCGGCGGATGGCCGCGACCAACGCCGACCACGTGTGGCTGGATGCGCGGCACCTCGGCGCCGACTTCCTGGCCCACCGTTTCCCCACCATCAGCGAGTGGCTCGCCGACGCCGGGATCGACATGGCCCGCGACCTGATCCCGGTGGCGCCGGCGCACCACTTCTTCTCCGGCGGGGTGGTGACGGACCTGCACGGGCGGTCGACGCTGCCCGGCCTCTACGCCGCCGGTGAGGCCGCGTGCACCGGCGTGCACGGCGCGAACCGGCTGGCGTCGAACTCGCTGCTCGAGGGGCTGGTGTTCGCCCACCGCGCCGCGCGAGACGTCGCCCGGGCCGTGACGGATGGCGAGCTGGTGCGCCGCGAGCCGGTGCGCCGCGAGGGTGCCGACGCGCTGGTCGCCGCGGCCGCGCGGGCCCGCGTGCAGCGCATCGCCACGGCCGGCACCGGGCCGCTGAGGTCCGGAGCGGGGCTCGCCGCTGCGATCGAGGCGCTGGCGCAGGTGCCCACCGACGCCGACCGGCGCCGTGACGACGGCCGGCCCCTCGCCGAGGCACAGCCCGCCGAGTGGGAGACCACCAACGTGCACCAGATCGCCACGGTGATCGCCGCGGCCGCTCTCGCTCGGCAGGAGAGCCGCGGCGGTCACTTCCGCGAGGACTTCGCCGCGCCCGACGAGGCCTGGCGCTGCCGCCAGCAGCTCTCCCTCACGCCCGACGGCGAGCTGGTGACCGAGCAGGTGGCCCTGCCCGCCTGACGCCCGCCCTCGCGTCCGCAGGCCGTCGCCCGCCGGCGACGACCCGCTGCGCAGATCGCCCGCGTCCGGAGGCTTGAAAGCGTCGGCATGGGGCGACTTCCGCGCGAAAAACGATATCGGTGAGGGCTTCCGCCTGCCGGGACGCCATGTGTAACGTTATCGACGCCAACGGGCATTCTTCGCAAAGGAGCGTCGATGCGACATCTCGGGAAGGCGCGGCCGGCGGCCGCGGTACTGGGCTACGGACTCCTGGCGGCCGCTCTGGCCGCATTCCCCATCGTCGCGCCGGCCACACCGGCGGCCGCGGCACCCGTCACCGTCCTCGCAAACGACTTCGAGTCGGGGTCGTACACGCCGTGGGGGCCCCGAGGTCCGGTGACGCTCGAGCTGGCGGCTGACGGGCACGAGAGCGCCACGAGCCTGGCGGTGACCGGTCGCACGGCGAACTGGAACGGCGTCGCGACCGACGCGACAGCCCTGTTCCAGGCCGGTGAGACCTACTCGGTGACGGCGTTCGTCAAGCTTCCGGCCGGCACGGCCGGCTCGTCGGGCATCCACTTCACGGTGGAGCAGACCCCCGCCGGCGGCGGCGACAACCAGTACACGTGGATCGGCGGCAGCGTGGCGACGACCGCGGACGGCTGGGTCCAGATCGGCGGCTCGTACACGTTCCCGGCCGACCTGTCGGCCGCGTCCCTGTACGTCGAGGCGGAGGGCACCACGCCCTTCCTGCTGGACGACGTGCTGATCACGGGCGAGGCGGCGGTCACCACGATCTCCGCGGTCGACTTCGAGGACGGCACCACCGGCACCTGGTCCGCCAGCGGCTCGCCCGCCCTCGCGTACGTGCCCGACCCCGACGACGCGGCCAACACCGTGCTCTCCGTCTCCGGCCGCACGGCCGGCTACTTCACGGTGCAGAGCCTCACTGGCCTGTTCACCGAGGGCGTCGAGTACACGATGTCCGCCCGTGTTCGTCCGGCGAGCGAGGGTGCGACGCGGTTCGTCGTCAAGGAGGGCTACCACTGGGTCGGCAACACCACGACCCCGGCCGGCGCGTGGACCACGGTCACCGGCACCTTCACGGCCGACGCCGACGACACCCAGGTGTACATCGAGGTGGACCCCGCCACGGCGGACTTCCTGCTCGACGACATCCTCATCACCGCTCCCGACACCGGCGGGCCAGTGCTGCCGCCCGACTTCGTGCCGGGTGGCGCCATCAACCCGGTGACCACGCCCGTCATGCTCGCTGACGGGGCCGGCAACGTCTCGGCGCTCACCTTCGACGACGGGCCCAACCCCGCCGTCACGCCGGCTCTGCTGGACTACCTGAAGGCGAACGGCCTCCACGCGACGTTCTGCGTCATCGGCCAGAACATCCAGGCGACGGGCGGCGCCGAGATCCTCCAGCGGATCGTGCGCGAGGGCCACGTGCTGTGCAACCACTCGACGAGCTACGCGGACATGGGCTCGTGGACGCCGCAGCAGGTGCAGACGGACCTGATCGCCAATCTCGACATCATCCGCACGGCGCTGTCCGACCCGTACGCCAAGGTCCCGTTCTTCCGCGCCCCGAACGGCAGCTGGGGCGCCACGCCGCAGGTGGCGGTGGACCTCGGCATGCAGCCGCTGGCGGTGGTCAACACGATCAGCGACTGGGAGACGCAGGACGTCCCCACGCTGACCGACAACCTGCGCGCCGCGATGAAGCCGGGCGAGATCGTCCTGGCCCACGACGGCGGCGGCGACCGCTCCGGCACCCTCGCCGCGGTGCAGACCGTGGTCAGCGAGCGGCTGGCCGACGGTTGGTCGTTCGTCTTCCCGAAGGGCACCCCGCCGTTCTCCGGCGTCGTGCTCTCGACCGACTTCGAGGACGGCCTGGACGGCTGGGGCCTGCGTGATTCCAGCGGTACGGGCGCCACGGTGGCCGTCACCGATGCCGACGCGCACGGCGGCGCCTACTCCGCGCTCGTCGCGAACCGCGGCAACCAGGGCGACGGCCTGGGCCACGACGTCACCGGGATCCTCCAGCCGGGAGTCGGGTACGACCTGACCGCCTGGGTGCGGTTCCCGGAGGGCGCGACGACCGACCAGGTGTGGCTGAGCCTGGCCGCGACCAGCGAGGGCGCCACCTCGTTCAGCACGCTCGCGCAGTTCGAGGGCGTGACGAACACGGGCTGGACGCAGGTCACCGCCAGCTTCACCATGCCGGCGGCATTCGACAGCGCGCTGCTCTACTTCGAGACGAGATACGACAGCGACGACCCGATCGCGAACACGAGCGACTTCCTGGTCGACGACGTCGTGGTCGAGGTGCCCGCACCCGGCCAGGTCCAGGACCTGACTCCGCTCAAGGACACGGTCGACTTCCCGCTCGGTGTCGCCATCGACAGCCGGGAGACCTCCGGCTCGCCGTCCGACCTGCTGCTGCGCCACTTCAACCAGATCACGGCCGAGAACCACATGAAGGTCGAGAGCTGGTACGACGGCCAGACGTTCCGCCGCCACCCCGAGGCCACGGCACTGCTGGACTTCGCGCAGCAGAACGACCTGGCGGTGTACGGCCACGTGCTGGTGTGGCACAGCCAGACCCCGGCCTGGTTCTTCCAGAACGACGGCGTGGACCTGACGAACTCGGAGGCGGACAAGCAGTTCCTGCGCGACCGACTGCGCACGCACATCTTCGACGTCGCCGCCTCGATCGCCGGTGACTACGGCCCGTACGGCTCGGACACCAACCCGGTGACCGCGTTCGACGTGGTCAACGAGGTGGTCTCCGACGCGGCGACCCCGGACGGGCTGCGCACCAGCCGGTGGTACGAGATCCTCGGCGAGGAGTACATCCACCTGGCGTTCCAGTACGCGGACGAGGCCTTCAACAGCCAGAACGCCGCCGCGGGCGTCGACCGGCCGGTGAAGCTGTTCATCAACGACTACAACACCGAGCAGGGCGGCAAGCAGGACCAGTACTACGCGCTCGTCGAGCGCCTGTTGGCCGCGGGCGTGCCCGTGGACGGCGTGGGGCACCAGTTCCACTCCAGCCTGACGACCCCGCCCGCGGCCTTGGCGCAGACCCTCGAGCGGTTCTCCGCCCTCGGCCTGCTCCAGGCCGTCACCGAGCTCGACGCCACGGTCGGCACCCCGGTGACGGAGGCCAAGCTCATCGAGCAGGGCCACTGGTACCGGGATGCGTTCGCGGTGTTCCGGGCCTACCAGGCGGCGCACGGCGACCTGTTCTCCGTGACGGTCTGGGGCCTGACCGACAACCGCTCCTGGCGGTCGACGCAGGCGCCGCTGCTCTTCGACGGTGCCCTCCAGGCGAAGTACGCCTACTACGGGGCGGCCGGTGACGACGACGGCGTGCCGCCGCTGATCACCGCGGCCAACGTGTTCGGCGGCGACGTGCCGCTCGACGCCACGGCGGCGGACTCGGTGGCGTGGCACAACCTGCCGGCCGAGGCCCTGACGGGCAGCGCGGGCGAGTTCGTGCCGCGCTGGACGCCGGACCACCTGGTGGTGCTCGCCACGGCGGCCGACGACGCGGCCGACGCGATCGTCGTCCAGTACGGCGACGCCACCGCAACCGTCGCCCGCGACGGCACCGTCTCCGGCGTCGCCGGGGCGGCCGCGATGGTGTTCGACGACCCGGCCGGCTGGCGCGCCGTGGTGCACCTGCCGCACACGGACGTGGCCGTGGGCACCCAGGCGCAGCTCGACGTGCGGGTGCTGGCCGGGGCCGACGTCGTCGGCGCCTGGAACTCGCCGGGGTCCACCGGCACGCTGACGTTCCTCGAGGACCTGAGCTTCCTCGAGGTCGCGGCAGCCGACGAGGCGCCCGGCGTCGACGGCGTGATCGACCCCGTGTGGGCCGACGCGAACGTGGTCCACACCGGCAAGACCGTCGAGGGCAGCACGGAGGGTGCCACGGCCGACGTCCGCACGCTCTGGCTGGGCGACGACACGCTCTACGTGCTCTACGAGGTCACCGACCCGGTGATCGACGTCGCGGGCAGCGACCCGTGGAACCAGGACTCGGTGGAGCTGTTCCTCGACCTGGGCAACGCCAAGAGCGGCGGCTACGGCCCGAACGACGCGCAGATGCGCATCAGCGTCGACAACGTCACGTCGTTCGGCACCGGCGACGCGGCCGCGCAGGCGGCTCGGTTGACCAGTGCCACGGCGCTCACCGCGACGGGTTACGTCGTCGAGCTGGCGGTGAAGCTCGCCGGTGAGTCCGGCGGGCAGAACGACGTGCCGCTCGGCGGGGCCGACACGTTCCAGGGCCTGGACTTCCAGGTCAACGACGGGCGTGCCGGAAGCCGGTACTCGGTCCACACGTGGGCGGAGCCGACGGGCACGGGCTACCAGACGACGGCCCGCTGGGGCGTCGGTCACCTCGTCGCTCCGGCGCAGGTTCCCGCCGCGCCGAGCATCACCGTCCACCCCCAGGACGTCACGGGGGTCAAGGGCGGCACGGTGACGCTCATCGCCGCCGCCGACGGCTACCCGGCTCCGACGGTGCAGTGGCAGTGGCGGCAGGGCAAGGGCGGCCCGTTCCACGACCTCGCCGGGGCCGACGAGCCGACGCTGGTGCTGTCCGGCGTGACGAGCGTCCTCAACGCCCGTCAGTACCGCGCGGTCTTCACCAACAGCGAGGGGACGGCCACGACCGACGTCGCCACGGTGACGGTGCGGCCGGCCAAGGGCGGTCCGGCGGTCGCCGGCTGAGGGCCACCGGGGGCCCTCGCTGCCGCACCCCGCCGCGGGCCCCCC
>JAEXPS010000212.1 GCA_023438885.1 Actinomycetes bacterium
AGCGGGAGGCGCCGTCGGTGCGGCCGGTGCCGGTGCGACGGGAGTGGGGCGGGCGGCGGCGTGGCGAGCGGCGGCGGCCTCCTCGGCCGTCACGTCGGCGGGAGCGGGCGCAGGCATCGGAGGGCGCACCGGGGCCGCCGGGGCTGCCGTGGCCGGAGCCGTTGGAGCGGTCGGAGGCGGAGATGCCGGCGCCGGGGCTGCCGCTGCCGGAGCCGATGGAGCGGTCGGAGGCAGAGATGCCGGCGCCGGGGCTGCCGCTGCCGGCGGAGCCGATGGGGCCTGAGGAGCCGAGCTCGCAGGTGGTCCGGCCGGCGGAGGGGCGGACGGGCTGGTCCAGCCCGAGGCCGCGTTCGCGGCGGGCCCGGTCTCCGGGACGGGCCTGGTCTCCGCCGCGGCAGGGGGCTCGGGGGCGCCCTCGGCCTCCATGTCCTGCTCCGCCTGCGCGAGCTCCTCGTCGGGGCTCGTGGGTTCGGGGTGCTGCTCGTCGGAGGTGCTCATCGCGTGCTCCTCGGCTCGGCGCCGCGCTGTGCGCGCGCGGTCGATCCCACGCTATTGGCTCGTCGGCCTCAGTGCCTGGTCATCGCACCGTGTCGGCGAGGGCGGGCTCGGCGGCCGCGAGCTCGTCGTGCGCGGAACCGCGGGCCGGCCCGGGCGCCGCGGCGGCGACCGGATGCCGCGTGCCCATCGCGTAGGCGGCGCCGACGAGCAACCCGCCGCCGACGAGGTTGCCCAGCCCCACCCAGAGCACGTTGCGGGCGAACTCCGCGACGGTCGCATGAGGCAGCGTGTCGAAGAGACCGAGCGAGAACGTGGTCATGTTGGCCACGACGTGCTCGAACCCGGACGTGATGAACACCATGACGCAGGCGAAGATCACGGCGATCCTGGCGCCCTCGGACTCCAGCCGCCCGGCGCACCAGACCGCCAGGCAGACCAGCAGGTTGCAGCCGATGCCGCGGAAGAACAGCTCGGGCACCGTGGCCTCGGCCTTGTGCTCGATCATCGCGGCGAGCGCGTCGCCCGGGGCGGTCCCCGGAGCGAGCACCCCGGAGAAGTGCACCATGCCCGCGAAGGCCGCGGAGCCGATCAGGTTGCCGCCGAGCACGGCGAGCAGCACCAGCGCGGCGCGGCCCGGGGCGACCGTCCGGCGCCAGACCCCCTGGGTGAGGATCATCATCGCGGAGGTGGCCAGCTCGGCACCGGCCACGACGACGATGGTCAGCGCGACGCCGAACACCAGCCCCTGCACCAGGGGCGCCCACGGCGACCCGGTGACCTTCAGCGGCCCGCCGGCGGTGAGCATGATCAGCACGCCGATGCCGATGTAGGCGCCCGCGAGGGCGGTGCGGACCAGGAACAGGCCGGGCGTACGCGCCAGCGCCACCTTGTGTCGGGCGGCTTCCGCCTCGAGGGCGACGGTCTGGGAGATGCTCAGCACGCCGTCCAGGATGCGGCAGGCTGTCAGGAAAGTCGTAGGACGAATGTCTGGGCACGCCGCTCGCGCAGCCCCTGGGTCTCGGCCGTGCTCGTCGGGCTGCCGCGCTCAGGCGCCGGCTGAGGAATCGGTGGGCGGCTGCTCGGTCGCCGGCAGGTTCGCCACCGGAGGCTTGCTCGCGGCAGCGAGCTCAGTGGTAACGGGTGAGCACCGGTTCCGTCGTCGCAGACAAGAGCCGCAGTGCGGCGACCTGGTGCGGGCTGAGCCACGGCTGAGACCCGCCGACGGTGTAGACGAGTCGGCTCGGGGCGTTGAAGCCGAAGACTTTGGGAGAGGCCAGCTCGATCCATTCCACGGTCCACTGTGGGGTGGCGTCCTCCGACGAGCGGCCGGCGCCGAAGAAGTCGAGCGTGCACGAGTCCTGAGGATCGTCCTGCGGGCGGTGCGAGCACCCGGAAGCGTGCCAGCGGACTCGGACAGCGGGCCCGAAGCCCTCGCACCAGGACCGGGCGGGTAACCTGCCGGGCCGGGACGCAGCGGGGCCCTCGCCCTCGAAGGTGACGTCGAGAACCTCCGCCGCGACCCATGACGCCAAGGCGTCCGGGTGTGGCCAGTTGCCCAGGATGTTGGCGACGCGACGATCGATCGCCCTCCTCTCGCGGAGCAGGCTCGCGACCTTCTGCACCATCTCGACGCGCATCAGCAGACGCCTCCTCTTCCCCGGGGCTGCCCACGGAGCCTCAGGGGTCGATGAGTCCATGCCGGATCGCGAAGCGGGTGAGAGCCACGCGGTCCTTCAGGTGCAGCTTCTCCAGGACGTCCGCGCGATGGCGCTCGACGGTGCGCGGGCTGATGAAGAGCTTGCTGGCGATCTCCGCGCCGCTGTACCCCTCGGCGATCAACGTCAGGACCTCCTCCTGTCGCGTCGTCAGTGCGTCGTCCTCCTCCGCGCTCGCTGCCTGGCGGAACGTCGACTCAAGCTCCTCCGGATACAGGACGGTCTCCCCACGAAGCGCCCGGCGGCAGCTGGAGAGGAACCTCGCGGATGTCATCGACTTGTGGACATAGCCCACTGCCCCGCACTCGAATGCCTCACGCACCAGACGGCGGTCCTTCGACGCGGACAGGAAGAGAACTCGTGCAGGCGCCCGCTGGCGCCGCATCGCTGCAGCCACCTGGATGCCTGTCATCTTCGGCATGACGACGTCCAGCACGGCGAGGTCCACGCTGCTGGTCAACGCCTGGTTGAGCGCCTCGACACCGTTCTCTGCCTCTCCGACGACCTCCATGTCAGGCGTCGAGTCGATCAGGGCGCAGAGGGATTGGCGCACCAGAGTGTGATCATCCGCCAGGAGAAGGCGATGTCGAGTCTTCGGCATGGGCAACCCCCGGTACGAGCGCGCAAGATGCGCAGATAATCGCGGTCCGGGCCTCCAATTGCGCCGCCGCCCGCGGCAGCAGTGTCAAGGCGCCGTCGTCTTGCGTGCAATTGCCCAACGCCAGCGCCCCAACGACACAGCGCCCACAAGGCGGTGATGTGATGAAGTGCCGAACCTTATCCTCCAAGACCATACCCCATGCCGCGCGGATGTGCCAATGGTTGGTGACACCCATCGGCCGGATGCCGGTCACGCGTGTGCCGATCGCCGCGTAGTGCATCCCAGCCAGCGACGCCCGAAATGAGTGCCGACAACCATTCCTAGCTTCTGTCGTTCCGTGTTCAATGAAGACGTTGGAGGTCCGCGACGGCGGGGACGGTCCGACTCGGCAATGAAATCTGCGGCAGGCGTCGTGCGCCTGGCGTGTTCCGGGCATTGCATTGCCGCGCCGCGTCCCGATGTGCGCTCGGCGCCGGTGCGCGGTCCTTTGGTGACGTGGCGAAGGGTGTGACGTGCCGACGTATTGCTATGAATGCGTGAGCTGCGGTCAGTTCAACGTCTCTCTGCCCATGGACGGGTTGGTCGATGCCGTGCCCTGCCCGCATTGTGCGGGACATGCCAAGCGCAGGTTCACCGCTCCTTCGCTCAATTTGGGCGACTCGCGAGCGCGCCGCCTCATCGACGCCACCGAGGTGACGCGGGATCGGCCGCCCGTGGTGTCGTCGATTCCGGGGACCCCCCGGCGCCGGCAGCCGGTCAGCCGCAACCCGTTGACGGCGCGACTTCCCCGCGACTGACGGTCGCGAGCCGAGCCAGTACGAGCCAGCCACAAGGAGGCGAGCGGCATGAACAGTGTTGGGCTCTTCTATGTCGGTGCGGTCCTGTTCATCAACGGACTTGCCCTGACGGGAGTGGTCCGCGGAAATGGTGCGACTCCACTGAACTGGTTTGTCGGGCTGCTCCAGGTGCTGACGCCCACGTACCTCATCTTCACCGCAAATGGCGACGCACAGCAGATCTTCTCGGCGGGCGGCCTCTATCTCTTCGGGTTCACCTACCTGTATGTGGCCATGAACAACACGTGGGGCTTCGATGCGACGGGCCTCGGCTGGTTCTCGTTGTTCGTTGCTGTCGCGGCGGTCGCCTACGCGGCGGTGAATGCGATCAAGTACGACGACTACGCATTCGCGGTGATCTGGCTGCAGTGGGCGTTCTTGTGGTTCCTCTTCTTCCTCCTGATGGGCAGGGGGCAGTCGGCCCTTCAGTGGTTCACGGGGGGAATCGCGGCACTGCAAGGGTGGATCACCGGTGCGATTCCGGCCTTCCTGCTCCTGACAGACGTGTGGCAGAGCGCTCCGATGGCGCTCTTGGCCTCGCTGGAGGGAGCGATCTTCGTGGTCGGTGCTCTGGCTCTCTGGGTCAGGCGCCCGCATGACGGGGAAGTTGCGGCGGTGAGGTGACAGCTCTGCTCGAGTTCAAGACGCATGTTGAAAACCCACTAGGTAGCCAAAGGCGACCAGAGAACGAGGTGTGAGATGCCCAGGAATCTGTTCCCGCTCGATTCGTCGAAGCCATTCACCAAGCAGGCAATCACGGGGCACAACCGCTGGCACCCCGATATCCCGGCGGCGGTGACGGTCAAGCCGGGCCAGAGCTTCCGCGCCGATGTCCGCGAGTGGTTCGACGGCTACATGAAGAATGACGACTCGGCTCAGGACGTCCTGACCGCGCCGCTCCACAAGGTCCACACGCTGTCGGGGCCGTTCTACGTCGAGGGTGCCGAGCCTGGCGACCTGCTCATCGTCGACATTCTGGACGTCGGACCCATCCCGCAGGAGACGGGCCCGTTGGCCGGCCAGGGCTGGGGCTACACGGGCATCTTCGCCAAGCGCAACGGCGGCGGCTTCCTCACCGATTTGTTCCCCGATGCCTACAAGGCGGTGTGGGACTTCGAGGGTGGCTATGCGACGTCCCGGCACATCCCCGAGGTGCGGTACGCCGGCATGGTGCACCCGGGCCTGATGGGGACGGCACCGTCGGCCGAGTTGCTGGCGACGTGGAACGCCCGCGAGGCGGCGCTGATCGCGACCGACCCCGAGCGGGTGCCTCCGCTCGCCCTTCCGCCTCTGGCCGATGGCGCGATCCTCGGCTCCCTGGCGGGCGCCGAGTTCGACCGAGTGGCAGCCGAGGCCGCCCGGACAGCTCCCCCTCGCGAGAACGGCGGCAACCAGGACATCAAGAACTTCACGGCAGGGACTCGTGTCTTCTACCCGGTGTACGTCAAGGGCGCGAAGTTGTCGTTCGGTGACCTCCACTTCAGCCAAGGCGACGGCGAGATCACGTTCTGTGGTGCCATCGAGATGGGTGGGTTCATCGATCTGCGTGTGGACGTGATCAAGGGAGGCATGGCGAAGTACGGCGTCAGCGAGAACGCCATCTTCATGCCTGGCATCAGCGACCCGCACTACAGCGAATGGCTGGCCTTCTCCGGCACGTCGGTCACGTTGGACGGCGAGCAGAAGTACCTCGACTCCCACCTGTCGTACCAGCGGGCGTGTCTGCACGCGATCGAGTACCTGCAGAAGTTCGGGTACTCCGCCGAGCAGGCCTACCTCCTGCTCGGCTCGGCGCCCATCGAGGGTCGCCTGTCCGGCGTCGTCGACATCCCGAACTCGTGCTCGACGGTCTACCTGCCGACGGCGATGTTCGACTTCGACGTCCGTCCCACGGCTGTGGGCGTGCCGCACAAGGTCACGCAGGTCATCCCGGCGCCCAAGGCCAGCGGCCGGTAGCGCGTCCGGCCCACCGAGTCCGGCGCTCGGGACTTCGGGGGTGGGGCCCGCACCGCCCCCCCCGCAGGGCGCCCCGGCCCCGGCCCCGGCGGGGGGGCAGC
>JAEXPS010000232.1 GCA_023438885.1 Actinomycetes bacterium
ACGCCGGCACGCAGCCAGGCCGGCAGGTGTGACCACGGCCGGCGCGCCAGCCGCCGTAGCGGCTCGGCGTCGTCGCGGCGCAGCGCGCCGAGGCTCAGCCCCGCGGCGCCGACGAGGAACCCGCCCACGGCGGCGCGCAGCACCGACGCGGCCGGTATTAGCAGCGCGATCCCGGTGGCCAGCAGCGTGTAGGTCGCGACGCCGCTGACGAGCGCCCGCGGCGCCGGCCGCACCGAACGGCGGGCGGAGGCGTACGTCGCGTAGCCCACCAGCGCGGTCAGGCCCAGCGGCACCAGCGTCACGTCGCCGAGCGGCACGCCGTGGCCCAGGAGCCACAGCCCGGCTCCGATCTCGACCGCCCGGGTCCACAGCACGCCGGCGTTGGCCGGGTCGGCGCTCGTCGCGACGAACACCGCCACCGCCGGCACCACCACGACGGCCAGCGAGAGCACGGCGGCCTGCACGGCGGCCAGCACCCCCGACACCCACGAGGGCCCGCCGTCGAGCGGGCTCGGCTCGCGGGACGGCGGCGGCGCGACGCCGATGACGCGCCGCGCGCCGGGGCTCGTCGGACGGGTGGTGGAGCTCACCACCCCATGGTCCGGTGAGTGCCCCCGGGCGAGGGTCAGGTGTGTCGGCGCGTCGCGTCGTCGGGCGTGCCGAGGTGGACCAGCAGGACGGCGATGCGGCTCACACCCGGGCGGCGAGGATCGCCCGGGCGAGGTCGGCGGTCTCGGACGGTGTCCTGCCGACCCTGACCCCGGCCGCCTCGAGCGCCACCTTCTTCGCCGCCGCCGTGCCCGACGAGCCGGAGACGATCGCGCCGGCGTGGCCCATGGTGCGGCCTTCGGGCGCCGTGAAGCCGGCGACGTAGCCGACCACCGGCTTGGTGACGTGCTCGCGGATGTAGGCGGCCGCGCGCTCCTCGGCGTCGCCGCCGATCTCGCCGATCATGACGATCAGCTCGGTGTCGGGGTCGGCCTCGAACGCCGCGAGGGCGTCGATGTGCGTGGTGCCGATGATCGGGTCGCCGCCGATGCCGATGCAGGTGGAGAACCCGAAGTCCCGCAGCTCGTACATCATCTGGTAGGTCAGCGTGCCGGACTTGCTCACCAGGCCGATGGGGCCGGGGCCGGTGATGTCCGCCGGGATGATGCCGACGTTCGACTGCCCGGGGGTGATCAGGCCGGGGCAGTTGGGGCCGATCAGGCGCACGCCCGCGTCCTGGGCGGCAGCGAAGAAGGCGGCGGTGTCGGCCACCGGGACGCCCTCGGTGATGACCACGATGAGCGGCACGCGCGCCTCGATCGCCTCGAGCACCGCCTCCTTGGTGAACTGCGGCGGCACGAACACCACGGACACGTCGGCACCGGTGACGCGCACCGCCTCGGCGACGGTGCCGAACACCGGCACGTCGCGGCCGGGGAAGCTCACCGTCTCCCCCGCCTTGCGGGGGTTGACCCCGCCGACGACGTCGGTGCCGGAGGCGAGCATCCGGGTGGTGTGCTTGGTCCCCTCGGACCCGGTCATGCCCTGGACGACGACCTTGGAGCTGCTGGTCAGGAAGACGGCCATGTTCTCTTTCCTCGGCGGGCGTCAGGCGGCGGTGGCGGCGAGCGCGGCGGCGGCGTCGGCGCCGCCGTCCATCGTCTCGGCCAGGGTGACCAGGGGGTGGGCGGCGGCCGCGAGGATCGCACGGCCCTGCTCGACGTTGTTGCCGTCCAGGCGCACGACGAGCGGCTTGGTGGCCGCCTCGCCGAGCATCTCCAGCGCCTTGACGATGCCCCGCGCGACCTCGTCGCACGCGGTGATGCCGCCGAACACGTTGACGAACACGGCCTTGACCTGGGGGTCGGACAGGATGATGTCCAGGCCGTCCGACATCACCTGCGCCGAGGCGCCGCCGCCGATGTCCAGGAAGTTGGCGGGCTTGACACCGCCGTGCGCCTCGCCGGCGTAGGCGACGACGTCGAGCGTGCTCATCACCAGGCCGGCGCCGTTGCCGATGATGCCCACCTGGCCGTCGAGCTTGACGTAGTTGAGGTGCTTGGCCTTGGCGCGGGCCTCGAGCGGGTCGGCCGCCGCCTCGTCGACCAGGTCGGCGTGCGCGTGCTGGCGGAAGTCCGCGTTGTCGTCGAGCGACACCTTGCCGTCCAGCGCGATGATCCGGCCGTCCGAGGTCAGCACCAGCGGGTTGACCTCGACGAGCGTGGCGTCCTCGCCGCGGTACACGTTCCAGAGCTTGCGCAGCACGGCTGAGACCTTGCCCGCGACCGCTGGCTCGAAGCCGGCGGCCGCGACGATCTCGTCGGCCTTCGCCGCGTCGATGCCGACGCGCGGGTCGACGGGAACCCGGGCGAGGGCCTCGGGACGCTCCACCGCGAGCTGCTCGATCTCCATGCCGCCCTCGACGCTGGCCATCGCCAGGTAACGGCGCTCGGCGCGGTCCAGCAGCAGGGAGACGTAGTACTCCTTCTCGATCGACGCGCCGGCGGCCACCATCACGCGGTGCACGGTGTGGCCCTTGATGTCCATGCCGAGGATCGCGGCGGCGGCCTGCTCGGCCTCGTCGGCGGACCGGGCCAGCTTGACGCCGCCCGCCTTGCCGCGGCCCCCGGTCTTCACCTGGGCCTTGACCACCACCACGCCGCCTCCACCCGCCAGCAGCTGCTCGGCGGCCTCCCGCGCCTGGGCGGGGGTCGTCGCGACGATGCCGTCCAGGACGGGCACCTCGTGCGCGGCGAACAGGTCACGTGCCTGGTACTCGAACAGGTCCACCAGGGTCCTTCCGTCGACATCGACACCCACGTCCGGCGCCGTGCCGATCGTAACCGGATTTCTCGACATCGAGACACTTTGCCGCGGATGCGGCTCGCTCCCGGCCGGGTGAGGGTTGGTCCGACGAGAGGAGCGTGACATGGGGCTGATCCACGTGGACGAGTTCACGACGCTCGACGGCGTCGCCCAGGCGCCCGGCGGGCCGGAGGAGGATCCGGAGGGAGGGTTCCGCTTCGGCGGCTGGCAGGCGCCGCTCATCGGCGAGATCGACGGTGCGGCCATCGGCGGGGGCCTGGCCGAGCTCGACGCGCTGCTGCTCGGGCGCAAGACCTACGACATCTTCGCCGCCTACTGGCCCAGCGCGCCGGCAGAGCCGGACGGCGACGTCGCCACCCTGTTCAACCGCGTGCCGAAGTACGTCGCGTCGCGCGGCACACCCCGGCTCGACTGGGAGGGCTCGACGCTGCTCGGGCCGGACCTGCCGGCGGCCGTGCGCGAGATCCGGGAGCGGCACCGCAGCGTGCACGTGATCGGCAGCCTCGACCTGGTGCAGACGCTGGTGTCCGAGGGTCTCGTCGACCGGCTGAACCTCATCGTGTACCCGGTGGTGCTCGGCGAGGGCAAGCGGGCGCTGGAGCACGGCGTCGCGCCGACGAACCTGCGGCTGCTCGCTCCGCCGGTGGCCTCCGAGAACGGGACGCTGGTGCTGCACTACGCCGTGGAACCCGGCACGCCGGCCACGGGCGACATGGCGGCGCGCACGGACTGAGGCCGGCCCGGCCCTCCTCACTCGGTTTCCTGAGCTCTGGGGCGCGACAAACCCCGCGGACCTCAGGAGAGCCAGGGCGGGGCGTCAGCGCGCGGAGCGAGGCGCTTCGAGGCCGACGAGCAGCGGGAGGCCCATTACCCACACCCTGCGGCGACGCGGGGCTGACGAGGCGAACGCTTCGCGGATCGCCCGCGCGACGTGCGTGGCCGGGCCGCGCATCTCCACCACCAGCACCGACCCGCCCGGCGTCAGGACGCGGGCGATCTCGGCGAAGCCGGCCCGCAGGTCGTCCCAGTGGTGTGCGGTCAGCACGGCCGAGACGACGTCCGCGGAGTCGTCGGGCACCGGCAGTGCCGCGACGTCGCCGAGCAGCGCACGGGCCCGTGGCTCGCCGCCCGTCCGCGGCGCGGCGCCCGTTCCGGCCAGCGGCGCCAGCCGCGCACCGGCCAGCTCGACCATCCGCTGCGACCGGTCGACCCCGGTCACGAAGGCGTCCGGGCGCAGCTCGGCCACCTGCGCGAGGAGCCGGCCGGGGCCGGCGCCGACGTCGAGCAGCCGGCCGCCGGGCGGCAGCAGCGTCGCGAGGCGCGTGGCCGTGCGCTGGTGCATGCCGCGCAGCCACCGCGAGTGAGCGTCGTACCGGTCGGCGCCGTCGCCCTCGAACGTCTCGAGCCACTCGTGATCGCGCCGATGCCCCATCGCCCCGCCCCTTCGTCGTGCCCGCCCCGCCCCGCAGCCCGCCCGACAACTCTCGTCGGGCGCAGACTCCTTCGCCCAGCGCAACTCTGGTCGTCGAACGCGTACGTCCCGGCGCACAGAACGTACG
>JAEXPS010000248.1 GCA_023438885.1 Actinomycetes bacterium
GGGGGGGGCCCCCCGCCCCCCCCCCGGCGTCCGTGACGACCCGGTAGCGCTCAGTCCACCAGGCGCTGCTGCGGCACACCCGTCAGCAGCTCGCGGACCTCGTCCTCGTGGAACCGGCGGTGACCGCCGAGGGTGCGCACGGTCGACAACTTGCCGGCCTGCGCCCAACGCGTGACGGTCTTGGGGTCCACCCGGAAGAGAACCGCCACCTCACCCGGCGTGAGCAACGCGCCTTGGGAGAGGCTGGTGGGGGTGGTCGATGCCATTGCATGACTCCTGTCGTTCGGTAGCTCGGCTTGCCCAGAGGGCTCCGTGGCTTTGCGTCCCCGCCTTGCGGTCGGGTTTGCCCTTTTCGCTGACAGCCGCACTATGCCCGAATCGGGTGCAGTGAACAAGGTGTGCCCGGGAATGTCCGGATTCGGGAGCGGGTGAAATAGCGATGTCGTCTCACAGACCGACCTGGCCCCGGGGCCTTAGGCCCGGACAGCGGGCGGCAGAGCGGGGCCAACCGACCGACCGCCTACTCGCAGACGACTCCGTCACCATCCGCGTCTCGGTACCAGTCGTACTCGGGATCCTGGCCCTTGCGATAGGGACCGTAGCCGCTCGCCTTCGCGTCCTTGCAGGTCCGGAAGCTCGGATCAGGCCCGTCCGCGGCAGGTGCCGGCTCGACAGGCGCAGCCGGTGCCGCCGGAGCGGCCGGTGCCGCAGGCGGCGCCACGAGCGCCGCAGGCGCCTCGGTCGCTGCCTCCGTCGGCGCGGCGTGGGGAAGCGTCGTCGCCGGTGTGGCACTCGGTGCGGCGGCCGGCTCCTCGCTGGTCGGCTGCGCCACGCTCGGCGCCACGACGGACCTGTGGTCTTCGAGCCGATCGGCTCGCGCGGCACGTCATCGGCCGGCTGACACGCGCTCAGCATCAACCCGACAGTCAGTACGACGACGATCCCCCTGCTGCGTCCCTGCATGAGCGGGACATCGACGTGCACCGGCGATCGGTTGAGCGGTTCGCACGGGGTTCACCCGGGCCGGACCCGCGGGGTGCGGTCCGGACGGCGCCTCACCGAGAGCGGGTGAGAGAGTCGCCCGTCAGGATGGGCTCGTGGGGGACGTCGCGGCGGGACCGCACCTCGTCTGGCGAGCCGCGGACTACGGCCTGGCGCTGCGGTGGCAGATGCGGTCGGCATCGAGGCGGGACGGCCCCGACGCCTGGGAGCACCCCGCGCACGTCGTCGGCGCCCCCGTGGTCCTCGTGCCTGGCGTCTACGAGCGCTGGACGTTCCTGCGCCCCCTCGCGGCAGCCCTGTACGCGCGCGGGGTGCGGGTGCACGTGGTGCCGGAGCTCGGCCGGAACGCCCGGCCGTACGAGGTCTCGGCGGCCGTGCTGGGCCGCTATCTCGTCGCACGGGACCTGCACGATGTCGTCCTCGTCGCGCACAGCAAGGGCGGCCTCATCGGCAAGCTGACGATGCTCGAGCACGACCCCGGCTACCGGGTGGCGCGCATGGTGGCGGTCAACACCCCGTTCGACGGCTCGCCGCTCGCCCGGTGGACGCTCAGCCCCGCGCTGCGCGCATTCCGTCCGGCGCACCCGACGATCCGCGCCCTGGCCGCGGAGCTCGCGGTGAACGAGCGGATCGTCAACGTCCAGAGCCGCTGGGACCCCCACGTCCCGGGCGGCAGCACGCTGCCGGGTGCCGTTGCGGTTGCGCTCGAGACGCCCGGGCACTTCCGGCCGTTGACCGACCCCCGGCTGCGCGACGTGCTCGCGGAGGTGATCGGGTTCCCGTCAGGCGCTGCGGAACCGCAGGACGCGTGACAGCCCGGGCTCGTTCGGGTCGTCCTTGATGGGCTCGTCGGCCAGCCAGGAGCGGACGACGTGCGCGAGCTCGCCCGGGTGACTGAAGTTCATCGCGTGCGCCGCGCCCTCGACGAGCACGAACGTCAGGTTGCCCTCGGTGATACGTGCCAGCTCGGCGATGCGGCGCGGCTCCGGCATCAGGGGGTCACGCGAGCCGACGACGGCGAGGGCCGGGACCCGCATGCGCAGGAAGCGTTCGAGCGCGGGGAAGCGCGTCAGCTCGCCAAACAGCGCGAACGTGCTGAGCGGCCCGAACTTCAGGTAGTCCGGCACGGCCAGCGACGCCATGCGTGGACTCTCGCGCACGCCGTCGCGTGCGAGCTGCACCAACGCTCGCGCGAACGGCTGGTTGTGCTGGCCACCGGCGGGAGAGACGAGCACCAGCCTTTCCACCCGCTCCGGCGCCAGGTGCGCGAACTCCAGGGCGACCGCGCAGCCCATCGAGTTGCCGAGCAGCACCACCTTGTCGTGGCCCAGCTCGTCGAGAAGCTCCTCGACCACGGTCGCCAGCGCGGGGATGCCGAGCGTGTGCTCCCAGCGCTCGCTCACGCCGTATCCGGGGAGATCCGGCACGAGGTTCTGCGCCGTGTCCGTGAGGCGCTCCGCGGTGGGCATCAGGCTCCGGCCGGAGATTGCGAAGCCGTGCACGTGGACGATCGGCGTCGCGCCGTCGACCGGCGGACTGGTCCGGACCAGCATCCGCCGGCCGCGAAGGCTGACCCATTGCTCGGACCACTCGGACGCGTCCACCCGCCGATGGTGGGCGCGGAGCGACCCGTCGCGGATCACCCGGAACGGGTGTCAAGCATCAACCGGAACCGCACGTGGCACGGGTGGGGCAGGCGGGGCTTGAACCCGCGACCGACGGATTATGAGTCCGCTGCTCTGACCGGCTGAGCTACTGCCCCGGCGCGGGCAAGGGTAGTCGCAGCCGGTAGCGTGGAGCGATGGCCCGCTTCCGTCACCGGCCCCCCGCCGACGTACTCGCCCGCCTTCCGCTCCCCCGCGGCGACGTGCTGCTCAACGCCGTGCAGCTCGTCGGCGGCGGTTGGGCCGTGGCGACGACGCGTGGCTTGCACCTCGTCGGGCGCGACGAGGCAGCACCGCCCGTCACCACGCCGTGGTGCGACATCGACCGCGCCTCGCTGGACCCCGCGAGCCGGACCCTCACCGTGTGGTGGGTCTCGGGGGCGCAGCGTGCCCTGGTGCTGCCCGAGGACGCCGACGCGCAGGCGTTCGCTCGCACGTTCCGCGACCGGGTGCAGCAGTCCGTGATCCACTCGGTGACTGTGACACTGCCCGGCGGGGCACAGGCTCGGGTCGCGCTGCGGCGGGACCCCGACGGCGTGCTGTTCACCCAGACGTTGGGCGACGCGGCGGTCGACCTGACGGACCCCGAGGTCGCGGCGCTGCTGCACCGCGCGGAGGCGTCGGTGCGTGAGGCCGCCGGGCTGTAGCCGTCAGGGAGGCCCCGCGGCGGCTGCTACAGTTCTGCGCGGCGATCCCCCGTAGCTCAATTGGCAGAGCATCCGACTGTTAATCGGAGGGTTACTGGTTCGAGTCCAGTCGGGGGAGCTTCGTTTACCCGGGCTGCGCTCAGCCGCCCTCCCCCGGGGCGTTCATCGGAGCGCCGTCGCCCTCCGCTGGCAGGTCGCCGCGCTCGACGTGCTCCTTCGGGATGTTCGAGAAGAGATGGTCGAGCTCGTCCGCCCTCGGCACCCGGACCGCCTCGGCAGCCGCCCGCAGGGTCGCGGGCTCGACGTCCTGACCCTCGAGGACGACGTGCACGCCGCCATGCTCGACGGTGCAGGTCAGCACCGACCCACGGGTGTCCGGCAGCTCGGCGCAGGGGACCGTCGACGAGTCCGCGGCTGACAGCTCCCCGGCTCGCGACGTCAGGAGCATCACCGTGCTCGTGCCGCTCTGGTAGCCCGCAGACATGCCGTCGCTGCCCATGACGCCGACCGTCTGCGGGTTCAGCTCGAAGCGGTCGATGTCGGTGACGAGCACCAGGTCGGGCGCGATCCCGGCCGGCGTCGCCTGGGCAGCGATCGCGGTGGGGTCCGCGGCGCCGACGCGGCCGGCGCATGCCCCGAGCGCGAGCAGCGCGATACCGGTCATGGCGACAGCGGTGCGGCGCGCGAAGGTCACGCAGGCAACGTAGCGCCGCGCGTCACCGGGCGTCGGAGCTTTCGAGCCTCGACGGCACGCGGTCAGTGAGACGAAGCCAGCTCCCAGACGTGCCCGCCGGGGTCCCGGAACGCCGCCGAGCGGATCCCCCACGGCCGGTCCATCGGTCCGTTGAGCAGCTGGGCGCCGCGGGACACGGCCTCGGCGGCAGCCGCGTCGACATCGGTCACCGTCACCGTGAGCTGGCACCGCACGCCGGCGTCCGGTCCGGCCACGGCCGCGGGCGCGACGAGCTCCGGGGCCGCGCCCACCTCGAGCAGGTTCACCAGGGTGGTGCCGAAGGCGAAGACCGCCGAATCGGCGTCCTCGAAGTGCACGGGCAGGTCGAAGACGGCCCGGTAGAACGCCTTCGCCGCGGCGAGATCCTCGACGAACAGGGTGATCGCGAAGATGCCGCTCGGCCGGAACGAGGTCATGGGCCATCCTGGCGGGGTGTCCGCCGAGCCCGCACCTCGAGTCGTCGTCGCCCGTGAGTACGACGAGCACGGCGAGATCGCCCTCGCACGCCGCGGGGAGGTCGTCGAGCTCATCGTCGACGGGGTGTTCGCGATGGACACGGTCGACTCCTCCTCCGAGCGCGCCCTGGCCACGCTCGCACTGCAGCGGCTGCGCGGCGAGGGGCTGCGCGTGCTCGCCGGGGGCCTGGGGCTGGGTTTCACGGCCCGGGCGCTGCTCGACGAACCCCGGGTCGCCGCGGTGCACGTGGTCGAGCTCCACGAGGCACTGGTCGGCTGGGCGCGGCAGGGGCTGGTCCCCGGTGTCAACGGCCTGCTCGACAACCCGCGGCTGCACGTGACGGTGGGCGACGTGCTGCTCGTCGTGCCCGCACTGGAGCCGGGCGAGCTGGACGCGATCCTGCTCGATGTCGACAACGGCCCTGACTTCCTGATCCACCAGCAGAACGCCGAGGTCTACCGGCCCGCGTTCCTGCAGGCGGCGACGCGGGCGCTGGCTCCGGGCGGCGTGCTGGCCGTGTGGTGCTGCGACCCCGCGCCACGGCTGGCCGACGATCTCGCCACCGCCTGCGGACCGGTCGAGACCGTGACGATCGGCGTCGTACGGGACGGGCGGGAGCTCACGTACACGGTGCTGCTCGCCACCCGACCGCGCTGAGCTCGGTTCACGGCTCGCCCGCCACGGGGCCCCGGGGCCCCAGCGACCCCCGGCAGTCCACGCAGTCCTCGCGGCGGCGTACCCAGTAGCGCACGCTTGCCGCAGCCAGCGCGGGCCCGACGACCGTCCAGCATCCGTACACCACGCCGAACGCCCACGGCGCCAGATCGGTCTCCTCTCGCCCGTCACCCGTCAGCATGCCGACGAGCTCGAGCGATCCGCCGGCACCGATGGTGAACAGTGCGAAGCCCACCGCCGCGCCGCCGAGACCCAGCGGCCACCGCAGCCACGACGGACCCCTGCCGACGGCGAGCACCACGGTGAACGCCACCAGCACCGTTCCGAGCAGGGCCATCGTCCACTGGAGCGCCTGCGCGGCGTCCTCCGGACGGCCGTTGGTGCCGACGGTGCCGCCCAACGCCCAGTGGATGCGCCACAGCGGGTACACGCCGGCGAAGACGAGCGCCACGAGCGCGGGCCACCGCGGCAGTCGCGCGAGCCCGCCGGGCTTCCGGCGGCCGCACCCTGGACAGCGTGAGGCGTGGCGGAGCGTCACGGACGTACCGGTGACCAGCGCCCCCACCGCGGCCGTCACGAGAAGCAGCCTCAGGCTCATGCCCCAGCCGCTGGCCGGCAGCGGGACGAGGCGCGCGACGCGCAGCACGTCGAAGGGCAGCTGGCCCACGGCCCAGGCCGTCACCACGACCGTCACCACCCGCAGCAGCACCCCCGTGGACGTGGAGCGCCCAGCCGGCCAGCCCCACGGCGGCAGTGACCAGGACCAGGCCGACCGCCAGCCACTGCACCACGGAGGCGCCGTTCCCGAGGCCGTAGTCGAGCGCCCAGCCGTCCGCCCGGTCGACGAGGATGGCCGCCGCGCCCGCGGCCGCGGCCAGCGTCACGACCGGGCCGACGAACCGGCCGAACTCCTGCCGCACCACACCGGCCGCCACCGGCGCAGCCGCTTCGATCTGCCCTGCCATGGCTCCCCCAAGGCGGCGCGCAACCTTCGCATCGATCGTGGCGGACCTGCAGGCGGCGGGACATCGGGTGACGCCCCGACACGACCCTGACCTCGGCCGTCATGAGCCCTGACGCCCGCCCGGCGCGCTCGTGGTCCCGGTCGCGCGAACCGTGCCACGCGTCAGCGCAGGGCGATCCGGGTCTGTGTCTGGGCGGCGCCGCCGTCGCGCTTGAGGACGCGCAGCAGCTGGTCCAGGGCGGCCATGTCGCGCACGCGGACGTGCAGATGGAAGTCGTAGGCGCCGGTGACGTGAGCCGCATCGAGCACGGCGGCCAGACCGCGAGCCCACGCGAGGTACTCGTCCGAGTCGCGGCCGGGGCTCAGGCGCACGTCGACGAAAGCCTCCACGCCGCCGCTGACGGGCTCCTGGTCGGCGAGGATCGCGCGGTACCCGAGGATGACTCCCGCCGCCTCCAGCCGGTGCACCCGGGCCGCGGCCGCGTTGGTGCTCAGCCCTACCTCTCGACCGATGGCACTGAACGATGCCCTGCCATCGGCGGTGAGGATCGCCGTGATTGCGCTGTCGATCTCATCCACGCCGCGAATCCTCCCATGGCACTGTGAGGATCGTCAGTAGGGCGGGCACGACGAACCACACTTCTCCCCGTGACCACGGCCCTGCTCGCCGGCATCGTGGCGGGCCTCGGCATCGCGATGCCCGTCGGCGCGATCGCCACGCTGCTGGCGCTGCTCTCGGCCCGGCACGGCTTTCGGGTCGGAGCGGCAGCGGGCCTCGGCGCGGCGACCGTCGACGCGGCCTACGCCACCGTGGCCCTCGCGTTCGGCGCGCTGGTGGCGCCGGTGCTCGTCGCCTGGGACACGGCGCTGCGCTGGGCGGCGGCTGGCGTGCTCGTCGTCGTCGCCGCCATGATGCTGCGGCCCGCGCTGCGCCCGGGCAGGGCCGGCGACGCCGGGCCGCCGGCCGTCACCACGCCGCGCCGGGCCTACGCCACCTTCGTCGGGCTGACTGCGGTCAACCCGGCGACGGTGGTCTACTTCGCGGCCCTGACCACGGGCGGTGCCGGCGGTGTGGCGACCTCGTGGCAGCGGGGCGCCGCATTCGTCGTCGGCGCCTGCCTGGCCTCAGCGGCCTGGCAGCTGGTGGTCGCCGGGGCGGGGCACGGCGCCGGCCGCGCGCTGACCGGGCCACGCGGACGGCGCTGGACCGCGATCGTCGGCGCGGCCATCGTCACCGGACTCGCGTTGCACACCGCCCTCGGCCTGTGACAACCGTTCGAACCTCGGGCGGCGGGCCAGCGTTCGAGACGGCGCGCGTAGCGTCCTGCGACGTCCGCCCCCTCCGTGAAGGAGACCGCAGCATGTTCCCGCACGCCGCCCGCGCCCCGCGCGTCGCGATGTGCCGCTGCTGCATGCGCCAGCGCCTGGTCTGAGCCCACCGGCTCGTCCAGGCGCGCCTCGGCCCTGGGCGGGCCCGTGCGTCGCCGTGCCGCGGACGCCCTTGCCCAGGGCAGTCCCGCACCGCACACCACGACGAAGGACGACCCATGAAGCGCACGCCGTCACTGCCCCTGCTCGCCGCCGCTGCCGCGCTCACCCTCGCCGCGTGCTCGAGCGCCGCCGGGGCGGGTACCTCCCCGACGACCGCCGGTGCCCCCGGCGCCACGGAGCCCGTCACTGTGACCATCGGCGTCACCGACGAGGCCAAGGAGTACTGGACGATCTTCCGCGACCTCGCCGCAGAGCAGGGCATCGACGTGAAGTTCGAGAACTTCACCGACTACCAGCAGCCCAACCCGATCCTGTCGCAGGGCGACCTCGACGCGAACCAGTTCCAGCACCTGCTGTTCCTGGCGAACTACAACGTCAACTCCGACGACGACCTGGTGCCGGTCGGCGCGACGGCGATCTACCAGCTGGGCCTGTACACGACCAAGGGCTACGAGTCCCCGGCCGACATCCCGGACGGCGGCGAGATCGCGATCCCGAACGACCCGACGAACCAGGCTCGCGCCCTGCTGGTGCTCCAGTCGGCCGGGCTGATCGCGCTGAAGGACGGCGGCAACGCCCTGTCGACCCCGGCGGACATCCTCGACGAGGGCACGCGGGTCACCGTGGTCCCCGTCGACGCCAGCCAGACGCCGGTGCAGCTGCGGACGCTCGACGCCGCGATCATCAACAACAACTTCGCGTACTCCGCGAACATCGACCCGACCACGGCGATCTACTCCGACCTGGAGGACCCCGACGCCGCGGAGCCGTACATCAACGTCTGGGTGGCCCGTGCCGAGGACGCCGACAGCCCGGTGCTGGCCAAGCTCGTGGAGATCTACCACGACCCAGCGGTGACCGACGAGCTGCTGAAGGAGAACGGCGGAACGGCGCAGATCTCGGACAAGACGCCGGCCGAGCTCCAGGAGATCCTTGCCGGCCTGCAGGACGTCATCGCGAACAACTCCTGACGCGCACCGCGGCCCCGGGGCGTTCGCGTGCCGGGGCCGCGGCGCGGCGGGCGGAAGGGTGGTGGCGCGG
>JAEXPS010000011.1 GCA_023438885.1 Actinomycetes bacterium
GGGGGGGCGGGTGTGGGGCGTGGGGGGGGCCCCCCCCCGCGGGACTCCGTCGTGCGGCTAACCCTTGACCGACCCCGCGAGGAGGCCGCGCACGAAGTACTTCTGCAGCGAGAGGAACACGAGCACCGGCACGATGATCGAGACGAACGCACCCGCCGAGAGCAGGAACCACTGGTTGCCGCGCGTGCCCGTGAGGTTCAGCAGCGCGACGGTCATGGGCGCCACCTTGTTCGACGAGCCCGCGAACGTCAGCGCGACGAGCAGGTCGTTCCACACCCACAGGAACTGGTAGATGCCGAACGCGGCCAGGGCCGGGGTCAGCATCGGCAGCATCAGGCGGAAGAACGTGGTGACGTGGCCCGCGCCGTCGACGCGCGCCGCCTCCAGGATGTCCCGTGGGATCTCCCGCATGAAGTTGTGGAGCAGGAACACCGCCAGCGGCAGGCCGAACATCGTGTGCGAGAGCCACACCGCCCAGAACGAGTTCGCCAGGCCTGCCCTGGCGTAGATCTGCAGCAGCGGGATCAGCGCCACCTGGATCGGCACCACCTGCATGGCAAACACGGCGATGAACAGGACGTTGCGGCCCCGGAAGTCCATCCACGCGAACGCATACGCCGCCAGCGTGGCCAGGGCCACCGGCAGCAGCACCGACGGGACCGTGATGACGATCGAGTTGAGCACGAACGGCGCCAGCGACTGCGAGTTCGAGGAGTCGAGGATCGTCTGGTAGTTCTCCAGGGTGAACGGGCCGGTCAGGCCCGTCCACCAGCCGCTGGTGTTGATGTCCTGCCGGCTGCGGAAGGACGTCACCAGGAGGCCGAACGTCGGGATGGTCCAGACGACGGCCAGGATGATGGCGCTGACGGTCGCCCACGGCCGCGACAGCCGACGCCGCGCGGCGGCGGTGATCGGCTCCTTGCGCGGAGAGGCGAACTTGCCCGGCGTCTCGACGCCGGACAGGTCGAGCTGAGGCCCGGTCATCGCGCTTCCGCCCTTCTCAGCTGGCGCACGTTGTAGATGACGATCGGGATCACCAGGACGAACAGCAGCACCGCGAGCGCGGCGCCCAGGCCCTGGTCACCGCGGGTGAAGCTCTGCTGGTAGAACTCGTTGGCGATCACCGACGTGCCGAACTGCCCGCCCGTCATCGTCAGCACGATGTCGAACACCTTGAGGCAGCCGATGGCGATGGTGGTGAGCACCACGACGAGGGTCGGCCGGATGCTCGGGACGGTGACGAACCGGAACAGCTCGAACGAGTTGACGCCGTCCAGCCGAGCGGCCTCGGTGATCTCGGTCGGGATCGCCTTGATCGCGGCGGACAGGATGGTCATCGCGAAGCCCGCCTGGATCCAGATCATCACGAGGATCAGCCAGAACGTGTTCCACGGCTGGTTGAGCATGAAGTTCTGGGGTGTGCCGCCGAGCCAGATGATGATCTGGTTGAGCAGGCCGATCTGCTGGGGCTGGCTCGCCAGCGAGGGGTCGACGAAGCGGTAGTCGTACATGAACTTCCAGATGATTCCCGCGCCGACGAACGAGATCGCCATCGGGAGGAAGATCAGCGCCTTGGACACCGCCTCGCCCCGGGCGCCGTCGACGAGGATCGCGTACACCAGGCCGACTGCGGTCGCGACGAACGGGGTGACGACCACCCAGAACCCCGTGTTGCGGAGCACGAGGAGCATGTCGGGGGACGTGAAGATGCGGCTGTAGTTGTCGACGCCGACGAACGCGCTCCCGGCGGCGTTGTAGAGCGACCTCCAGATGGTGCGGGCCGCCGGGTAGAGCAGACCGATGATGATCAGCACGATCGTCGGCCCGACGAAGAACCAGGCCACCCTGTGCGCGCCGCGCTTCTCGAGCACGGCGACAACCGTCAGGACGATCCCGATCACCGCGGCGAAGACGAGCAGCGCCACCACCATCAGGACGAGCTTCTCCGAGACTGACATGCGCACTCCTGTGTGCGAAGAGGCGGACGCGCGGTGTCCCCGAGGGCGCCGGTCCCGCCCCCGGGGACACCGCTACTGGGTCAGGAGGCCGGCCAGGCAGCCTCGATCTTGTCGAGGGTGTCCTGTGTCGACTGGCCGGTGATCCAGTTGGTCGCCTCGGTCCAGAACGCGCCCGAGCCGACCGCTGCCGGCATCTGGTCGGAACCGTCGAAGCGGAACTCCGCCGCCGGGTCCTGCAGGATGCTCGCCGACAGCTGGTCGATCGGGTTCACCAGGTTGGCGGTGTCGAGGCCACTGTTGGCGGTGATCCAGCCGCCGTTGGTGATGTCGGAGCTGGCCTTGGCCTTGAGGTTCGCCCAGGTGTCGGTGGACCAGAAGGTCGCGAGAGCCTGGACGGCGGGGTCGTCGGAGAACGTGACGACGAACTCGCCGGCACCGAGCACCGGCTTCTCGTCGGTCGTCTCGGACGGCAGGTAGAACGCGAACACGTCGCCGTCCTCACCGATCGTCACGTCCTCGCCCCAGTTGGCGGCGTAGAACGACGCCTGGCGGTGCAAGGCGCACTGACCGTCGAGGATCGGCAGGCCGCCGTCCTGGAACGCCGTGGTCGCGATCGACGACACGTCGCCGAAGCCGCCGTTGACGAACTTCGGGTCCTTGACGTAGCTGCCGACCGCGTCGAGCGCCGTGGCGATCTGCGGGTCGTTGAACGGGATCTCGTGAGCGACCCACTGGTCGTAGACGTCAGGCCCCGCCGTGCGCAGCACGAAGTCCTCGGTCCAGTCGGTCAGCGGCCAGCCGGTGGCCTGGCCGGAGGAGATGCCCACGCACCAGGGCTTGATCTGGCCCTCGTCGGCGATCTGCTGGGTCAGGGCCTCCAGCTCGTCGAGCGTGGTCGGCACCTCCCAGCCGTTCTCGGCGAACATCGACGGCGAGTACCAGACCAGCGACTTGACGGAGGCGCCGGACGGGGCGGCGTAGAACGTGCCGTCCACGGTGCCGAGCTCCTTCCACGTGTCGCCCCAGAACTCGTCGACGTTGTCGGCGACGGACTGCGCGGCCGGCTTCACGGTGCCGGTGGCGACCAGCTGGGCCAGCAGGCCGGGCTGGGGGACGATCGCGATGTCGGGCGGGTTGCCCGCCTGGGCGCGGACGACGATCTGCTGCTCGAACTGCTTGTCGGCCTGGTAGTCGACCGTGGCGCCGGTGCACTCCTCGAAGAGCTTGAAGGACTCGACGTACGGCGTGTCCTCAGGGGCGACGATGCCGGCGTAGATCGTGATGGTCTCGCCGGACAGGTCGCCGTAGTCGGCGAAGTCCTCGCATCCGGCGGCGACCGCGCCTCCCTCCGTGGTCCCGCCACCTCCCGTGGGCTCCTCGGTGCCCCCGCCCGACGAACACGCCGCCAGCACGAAGGCGGTGGCGGCGAAGGCGGCGACCGGAGCGAGAACTCTTGTCCGGATGGATCGGTTCATCGGTTCTCTCCACATCGTCGTGGGACTCCCGGGACGCGGTTACGTCCGGGTCCATGACTTCGATGCAAGCGCTTACATCAGCATCGTGCAACCGGTAGCGGCTGCTATTCGAGTAACGATTCGATCACCGAACGGCGACGGCGGCATCCGGTGGCGGCGCGGTCGACGAGCGCACCACCAGCCGCGCCGGCGAGGAGGGGTCGACCTCCCGCTTCGCACCCGCGATCCAGGCCAGCAGCAGGCGTGCAGCCTCGTCGCCCTGACCCACCGCGTCCTGCGCCATCGTCGTCAGCCCGACGAGCTCGCCGAGCTCGTGCCCGTCGACACCGATCACCGAGAGATCGTCGGGCACGCGCAGGCCGAGCTCGCGGGCGGCGAGGATCACGCCCATCGCCATCTCGTCGGACGCGGCGAAGACCGCGGTGACGTCCGGGCGCGCCCGCAGCAGCCGATGGGCATGCTCGCGGGCGCTCTCCAGCTCGAAGTCGCCGTGCACCACGAGCCCCTCGTCCGGGGTGACGCCGGCGCCGCGCAGCGCGGTCCGCCACCCCTCGAGCCGGTGGACGCCCGGCGCCCAGGCGCTCTCCTTGTCCGCATCGCCGGTGACGTGCGCGATGCGGGTGTGGCCCAGGCCCAGCAGGTGCTCGGTGGCCTCCCGCCCCGCCCGGCGGTCGTCGAGGCGCACGGTGAGCTGGCCCGGCGGGCCGGAGCCGACGTAGATCAGCGGCTGCCCCAGGGCGACGAGGTCGTCGACCTCCGACTGCCGCATCGGCAGCCCGACGACGAGGATGCCGTCCACCCTGCGGCGCAGCACGGCCGGGTCGACGCGGCGGCGCTCGCCGGCGGTCAGGTCGAACCGGTAGAGCAGCGCGTCGAAGTTCGTCTCACGCAGGGCGCGCTCGGCACCGTCCACCACGTTGGCGAAGTACCAGCGACGCACCCACGGCGTCAGCACCCCGATGGTGCGGGTGCGCCCGCTGGCGAGCGACGACGCCGACGGCGACGCCACGTAGCCCAGCTCGGCGGCTGCCGCGAGCACTCGCTGCCGCGTCGACTCGGTGACGTTCGGAAGCCCTCGCAGCGCCCGGGACACGGTCGCCGTCGACACGCCTGCGGCGCGCGCCACGTCGACGATGCCGTGCTCCATGGGCACAGCGTGCCCCGCCCGTGCACACGCCCGCCAGCCCGGCCCCCGCCGCCCGCCCCCGCCACCCCGGCCCGCCACCCGAGGACGCGGGCCCCGAGCGCATCACTCGTCGGCCAACGCGTACGTTGCCGGTGCCGCAACGTACGCGTTGGGCTACGAACGATGCGTCGGGCGGCGGACGGACGCACACCAGCCTGGAGCAGGGCTGCCGCCATCGGGGCACCCGCCCACGCGTCCGCCCAGGTCCACCGTGCCACCGTCGCGCCGGTGGCCCGAAGTCGGTTCTCGCGGAGCTTCTCCTCCCACAAGCGGCGGCGCTCGGCCTCGATGTCGCCGTCCTGCTCGTACTTGGCGCGGCCGTCGAACTCCCCGACGACCCGGACGTCCTCCCACCAGAAGTCCACCCGGCCGACGAACCCCACGTGGTCGCTGAACTCGCGCTGCAGCACCGGCCCCGGCAGCCCGAGCTGGCGCATGCGCACGCGGCTGAGGGACTCGCCCGGAGACTCGCTGAGCCCGTCGGCGAAGGCCACGACGTCGCGAGCCACGCGCACGCCGCGCCCTCTGCCGGCGGCTTCGAGCTCCTCGGCGAGCTGGCCGGGTGTCACGAGCTTCGCCCGCAGGGCGGCATCCGCGGCCACGACGCCGGAAAGCAGTCCCGCGGCGCGCGCGAGGTCCACCACGGTGCGCCCCGCGCTGGTCACGCGAATGCCGTCGACCGTCGACTCCGGCGGGGACGCGCTGGTGACGTGCCGCGAGACGGCGCCTCGCGAGACCCCTCCCGACGCGCCGACGAAGGTCAGATGCACCCGGCGCAGGGGCGCACCGACGACGGGGAGCCCCCACACCACGGCGGCCGACTGGTGCGACACCAGCACGTCGCTTCGGGCAGCCGCAAGGGCGGCCCGCACCTGGACCCGGTGCCGAGCCTCCGGGCCGAGGCCCTTCCAGTGCTCCGCTCCCACGTAGGCGCCCCGGTGCACCCGCCGCATGTCCCCGCGCCGGGCCGCGCGCCGCATCGCGTCACCGACCGCAGCGGACTCGTCGCCCACGCGCAGCAGGCCCGCCACCTGCAACGGCTCAACCATGCGCCGCACGGTGCCACGGATTGCGCCCCGCACCGCCGCTGTCCACAGCCGTCCTGGCGCGTGCCCGGCGAGCGCATCATTCGTCGGCCAGTGCGTACGTTCAGCGCGCCGAAACGTACGCGTTCGCCGACGAACGATGCGCTCGGCGGAAGAG
>JAEXPS010000073.1 GCA_023438885.1 Actinomycetes bacterium
GGGGGGGGTCACCTCCCCGGCGGCGGCGCGGCGGCCCCGCGCCTCGCGCAGCGCGGCGCGGTTGACGGCGTACGAGAGGGTCTTGGCGCCCTGGAGCAGCCACGGCGCGGTCTGGGTGACGTCGAGGGAGTAGCCCCGGTTCAGCAGCACCACCCGCACACCGTTGCGGCGCACGGCGGTGAAGTCCTCGGAGACGTGCACGTGGGCCCAGCCGAGGGGGCCGACGGTCGGGTCGTGCTCGTCACCCCTGGTCAGCACGTACTTCACGGCCGCGTCCGAGGCGTCGTCGAGCAGCGAGATGCCGTGCTCGATCGCGCGCGTGTAGACGTCCGGGTCCGGAGCGGGCAGGTCGAGCATCTGCGCGGACCGCGCGAACCGCGCCAGGTGGGCGCCGGCCGCCTGCACCACGCCGTCGCGGATCGCCGCGGTCTCGAACACCCCGTCGCCGCGGGTGGCCGCCAGCGTGGTGGCGCGGATCGCCGGCTCGTCGGCCGGCACGGCGCGGAACGCCTCGCCGGGACCCTCCTGACCGATGGTGGGCCGGTCGATCATCACCAGGATCCCTGTGCTCACCCGGGCAGGATAGGCCGCGCCCGACGACCCACGTGCCCGCCCGACGACCCACATGCCCGCCCGACGCCGCCCCTGACCCCGACAGCCGGCTCGCCAGGCCGCCGAACGCGAGGCTCAGCGCGGATCACCGGCCGAAACGGCAACAAGGCTCGCGTTCGCGGTGCGGGGCGGTACGGCGGGCGGCCAGTGGGAGGCTCGCTGCCGGTCGAGCAGCCGGGTCAGTCGGTCCAGGCGCCGCGCTCGTACTGCACCGGCCAGCCGGTGGGGGCTCCCGGCGCCACCGCCGCGGCGGAGCCGGTGTACGGCGAGACGGGCAAGGCCACGCCGAGCTCGTGGGCGGCGCGCAGCGGCCAGTACGGCTCGCGCAGGGCGGCGCGGCCCACCATCACCACGTCGAGGGAGCCGTCGGCGAGCAGCTGCTCGGCTTGCGGACCGCTGGTGATCAGACCCACCGCGGAGACCGGCATGCCGGTGATCTCCCGGATCCGCCGAGCGGCCGGCACCTGGTAGCCGGGCGCCGCGGGCACAGGCGCCGGCAGGAGCCCGCCCGTGGAGACGTCGATGAGGTCGACGCCGCGCTTGCCCAGGCCGATCGCGACCTCCGCGACGTCGTCCACCGTCAGGCCGCCGTCCACCCAGTCCGTGGCGGAGACGCGGACCAGCAGCGGCAGCTCGTCCGGCCACACCTCCCGTACGGCTTCCGTCACGTCGAACAGCAGGCGGGCGCGGTTCTCCGGCGAGCCTCCCCACCGGTCGGTGCGGTGGTTCGCCAGGGGAGAGAGGAACTCGTGCAGCAGGTAGCCGTGCGCCGCGTGGATCTCGACCGAGTCGAAGCCGGCGTCCAACGCCCGCCGTGCGGCGGCGGCGAAGGCCGCGGGGACCGCCGCGACGGCCTCGTCGGACAGCTCGACGGGAACCGTGTACCCAGGGAACGCGACGGGCGAGGGTGCGACCGGCTCCCAGCCGCCCTCTCCCGCCGGCACGGTCCCCTCGCCCTCGTGGAACCGGTACACGGACGCCTTGCGCCCGGCGTGCCCCAGCTGCACCGCTATGCGGGCCCCGCGGGCGTGGACCGCGCGGACGATGCGCGCCCAGGCGGCGGTCTGCTCCTCGTTCCACAGGCCGGCGTCCGCGGGGGTGATGCGGCCCTCGGGCACCACGGCCGTCGCCTCGGCGACCAGCAGGCCGAACCCGCCCACCGCACGCGAGCCGTAGTGGATCAGGTGCCAGTCCCCGGGCACCCCGTCCTCCGCCGAGTACTGGCACATCGGCGGCAGCCAGGCCCGGTTGGGGAACGTGGTGCAGCGCAGCGTCAGGGGCTCGAAGAGGAGGGCCACGCTCGCGACTGTAGTTCGGCGGAACGGGCGCCTCAGCCGCCCATCGTCCCGATGGACACCATCCAGGAGGTGCCGAACTTGTCGGTCACCATGCCGAAGACGTCGCCCCACGGCGCGAGCTCCAGCGGCATCACGACGGTGCCCTGTGCGGCCAGCTTGTCGAAGTAGCCGCGCAGCACGGCCTCGTCCTCCGCCGCCCCGCCGAGCGACAGCGAGATCGACGACCCCTCGTGGTACTCCATCGCGTTCGGGGTGTCCGACGCGAAGATCGTCAGACCGTTCGGCGTGGTCAGCGCGGCGTGCATCACCTTGTCCTGCTCGGCGACCTCCTCGCTCGCGTGGAACTCGGCGAACGTCGAGATGCTCAGCTCGCCCCCGAACACGGACCTGTAGAACTCCATCACCTCGCGGGCGTTGTCGCGGAAGGACAAGTACGCGATCAGCTGGACGGCCATGGCGGTACTCCTCACGTCGGGTGGTGGGCCGGGCTGATGCCCGCTCGGCCATCCTCGGACCAACCACCGACTCCCGCACCGGTTAGGTGCTCGTTACCGATGAGGGGTTCGCGTGTGACGGCTGCCGCCCCCGGGTAACGCCTCGGTGAAATCTCCGGCCCGCGCCTGCCCACGACTCTCCGCCCGGGCGACGATGGGCCCGCCGAGCCGGCTCGACGAGAGGGGGGCCCCGCATGGCGCCCTGGGACGGTCCGAGCCCGGACGATCCGCGGCCCGACGCCGTGCTCCTCGACGTGGACGGCGCGCTGCTGGACACCCCGACGGTGTGGGCGGCGGTGGTGGGCGGCCTGGTCCGCTCGTTCGGCGGCGTGTGGTTGCCCGACGACGCAGCGGCCGTGCGCGGCTGGCCGGTACCGGCGCTCTGCGCCGAGCTGGCTCGCCGCGGCGTGCCGCTCGCCTCGGACGAGGTCGCCGAGCGGCTCGGTGCCGGCGTCATGGCGCTGTTGAGGCGCGGGCTGCCGTGGCGGCCGGGCGCGCGCACGCTGCTGGTGTCGCTGACGCACGCCGGCGTGCCGTGCGCGCTGGTGACGGTCGGTCCCCGTTCGGTGGCGGACGCCGTGCGCGCCGACCTGCCCGACGACTCCCTCGGCGCCGTCGTCAGCGGTGACGACCCTGGCCCGCCGCTGCCCGCTCCGGACGCTTACCTGCTCGCCGCGCGCCAGCTCCAGGTGGATCCGGGTCGGTGCGCCGCGGTGGAGGAGGCACCGACGGGAGTGCGCGGCGCGCTGGGCGCCGGCGCGTTCACCTACGCCGTGGACCCGCGCGCCGCGCTGCCCGCGCCGGTGGCGGCCCACCCGCGCCTGCGCCGGGTGGACGACCTCGCGGCAGTGGGGCGAGCGCTGCTCGCCTCCTGGTGACTACTTGTCGGGGATGAGGTCCTTCGCCTTGTCCGCGATCTCGTCGACCTTGACGTCGCCCTCGTCGTCGGTCTTGGTCTTGATGAACTCCGCGGCCTTGTCGACGCCGTCCTCGAGCTTGTCGCCGTGCTCTGACAGGGCCTCCTTGGCCTTGTCGATCATGTCGTCGATGCCCATCTCCGGACCCCTTCGGCACGTACCGGCTCGCCTGGCCGGTCTCGGGGTGAGTCTCACACCCGAGCCACCGGCCCGCATGGCGAGGGCGAGGGCGAGGCTGAGCGTCAGAGCGCCGTCCCGAGCACCCCGTCGACGAACGCCAGGGCCTCCTGGAGGGTCGTCGCGTGGCGCAGGCCGCGTGGCTCGTCGTCCCGGTCCATCACGTGCCAGGAGCCGAGCGCGACCACCGGGACCCCGGTGCGCACCGCGAGCGCCACCTCGGAGAGCGTGCCCCACGAGCCGCCGACCGCCACCACGACGTCGGCCGAGCGCACCACGAGCGCGTTGCGCATCTCGCCGAGCCCGGTGGGGATGGCGATGGTCAGGTTCGCGTCGCCGGCAGCGCGGTCGTCGCCGGGCAGCAGGCCGACGACGATCCCGCCGGCTCGCGTCGCACCGCGCGCGGCGGCCGCCATCACCCCACCGCCCCCGCCGCACACCACCACGTGTCCGCGCCCGGCCAGGGCCGCGCCCAGCTGCTCGCCGGCGGCCGCCTGCTCGTCGGACGCCGACGAAGGGCCGACCACCGCCACGTACCACTGCCCGTCCAGAGCCCATCCCCTTCCCGGTGACCGGACGCCCGTCCCCCGGACGTTCTCCTCCCGCGGCAGGCGGCTAGAAGCGGGACGGGTCGCCCGCACCGGCGCGGACGATCTCCGGGTCGCCCGAGGTCCAGTCGACCACGGTGGACGGCTCCATGCCGCGCTCACCACCGTCGAGCACGGCGTCGATGTCGTGGTCCAGCGCGTCCTTGATCTGCCAGCCCTCGGTCATCGGCCAGTCAGCCCCGGGCAGCAGCAGGGACGACGAGAGCAGCGGTTCACCCAGCTCCCGCAGCAGCGCCTGCGCCACCGGGTCGGCCGGGATGCGCACGCCGACGCTGCGCTTCTTCGGGTGCGCCAGGCGCCGCGGCACCTCGGACGTCGCCTGGAGGATGAACGTGTACGGCCCGGGGGTGGCCGCCTTGATCGCCCGGAAGGCCGTGTTGGACAAGATGACCAGCTGGCCGAGCTGTGCGAAGTCCGAGCAGACCAGCGTCAGGTGGTGCCGCTCGTCGAGGTGCCGGATGCGGCGGATCCGCTCGGCGCCGTCGTGGTCGTCCATCCGGGTGCCGAGGGCGTACGTGGAGTCGGTGGGGTAGGCGACGACGGCCCCGCGGCGCAGCAGGTCCACCACCTGGCCGATCGCGCGCGGCTGGGGATCGGTGGGGTGCACCTCGACGTAGCGGGCCACGGCTCACCTCTTGTCGGGCGCGACGCCGCGGACCTCGTCGGCCGCGAACCGCCGGTGGTTGAGGGCGAGCTTGGCTCGCGTCACCTCGCCGAGGTCGATGCCGAGCACGTCCGCGAGCCGCAGCAGGTAGATGGTGACGTCGGCCAGCTCCTCGGCGGCCCGCTGCCGGCGCTCGTCGTCGGCGAACCGGGCGACGGCCTGGTCCGCCGGCACCCACTGGAACAGCTCGGCGAGCTCGCCCACCTCGCCGACGAGGGCGAGCAGCAGCGACTTCGGATCCTGGAACTGCTCCCAGTCGCGCTCCACCGAGAACTCGCGGATCGCGCGGGTCAGGGCAGCGATCTCGGCGTCGTCGTGGGGCACGGGCACCATCCTGCCCTCCGACCGTTGCCGTCCGTCGCACGCATGGCGGACCCCGCTGCCGCTCGAACCGCCGAGACCGGCCGCTCGGGCGGGCCCGAACTGCCGGTCTCGGCGCGTGGAGGTGGGTCGGTCAGGCGGGGACCAGGTGCGACGGGAGCACGTCGTAGTGGTCCGGGGCGATCGTCAGGTCGGCCCGCCCGCCCGTCAGCGACCGCAGGTCGAGGACGTACCGGCTCAGCTCCGACTCCGGCACCAGCGCCTCGATCCGCACGGTGCCGTCCTCGTGCGTGTCGGTGTCGGCGATGCGGCCGCGCCGGGTGGACAGGTCGCCCATCACGTCGCCCTGCACCGAGATCGGCACCGTGACGCCGATGCGGCAGATCGGCTCGAGCACCACGGACCCGCCGGCGGCCAGCGCCTCCTTCAGCCCGAGGGCCGAGGCGGTGCGGAACGCCATGTCGGAGGAGTCGACGGGGTGCGACTTGCCCTCGTAGACCTCGACCTTGACGTCGACGATCGGGAACCCGTGCGGCCCGCCGCCGGCCATGCCCTCGGTGATGCCCTTCTGCACCGCGGCCATGTAGTTGCGGGGGATCGAGCCGCCGACGACGGAGTCGACGAACTCGTACCCGCCGCCGTGCGGCAGCGGCGAGACCCGCATGTTCACCACGGCGTACTGCCCGTGGCCGCCGGACTGCTTCTTGATCTTGCCCTCGGCCTCGGCCGTGCGAGCGATGGTCTCCAGGTACCCGACGGGCACCGGCGCCGTGGTGACGTGCACCTGGAACACCCGGGCCAGGCGCTCGAGCGCCACCGCCAGGTGCGTGTCGCCGAGGCCGCGCAGCACGGTCTTGTCCGCCGCACGGTCGACCGCGAGGGTCGGGTCCTCGGCGGCGAGCCGCTGGAGCGCGGCGGAGAGCCGGTCGTCGTCCGACTGCGTCACCGGCTCGAGCACCAGGGAGTACACGGGCTGGCGTGCCTTCGTCGGGCGCGCGCGCAGCGACGAGCCGCCGGGGGCCCCCTTGCCCGCCAGCAGCGAGCCGGACGGCGTGCCGGCCAGCTTCGCGACGGCGGCGACCTCGCCCGCGCGGACGGCGTCCACCGGCAGGTGCTCCTTGCCGCGCAGCCGGAATAGGCCGGGCAGGCGCTCCTCGGTGCCGGTGGTGGTGTTGGTCAGCTTGTCGCCGGCCCGGATGGTGCCGGACAGCACGCGGACCATGGTCACCTGGCCGACGAAGGGGTCGGCCACGGTGCGGAAGGCGTGCACCAGCACGGGCCCGTTCGGGTCCGGGGCCACCTCGACCGCCGTCTCGCCCGCGAACACCGTGGCGACCGACTCGGTGGGCACGGGGGACAGCTCGCACACCAGGTCGGCGAGCCGGTCGACGCCCACGCCGGTCAGGCCGGAGGCGATGAGCACGGGGAACGCCTCGCGGGAGCGGACCTCCCTGGCCAGCGTCTTCTCCAGCTCGGCGACCGAGGGCACCTCGCCGGACAGGTAGGCCTCGAGCTGCTCGTCGTCGTGGGAGACGATCTCCTCGGTGACCTCGTCGTGCAGCTTGTGCTCCTCGGCAACCAGCCGCTCGGGCACCGGCTCGGTCGTGTGCCGCCCGTCCGGGGTGTAGGTGTACCCCTCCTCGGTCAGCACGTCGGCGACGCCGTCGAAGGCCGCCTCCTCGCCGAGCGGCAGCTCGAGCGGCACCAGGCCCTCACCGAAGGCGGCGCGCAGCTCGTCCAGCACGCGGTGGAAGTCGGCGCGAGGCTTGTCCTCCTTCGTGACGACGAACATCACGGGCACCCCGGCGGAGGCCGCGGCCTCCCACGCCAGGTAGGTACCGGCCTGCACGCCCTCGACCGCGGACACCACGATCAGCGCCACGTCGGCGGCGGCCAGCGCCGCGTCCACGGACCCCGCGAAGTCGAGGAAGCCGGGCGCGTCCAGCAGCGTCAGGTCGTAGGTGTGGCCGTCCGAGGCTTCCCACACGAAAGGCGCCGCGGACAGCGACAGCGTGATCTTCCGCGCGATCTCCTCTGGCTCGTGGTCGGTGACGGTGGTGCCGTCGTCGACCTTCCCGGGCCGGGTCAGCACGCCGGCGCGGTAGAGCAGCGCCTCGGCGAGCGTGGTCTTGCCGGCACCGCTGGCGCCGAGCAGCGCCACGGTGCGGACTCTGGGCGTCGTTGCCTCGTCCATGTCGTCTCCCTAGGAGCGTTCGTCCGGCCAGGCTAGTCACAACGGGGGGTCGCCGGAAGGACGACGGTCCCTGGTGCGCGCGAGGCGGGCGGGGGAGTCGTGGCCGGACGCCGGGGGCGCCCGGTGAGGCTCAGACGGCGGCGAGGATGTCGACGACGAAGACCAGCGTGGAATTGGCGGGGATGCTGCCCTTCTCCTGGTCGCCGTAGCCGAGCTCCGGCGGGATGACCAGGAGCAGCTGGCTGCCGACGTTGGCGCCGACGAGGCCCTGGTTCCACCCGTCGATCACCTGCGCCTGGCCCACGTCGACCACCGGGAAGCTGGTCCCGGAGTCCCACGACGAGTCGAACTGGGTGCCGTCCCACAGCCAGCCCGTGTACTTGACGACCACCGTCTGGCCGGCCTCGACGGCCGGGCCGGAGCCCTCGATGAGGGGCTGGACCACCAGCTCGGTGGGCGGGTCGCCGGCGGCGGGCTGGAGGGAGGGCGCGCCGGTGTCGTCGAGCGTCACGGTCGGGAGGTCAGCCGGCGGGGTGACCGCCGTGCCCTCGGCGCGGGCCGGCAGGTCCTGGGCGTCGGCGACCTCGACGACGATCACGGTGGCCGCGTCCGCCCCGGCGAGGGCCACGAGCGCACGGGTGCCGACGTTGTGCCCGGCGATGACGTCGAACAGGGCGGCGGGCAGCTGCTGCTCGTCGAGCGTGATCGCCTCGGGCTGGCCGGCCTCGAAGGTGGAACCGATCGACGAGCCGTCGGCGCCGGAGACCCACGTCGAGTGGAGCGCCAGGAGCTGGCCGGCTTCGACCTTGTCGCCCTCGCCCTCGCTGAGCACACGCGAGACATTCGCCGAGACCGTGAAGGGCGTGTCGGGCAGCGTGATGGTCGGCGCGGAGCCCGCGTCGCCCTCGACCTCGACGGCCGCGAGGGCGGCGATGTCCGCGTCGCTCGGAGCGGTGGCCGCGGCCGTCGGGGCGGCGGTGGGCTCGTCGCCGCTGTCGCCGGAGCATGCGGCAAGGCCGCCGAGGCCCAGCACCAGGATCAGGGCGCCCGCGACCGCGCCTCGGATGGTCGTCGAGCGGCGCATGGGGTCCTCCGGTGGAGTCGGTGGTGGGGGGTCGGCGCATCGGCCGACGCCAGCACGGTACGCGACGAACCTGTGAGCGTGGCAGTTGCGCCGGTCAGGCCCTGGCGCAGGCCGGGGTCCGGCCACGATGCTGTGCGCCATGGCAACCCTCGTGGTGTACGAGTCGATGTTCGGGGCGACCCGGGCCGTGGCGGAGGCGGTGGCCGCGGGCCTGGAGTCCGCCGGGCCCGTGCGCGTGGTCGAGGTCACCGAGTTCGTCGACGCGCCCGGCCGTGGGGCGCTGCCGCCGGACCTGACGCTCCTGGTGCTGGGCGGGCCCACCCATGCGTTCGGGATGAGCCGGCCGGCCACCCGGGCGGATGCCGAGAAGCGGTACGGGCCGGTGCTGTCCAAGATCGGTGTCCGCGAGTTCCTCGAGCACGCCGAGCTGCCGGCCGGGCTGCTCGTCGGGGCGTTCGGCACCAAGCTGTCCAGCCCGCTGTCCGGCTCGGCCGCCCGCGGCATCGCGCAACGCCTGCGCAAGCTCGGCGGCCGGCTGGCGATGCCGCCGCAGGACTTCTTCGTCCCCGGCTCCAGCGGCGTCGAGGAGGCCCAGCTCGAGGCGGCCCGCGTCTGGGGTGAGCGGTTGGCGACGGCGGCGTCGCTCCTCCTGGACTAGGTGTACTGCCCAGGGACGTTGGTTGTTGGAGTGTGACGACACGCGGTAGCGGTCGTGGACGGATGAAGACCTCCGGTCGTGGAGTGGAGCTGCTGAGGTTCCGCCCGACGACCTGGAGGTCTTCGTGTCCCACGCTAACGCTGCCTTGACCCCGCGAGCCCGGCTGCGGCTGGCGCGTCTGGTCGTCGATGAGGGCTGGCCGATCGCACTGGCAGCTCGTCGCTACGACGTGTCGTGGCCGACCGCCAAGCGGTGGGCGCAGCGGTATGCCGCGATGGGCGAGGTGGGCATGGCCGACCGCTCGAGTCGTCCGCACCACGTCGCCAACCGGACCCCGGTCTACCTGGTCAAGCAGGTGGTGCACCTGCGCTGGAAGAAGCGGCTGTCGCCGATCGCGATCGGTGCACGGCTGGGGATGCCGCCATCCACGGTGCATGCAGTGTTGACCCGCTGCCGGCTCAACCGCCTGTCGCACGTGGATGTGCGCACCGGTGAGCCGATCCGCCGCTACGAGCACGAGCATCCCGGCGCGATGATCCACGTCGACGTCAAGAAGCTGGGCAACATCCCCGACGGTGGTGGGTGGCGGTTCGTTGGACGCGCCCAAGGCGACCGGCACCGGGCCGCGACCCCCGGCAAGACGAAGAACGCCTACTACAACCCGAAGATGGGCACCGCGTTCGTACACACCGTCATCGACGACCACTCCCGCCTCGCCTACGCAGAGATCCACGACGACGAGACCGCTGCCACCGCGATCGGCGTCCTACGCCGAGCCGTGTCCTGGTTCGCCGCCCGTGGAGTCGTCGTCGAACGCGTGCTGTCCGACAACGGATCGGCCTACAAGTCTCACGCCTGGCGCGACGCCTGCCTTCA
>JAEXPS010000024.1 GCA_023438885.1 Actinomycetes bacterium
GGGGGGGCGGGGCCGCGATCCCTACCAGATGAAGCGCTCCTACCCTCCACCTGGGGCGCGGTCGTCGTTGCGCTCGAGCGGGTGAAGTTCCGCCCGATCGGTTGCGCACCCCACAACTTGTGGGGTAGTCTCTCTGTCACGAGGTCAGGGGATCAGCCCCAGACCAGACCGGCAGAAGGAGCCGACGATGACACGCTTCATCCTCACCGACGACCAGCCCATCGTCCTGACCGACCACAACACCGACGACGTCGAGACGACTACGAAGTACGCCGCCTGCGAGGTCATCGAGCGCTGGTACGGGCCGCTGGCCGACCAGGACGGCACGGGCACGGTGCGCGACGAGATCGACACCGTCGTGGCCGCGATCGAGAACCGCTCGGACCTGTCCGGGTCCACGTACCTCGGTCTGAGCATCACCCTGGCGGACTGACCAACCAGACCGGAAGCCCCGCCCCCCGGGGCGGGACTTCCCCGCTTCCCGAGAGGACCCGCCATGGACGCACGGATGACCGGCGGCGAGATGCAGACCGTCCGCGAGTACCTAGGCCTGACCACCGAGCAGCTGGCCGGCCGGCTCGACGTGCGGCACGACACCGTGCGCCGGTGGGAGTCCGGCCGTGACCCGATCCCCCTGCGCGTGAGCCAGGAGATCGAGGACCTCGAGGAGCACACCGCCCATGCCGTCGACCAGCTCGTCGCAGCCCTGCACGACGCCCGCGACCCGGCCGTCGAGGTGTACCGCCGCGTCGAGGACATGCCGTCCGACCGGCCCGACCTGATCGCCCTCGGCCCCCGGTGGTGGCGCCACGTCGTTGCCCGTGCCGCAGGGCAGGTCCCCGGCGTCGCGATCGGCACCCGCGCCGAGCTCGCCGCGCTCGACGAGCGCTGACACGACGAAGCGGCCCCCGCCCCCCCGGGATGGTGGAGCGGGGGCCGTCGCCGCGCGGGCTCGTGCGCTACGTGGTGAGGATCTTGTCCAGGGCCGGCACCGCCGGGTCGTCGGTACTCATCTCCGAGAGCACCGCACGCAGCTCGGACAGCCGATCGCGGTCGCTCTGGCTCAGGACGGGCAGCGACGTGATCACAGGCACGCCGTCCACCACGGGGGCGTAGGTCGGCTGGAGCGCCGACCCGAGAGCCAGCCGGGACAGCCAGTCCGGCACCCGCGGCTCGGCCCACCGCCAGCACCAGTACCAGGCGGCCTCCGCGAGCGCGATGACGATCACCACCGCGGCGACTCCGTCGAGGTCGATGCCCAGCCAGTCCAGGGCGGTGATGGCCCACGGCGCGTGCACGCCGAGCCACGCGAGCAGGGTGCCGACCACCAGGCCCCACAGCTTCGGGACCATCGTGCGGATGAGCGATACGACGCGGTCCGACAGCTTGCTGCCGGACGACGTCTCGTCGACGTGCGACATGGAACCTCCTCAATCGGTGGTGGGGTCCGGGTCACGCAACTGCGTGCCCGGGTGGTGCTCGTCGACGACGGCCTGAGCCCGGTCCAGGGCGGTGGTGACGGTTCGCTCGATCCGCCAGAGCCGGCGCCGATCCCGGCGGGCGTCGGTGCGCACGCCCTCGATGTCGTTGCGTGCGTCGCGGATCTCCGAGTGCACGCCGCCGACGTCGTCGCGCACCTGAGCCAGGCCTGTCGTCAGGCGGTCGACCTTCTCGCCGAGACCGTCGATGTCGACGCGGAGGTTGGACTCGTGGGTGTTGGCGACCTGGTCCTTGATCACCGCGACGTCCGAGCGCGTGCGGCGCCCGGTCAGCCACGTGGTGATCGCGGTCGACGCCGCGGTGACGAGGACCACCAGGACCCAGGCCCACCACGGCGTGCCCGCCGGTGCAGGCGTCATCAGAACCGGCCGTCGTTGAGGGCGCGCTGCAGTGCGACCTTCGTCTGCGCGCCGCGCGATCCGTCGATGTGGCCTGTGTAGTAGCCGAGCTTGGTCAGGTACTGCTGCTCGGCGATCGTCGACAGCCGCGCGAAGTCGCCGTCGATCTTTCCGGTGTAGTAGCCGAGCTGACGCAGGTACGCCTGCTCGGCCTTGACCGTGAGTGGGCCGCGGACCCCGTCGATCGCGCCGGAGTAGTGGCCCAGCGCCTTGAGCCGACGCTGCTCCGCCTTGATCGTGAGCGGGCCCTCGGACCCGTCGAGCTCGAGCGGCACCACCGCGCCGGCCGCGAGCCGGGCGGCGATGTGGGCGCGGGTGATCGGGCCGGGGATCGCGTCCTGCTCGATCCCCTCGTCCCGCTGGAAGCGGCGCCCGGCGTCCTGCGACAGCGGCCCCCACGACCCGTCGACAACGCCGGCGTAGTAGCCGAGGCGCTTGAGGCCGTCCTGGGCGTAGCGGCGGTCCGCCGGCGAGATCAGCGTGTGCACCCGGGCGCGCAGCGCCGCGGCCGCATCGAGCACAGGAGTCGGCGCCGGCTGCGCGGCCGCGCCGCCGAGGAGGGCCGCGACCTGGGAGCGGAAGCCGGCGGCGTCTCCGGGCCAGCCGAACACGTCGATCTTGCGCCCGACGGGCTTGGCCCACTCCTTGTGGTCGACGACCATGCTCGCGCCGAACTTGTAGGCCCGCGCGATCGCCGCCGCGGCGATCGGGGTGTTCTTCAGTTGCGCCTCGGTGAAGTCCCCGCGGCCCGTCGACTCGATCTCGATCCCGAGGAAGAACCGCGCGGCGTCGTTCGTGGGGACGCCGTAGCCCGAGCCCTTGCCCGGGTGGTTGCAGCGGCCCGCCGCGACCACGTAGCACACGCCGTCGCGGCCCAGCAGGACCTGGATCAGCGGGCCGGGCACGTCCGGACGGCCGTTCTTCACCGTGCCCAGCGAGGGGATGTTGCCGGACGCCGAGCCGGCGGTGTGGTGCATCATCAGCCCACGCACCTCGGTCATCCCCGCGGAGTTGGTCGTCCGGGTTTCCCAGCCGGCCACCTCGACCACCTCGAGCCCGGCGCCCCGCAAGACTGCCGGCAGATCCGTCACGAACATGTCGCTACCTCCTGGACATGACGAAGCCCCGCCGCGAGCGCGACGGGGCCGAGCTTCCGAATGGGTGAACCTGAGCGTGGCGGCGCCGCGTGTCGGGCGGCGCGCGTACCGTCGTAGGCATGCAGATCAGGGGGATGCTCGTCGGATCCGGCGTGACCATCGCGGTCGCTGCCGGGATCTTCACTGCCGTCGCCGTGGCCAATGCCGCCGACGACCTCGCGCCGGAGCCGGCGCCCACACCCACCATCACCGCGACCGTGGAGCCGACCGTGACGCCGACACCCGAACCGACGCCGGAGCCGACGCCCACTGCGGCCGCGAGCGCGGAGCCCACCGTGGCGGCGACAGCGCCAGCCACTGCGCCGGTCGTCGAGCAGACCATGGCGCCCGCGGCCCCACCGCCGGCGAAGCCCGGTGAACCTCTCCGGCCAGGAGCCACCCCGCCGCCCGACTACACAGGCCCGATCGTGGGCGGCGTCATCCCGGGTACGGCAGACGACCCCGTGGCGTCGGCGTGCGGATACTCCGACATCGACGGCAACTGGGTCTACCAGCCCTGCGGGTAGACCGTCAGCGGAACCAGAGGACCGCGCCGACCACGGACGCGCTCGTGTACGTGCCGCCGGGAAGCGCGGACGACGAGTAGCACCTGACCTGAATCGGGATCGACCCTCCCGCGGACAGCCCGGTCACGAGCTGCACCATCCCCGGGTTCATGGTCGCCCAGGCGTACTGCCCGACGTCGTCCTCTCTCGACTCAGGACTGCCGGTGCTGGCGATGACCGTCTGAGCGCCGCAGAAGATCGTCGTGTTCGTGAGCGAGTTCACCAGGTTGACGAAGCCGAACGCGATGACCAACGCCTTCGTGAAGCCCTCAGGCACCACGAGCGCTTGGGACAGAGGCGTGATCCACGTGCCACTGGGGGTCGCGAAGGTTCCCACCGCGAACTGGAACTTCGACGGATGGACAGGGCTGGCCAGCGCGTCGTTGTCGATGACCCCGGCCGGCAGGGACAAGGTCCCCTCGATGCGGGTGTCGCCCGTGACGAGCAGCTGGCTCGCGATCGTGAGCCCGCCCTTGTGCGCCGTGACGCCTGCTGGCCCGAGGATGTTGGCGCCCGTCAGCCGGTCGACCAGCCGCTCGAGTCTGCGGAGCCGCGCCATCAGCGCACCGAGCCCGTCGGGGTTGCCCGCGTACTGGGAGGCCTGCGGCCCCAGGCCATCCCACTCACCCACGCCCGGTCACCTCAGATCCATCGTCGGAGCCATGTCGAGCTTGACCTCCTGGCCGAGGCCGCCTGCGATCTTCACGATCCGCGTGCGGTAGAACCCGGACTCGCTGATGTAGTGACGCAGGTAGTCGTGGTCCTTGGGCACCCACACTCGCGCCCAGTCACCGGGCCGGTACGACCCGAGCGTGGGCTTGAGGTTCGCCCGGACCCCCATCGACCACGTCGTGCGCGGCCGCATGGCGCCGATCAAGTCCGAGACTGCGTGCTCCTCGAGCGTCGTCGGCTCGACGACCGAGCCGTACGACGACTTCGCCTCGAGCAGCGGGAACCCATGGTCGATGAGCTCGGAGTCCTGCACCGAGGTGATCAGCAGCGCCTCGCCAGTTCCATCCCCGGTCGACCACTGCCGGTACGCCACCCGGCCCGCGTCCCGCTTGACCGACAACCCCGTGATCCCCGACAGCGGTGCACGACGATCCCAGATCCAGTCAGCGTCACCCGTCGCAGCCGACGAGCCCGCCTGGTGCAGCAGCGGGTCGATCGTCGTGCCCGTGCGCATCACCCACTCGATGCCCTGCCGGCCAGCCGTCAGCCGCGCCTCGAACGCCACCTCGGGCCCCTCGACCCGCTTGCCCAGGTCGTCGAGCACCGAGCCGGCGACCTTGAGCTCGTGGCCCTTGAACGTCTCGACGTGCTCGCCGCCGATCGGCTCGCCGAACACGATCGGCAGCATCCCGCCGGTGTGCGCGAGCAGGTCCTGCACCAGCTCGACCGCGATGTCCGCGAGCGCCCCGCTGTACGTCAGGCTCGTCTCGGCCGGGTCCTCATCGGCCGCGAGGACCTTCATCACCAGGCGGTGGTCGAAGACCGAGCGCAGCCCTGCCGCGCGCAAGGTGACCGTCTTGTCCTTGTCGTCGTAGTCGTGCGACCAGATCGGCCCCGCCTCGATCACCCGGTCCCCGTTCAGCACGGCGAGGAACGACCGCACGGGCTCGACCGCGAGCATCAGCTCCGGCCGGCGACGCACTTGGGGCGAGTCCAGCTTCAGCGTCGCCGAGATCGACCCGGCGCCACCGATCTCAGTCGACCACGACGCCGAGACCACCGGCAGCTGAGTCAACCGAAGACCCGTCGTCAGCTGCCCGGTCATGACCGTCAACGCCACGAGCTGCCCCCTCTAGTTGGAACGAAACACCGGGACCGGGTGGTACCGGGCGGCCGACCATCTGCTGTCGGTGCTGAAGAGCGCAACCCCGGCTGGCAAGACGCTCACCGCGGCTTCGGCTTTGGACTTGATCGCTGCCGGCGACGTCGGCGGCATCCCGTCGATCGCCCTGGACCCCGGCGGGCGGGTCAAGCTCGACCTCTCGTTCCAGTACGTCGCGGGATCGGCTGGCACCGCCGCGTCGGCGACCCTGCAGATGCTCGTCGACGGTGTGGTAGTCGGCCCTGGATGGCTGGTCCACACCGGGCTCGGCGCTGGCGCCGACGTCCTCAAGCAGTACGCACTGACGCTCGAGGGCTGGCTCAGCCCCGGGACTCCGCACACCGTCAACGCACGGCTGACCCACACGGGGGGCGGCCCAATCTCAGTGCAGCAGATCTTCTACGCGGTCCGCGGGTGACCCAACTTCCTCCTAACCCGAGGCGGCGTCTCAACCGAGGATGTAGTGGAAGCCGATGGCGGTGACCCCGGGGCCGCCGGCGGCGCGCATGCGCACGCGGCCGTCCGCCATGGCGTCGACCGTGACGTCGCCGAGCCGTTGTTGCGCTGCGGCGAGCCCGGTCGGCCACCACCCGGTGGGCAGGGTGAGGATCGTCTCGGGGTTGACCCAGGCGGTGGCCTTCTGGACGACGCCGACGCCCCAGACTTCCTGGTCGAGGCGACGGATCGCGAAGCTCTGCCAGCCGGCCTGAGCGGCAGCGGCGGACCAGCCGGACGCCCACACGACTCCCGTCGTGATCCAGCCGGTGTCGTCGGCCGGGACGAGCGGCGCCCACCCGGTCCCGGTGTTTCGTTCCTAGTCGGGCGCCACTGGCCAGCCGAGTGGTGGCAGGATCACGAGCGCTGACGAGCCCGCTGTCATGGTCGCTGTTGATGAGGAGCGCACGTTCACGGTGCCGTCGAGGCCTATGGTCGCTCGACCGGGTACGGGTGTGGCGTTCCCGAAGTGCAAGGTGCAGGGGCTCTCTACGACGAGGGCCGGCTTCCGGGACGCGAATGCCCCAACCGCGATGTCGACACCGGCCGAGAACGGGACTGAGCCTGTCTTCAGCTCGATGCGGCCGCCGATCATCTGCCCATAGCCGGAGACGATCGCGACGGCCGGCAGGGCGTAGACCGTGGGTGATCCCCAGCCGCCGGTGGGCGCAAGGGCGACGGGCGACCCGAGCAGTGTCGGGAGCGCCATCGCGACCCACCCGGTCCCGGTGTTTCGTTCCTAGCCGACGGCAGCGCCGGTCATCGGCTCTACCGCTCTGATCGCCACGGTGAAGCCGGCGGTGGTGCTGGCGGCCCCGAGGCCGGGGAAGAAGCAGCACCGGCCGGAGAACGCCGTCGGCGAGTTGGCGAGCGCGGCCGCCAGGGCGAACTGAGTCGACGAAACCACCGAGGCGAAGATCGTCGGCGTCACCGTGAACAGCCCGGCGGGAAACGCCCCGCTGAAGGTGCCGTCAACAGCGGTCACGACGGTGCCGACCCACTCAGCGAACTGAGCCACCCGCCGCCAGCCGCTCCCGGTGTTTCGTTCCGGGTTCAGGTCAGCGCGAGAGCCGGTTCGATGGTGAGCGTGAACTGCTGACCGGTGTCGTTGCTGACGCTGTTGGCCCCGGCAACGTTCACGACGCGGGCGCGCGCGGTGTGTGCGCTCGACGTCGTCAGCAGGTCTCGCCAACGGACGGTCAGCGGGGAGTTCGCGGTGGTCGTCCCGCCGTTGCCAACGGTCGTCGTGCGGACCACGGCGCCGTCGATTAGCACCTCGAGCCGGATCCCGCCGCCTGAAGCGACGAGCGCTTGGATCGAGGCCTCCACTGTCACGAGCTGAGTGGCACCTGGGACGGATCCGGCGGGGATCGTCTGGTCCGGCACAAGGTCGTTGCTTGAGACAGCACCGGCCAACGTAGGCGAGCCAACCAGGACGAGCGGCACGGCAGACAGAAGTCGCCACCCGGTCCCGGTGTTTCGTTCCAACTGCCCGGTGTCCAGACGGTCCACCTCGAGGTGGTTGGTGGCCGACGCCAGAGCCGTGAGCTCGTCGCGCTCGGCGGCGTTGCGGACCGGGATCGGAGTGCCACGCAGAGCGGTGTACCGCCACGTCTGGGTGATGGTGTTCCCGGCCGAGTTCGTCGACGTCGCGGCCGAGGTGATCACGTTGCGCCCGAGCTCCATCGCGCCGGCGGGGATCGCCGGCGGGTTGGGCACTCCGGTCGACGGGTCACCCGACGCCACCCCGAAGAGCGGGGTAGAGCTGGTGTCGCCGTTCTCGGTGTTGCTCGGCTGCTTGATCCAGATGATGTCGATTCGCGAGGCGCCGGGCGTGCCGGGCGCCGCCGCCACCGGAGCGTCCTCGTCCCCGTCGTTGGCCAGGATGTGGGTGCCGTCGTGCGCCGAGCGCGACACCGCGAAGTACGCGGAGCGGACCCGGTACGCCCAGCCGTCAGTGCCGACGACGAGCGCGGCCGGAGCGCCGGCGAACACACCCTGGCGGACCGCGAGCCCCGCCCCGCCGCCGGCGATGAGCGCCGACAGGGTCAGGCGGGTGTCGATCGGCTGGGCACCGATCGGGGGTTCCCCCTCGGGGAAGGTGCCGATTGAGCGGGAGAGAGGCACTTCGTCACCACCATCCAGAAGGGGCGTGCGGGATTACCCGAGCCGACGTGCGCGGCCCGAGGGGTAGGAACGCGACCTCGATCTGCTCGCCGGGCAGCACGGGGAACCAGTCGCGCCAGGTCAGCTGGCCACCTCTGTCGGCGCTGCCGTCGATGACCGCGGACCCGTCGGCCGAGTCCAGGCGCAGCGTCGCGCCAGCCGCGACAGGACCCTCGAATTGGATCCGCGACCCGTCGCCCGTGCGCACCAGAGCGAACCCACCCGGCGGGGTGGGGCCGAGGATCTCGAACCATGGCCGAACCTCGGCCGAGCCCTCGTTGCGCAGCAGGAACCGGCCGCTCGTCGACGGCGGCCCGTAGTCCAGGTACCCCGTCGCCGCGGTGCCGTCGGTGTACAGCGGGTACCTCAGCCCACCGAGCTGCTGCGGGAACTCGACCGCGGCCCCGGCCGGCTCGGGGCCGTACAGCACCGGGTCGGCGGCGAGCAGCTGCACGTCGGCGTATGTGGCGCTCGTCAGCCCGGCGTCCTCGGGCACCGCGTAGTTGCGCACCCGCACGCTCAGACGCCGCGGCGTCGACCACACCGGCAACCGCCACCACGACTCGATGTCACGCTTCGGCCTGAACGCTTGCTCCAGGTCCGCGAGCGCGGCCGCCATCGTGGTTCCAGTGCGGCGGGGGTCGACGTCGATCCGCAGGGTCAGCACCCTGGCGTCGAGGGTGTCGTCCCCGGTGTGTACGCCGTCGCCGCCGACGACGTCCTCGTCCTGGTCGCGGACCGAGGGCCGCCGGCTAAGGCCCTGGAGGCCTTCCCGGCGGAACCGGAACGGGGTGCCGGCGCCGACCCGAAGGTCGGCCACCTGCCCCTCCCATGTGCCCAGGACGGGGGTGCTCATGGCGTGCGGGCCTCCCACTCGACGAGTGCCTGGAGCTCGGCCAGCGAGCCGCCGAGCTGCGCGTTCTCGATGTGGATCCCGGCGCCCCACGGGTTGCCGGCGCCGGCGTTGCCCCGCTCGCTGAGGGGGATCACCTGCGCACCGACCGGCATGTACGTCAACTCGGGGCCGGCGTCACCAGTGATCGCCCACCCCGGACGCACCGCGGTGCCGCCCGCTGCCAAGAGCGGGATGTTCGGGGTGTCGATCGTCATCTTCCCGTACGTGTCGCCCCACGGGGTGGTCCACCCGTCGAGCTGGAAGCGCAGGTCGTTCCAGCCCCGGATGATCGCGTTGATCGCGGACTTGAAGGCCTCGGTGATGCCGTCCCACATCCCCTTCGCGGCGTCACGGATCCGGCCCGGCAGCCCCTTGAAGAAGCCGACGATCGAGTCCCAGTTCGAGGTGACGATCCCGATCGGCGTCCACTGGAAGACCTGCTTCATGAAGTCCCACGCTGACGAGAAGAACTCCTTGATGCCGGCCCACATCCCAGAGAACCAGCCGGCCAGCGCGCCCCAGTTCTCGATGACCACACCCAGCGGCGTCCACGAGAACAGTGCCTGGATGACCCCCCACGCCGCCGAGAAGAACCCCGTGATCCCGCTCCAGAGTTCGGCGAAGAACGCGGAGATCGCGTTCCACGCCGTCGTCAGCGCCGCCGTGATCGTCGCCCACGTCTCCGACAGGAACGCGGTGAACGACGCCCAGACCTGCTTGCCGGTCTCGGTCTGGGTGAAGAAGTAGACGAGCCCGGCCACCAGGGCGGCGATCGCCATCACGACGAGCGTGATCGGGTTCATCGCCATCACCGCGTTGAACGCAACCTGCAACGCCGTAGCCGCCTTCGTGGCGGCCTGCCAGACGACCAGTGCGGTCTGGTACGCCTTCCAGGCCACCACGACCGTGCCGATCGCGACACCGATCGACAGCAGCCAGTCCTTGTTGCTCGCCAACCACGAGCCGAGGTCCTTCGCTGCCGGGATCACGGTGCCGGTCACGTAGTCCCCGAACGCGGTCAGCGCGCTCGAGGCGACGTCCTTGATGCGGAGCAGGGTGTCGCGGATCGTGAACAGCGTCGTTACCTGGGTGGAGTCCTCGTCCCAGCCGAACGTCGCCGCGGCGCCGGCGAAGTCGCCCTCGAACAGGATCGATGCGACCCCGGCCATGCCGGCTGCGAAGTCCCTGACGTACGGGACCGCGCCCTTGAGCGCGTCGCCCACCGCCCCGAACACCTTCGAGCCGAGCGGCTCCAGCGCCAACAGCGCGTTGTTCTTGACGATCTGCCACGTCTCCGCGAAGTCCGCGGTCTCGGCCGCGACGCCAAGGATGGTGTCCGACGACGTGCCGGCGGAGACGAGCAGGTCGTCCAGGGCCAAGGTGCCGGACTGCACGGCGCCGACGAACTGGTTCGCCGCACGGGTGCCGAACACCCCGGACGCAAGGTCGATCGCCGAGGCGACGTCACCCTTGGCGACGAGGTCGGAGATCTCCTGGGTCACACGCCGGAACGCCGCCTGCGGCTCCTCGCCCTTCTTCGCGAGGCTGACCAGGCCTCTACCCATCGCGGCCAGGGTCGCGTCAGCGTCGATGCCCGCCTTGTCGAGCGAGCCGACCAGGGCGACGGTGTCCTCGAACCCGAAGCCGAGGTTCTGCAGCGCCGGCGCCTGCTTCGTGACCGCGTCGGTCAGGTCGTTGATCCCGACCCCGGTCGCCTGCGACACCCGGAACAGGGTGTCCATGCCGCCGATCACCTGGTCGCCGGAGATCTTGTAGGCGCTGAAGGCGGCGGTGGCTCGCTGGATGTCGACGTCCTGGCCGAGCATCCGGCCGGCCTCGAGGACCTGAGAGGCGACTGTCTCGAGGGTGCCGCCGGTCAGACCCAGCCGCGTGTTCAGGTCCGCGACGACCGGACCGACCTTCGCGAACTCGACGGGCACGGTGCTGCCGACGTCCCGGGCAACGTCCACCAGGCCCGTGAGCTCGAGACCCGACGCACCGGTCTGGATGCGGATCGTGTCCGACATGTCGTCGTACACCTGGCCGACGTTGAACGCGCCCGCGGTGACCGCCGCGGCCGCCGTGACGATCGCAGCACCGACGGCCGCCGCCTTCACGGCGACGTCGTGCAGGGACTTCTTGGCCTTCTCGGCGCCCTCCGCCCCGCTGAGCATCGAGTCCTTGAACCTCGACCACCGCGACGGCTGCTTGCCCGTCTCGTCTGCCAGATCCTTGTTCGCCTTGACCAGCTGACCGGTGACCTCGGTGTGCTCGCGCTGCGCAGCCTTCAGCGCATCCTCGGCCGCCGCGAACTTCTTCGTCGCCCCCTCGGCCTTGGCACGGGCCGCCTCCAGCTTCAGTTCCGCGGCCTGCGCCTGGGCGGACTCCTCGCCGTACTTCTCGCGAGCGTCGGCCAGCTTCTGCTCGGCGAGCACCACGTTCGCCGTGGCCGTCCGCTCTGCAGCCCGGGCCTGCGAGATCTGTCCCGACAGCTGCTTGACCGTGGCCGCCGACTTGCGCTCCGCCGACTCGAGCTCGGCCACCAGCGACGCGCCGCCCTTGGCCGACGACGCCACGGCCGACGACCACGCGTTGCCCGCCTGCTTGCCGGCGTTCGTCGCGGCCTTCGTCGACTCCTTCGCGAGGTTCTGCGCAAACCCCACCATCGACGGCAGGACGTCCAGCCACACCACGTCGCCGGACATAGGTTCACCCCTCCCGGTGCATCAGCGCGGACAGCTCGGCCTCCGCGGCCGACTGCTCGGTGGAGATCTCGTCGTCGACGTCCAGCGCCGGATGCCACAACGGCACCAGCTCGAGGGGCTGCGAGCCCTTGTCCCGGTGGATGTTGTGCGTCATCGCCACCAGGGCCCGCAGCTGCGCCGACACGTCGTGGAGCATCCAGTCCGGGTACACCCACCCGCCGCCGCCCAGCGCCAGCGACAGGGGCCGGTCGAGGTCGAGGTGTTCGACCATCACCCGCAGCTGGCGTACCGGCAGCCGCCCGGTCAAGGCCCTGCGCACCGGGTTGCCCCGACCTGGGTACTGCCGCAGCAAGGCCGCCTCGATCGCCTCCGGTGCCTCGGCGACTACTTCCCAGACGGCCTGTACCGGAAATCCGTCATGCGCTCCGCCGCCGCGCGGGCCTCCTCGGCGAACAGCAGCGCGAAGTCCTTCGCCGTCGACCCCGTCGCCAGCCACCGATCGAGCTGGTCGCCGAGCACAACCTTCGCCAGCGCGTCCTCGTCGTCCGTCGCCTGGATCTCCTTGACGTACTCGTCGTCAGGGTCCATGTGCAGCGGTACGACGAACTCGATGGTGCTGCCGGCGTCGTCGATCTCGACGACAACCTTGCCGTCCGGCGGGAGGACCGCCTCGGCGAGCTGCTGCTTGAACTGGGCCAGCTTCACCCGCCGACCGTTGGGCTTGCTCACGATGCACCTGCCTTCGTGGGGACGTGGGGACACGGCCGCGGCACCGGGGTGTCCCCGTCCCCCGGTGCCGCGGCGTCTTCGGAGTCAGCCGGCTCAGCCCTACGGCTCGGGGTTGAGCGCCGGGCCGTTCTCCGCGCGGGTGTACGACTTGCCCGTGATCTCGTCGAGGTACAGGCCGAACGTGAAGCCGATCGTCTCGGCGGCCGACCCGAAGGCCCGGTCCGTCTTGGCGGTGACCTTCGCCCGGTACGCGTACTCGACCCGGTAGACCGCCTTCGAGCCCAGGCCGTCCTGGCCGATCAGCAGCAGCCGGTAGTACGGCCAGTCGACCGCGCCCTCGTCGTCGAAGAGCCACGGCCCTTCCTTCGCGGCCGCCCAGTCGGACACCGGCAGGCCGTGCGACAAGGCGTTCGTCCAGGCGTTCGACTCGCCGAACGCCACCGTGAGGGACTGCGTGCGGCCCGTCAGGTCCGTGCGCACCGGAGTCAGCGACTGCAGCATCGTGGTGTCCTCGCTCGACAGCGAGTCCGCCACCGTGATCCCGTCCGTCGACACGTACCCCATGTCCTTGTGGTCGGCGGGCAGCGCGATCGGCAGGTGGTCGACACCGAAGAACGCCTCCGGCACCTCGGCGGCCTCGTCCGCGATCGCCAACAGCATGCGCCGCCACTTGCGGACGGCCTTGTTCGACAGGGTGGGAACGACTTCGGGCATGGGTTACTCCTCGCGACGGCCGGCGGTAGCCGGCGGGTGGTGGACTGGTCCGTCACAGGGGGCGGACTGTGATGCTGAACGTGCCCGTCGCATACCTCACCGACGGGTTCGGATGCGGCTCGCCCGCGAACGCGAACAGGTTCTCGACGTCGTCGACGTAGCCGTGATCGCCGCCGTCGCCCGCCAGGTCGAACATCGCCCGCTCGAGCACCGACACGACGTCGTCCCACAGATGGGCACGGTCCGCGGCGAACGCCTCCAGCTCGACGTCGACGCGCTTCTCCAGCGCCGCACCCGCGCCGCCAGCACGGGACACCTGCACCACACCCCGGGAGTCCGCGAGGGCCGCGAGATCGTCGGGTCGCTCGGTGCAGACGTACAGGTTGGTGCGAGCCTTCAGCCAAGCGACGACGAGCTGCTCCACGTTCGGCCACTCCAGCCCGTACTCAGGCACCGGAGGACCGCCGCAGGATCGACGTGCGGGACATCTTCGCCCCCGCGTCGGCGGACTTCATGTCGTCGGTCACCTGTGCCGAGACGCGGGCGTAGGGGCGCTTGAAGCCGCCGGCCCTCGACCCTGGGCGGGTGCCCTCCTCAATCTGGAGGGCCTCACCGAACTGGCCGGCGCCGGCCTGGATGGCGAGCAGCTGCGCGCGGGGCAGAACTCGGCGGGCCTTCGCCCGCAGCGCGGCGCGCACCGCCGGGGTGTCCATCGCCTTGGCGATCGTCGCCGCCGTGATCCTCGGCTGCTGAGCCACGGCAGGTCACCCCCTCACGCGGCGGATCAGGAACTCCGTGTGGTCCAGCAGCCCCGTGCCGGCGAACTCGAGCGGATCGCCCTCGACCAGCCACACGCCCGGCAACCGCCACGAGGCGACCTGCCCAGCAGCCACACCCAGGCCGATGCCCGGTGCGGACACTCGGTACGTGGTGACGACCTGACGACCGTCGTCGTCCGTCTCGCTCGATCCGGACGGCTGCACGTTGCAGCCCGCCAGGGACATCGGCGCAGCGGGCGTCGGGATGGGGACGCCAGCGGCGTCCGTCTCGCCCTGCGCAGCACGCTGCAGCGTGAGCGTCTCGGCGTGCAGCGGCGAGGAGAACCTGAACACGACGCTCAGCCCTGCGGGGGTACCAGGCCGAGGCGGATCGCCTTCGACAGCGGCCACACGCGGCCGTTCACCTCGACCTGGTCGCCCAGCGCCACGACCTGGTGGTGCGGCTGCGAGGCGGGCGACTGCCCGAGGGTCGTCGGTGCCTGGGCGAGATCCGGACCCGTCCCGCCCTCGACGGCGGCGGGCACCTGCTCGGCGGGTGTCTTCTTGGTGGTCATCGGTAGATCTCCTTCGTGACGAATGCGCCGTTGAGCGGCAGGGGGCGAGGGAACGACCCGGTCGGCACCGCCGGCCCCGGGCGTCCCTCGAAGATCTCGACCATCCAGCCGGCGAAGTCCGGCAGCTGCAGACCGCTGGCCCGGTCCAGCTGCACCGACCGAGACTCCGCACCCGAGCCCACACTGACCGCGCGGGCGTGCGGGATCTCCGGTCCGCCGAGCACGTCGACCACCAGGGTCACGACGACGTCCTTCAGGTCGTCGGCGGCGAGGTGTCGCGGGTCGTCGACCGCGAGCGCCAGGCGCTCGTCGACGTCCCGCCACCGGCGCCTGATCCGGCGCGTGGCCACACCGATCCAGTGCGTGGCCCGTGCTTGCTCCTCGGACGACAGAGGGCGCCACGCGGTCGCGACGTCGCCCGCCTGAGCGAACGGCTCTCCAGCCATGTGGCGCCCTCCTGTCGTCCTCGGTGTGCTACTTGGCCTTGCCGCCAGCAGCCGCCTTGGCCTCGGTCTCCGCGGCCTGCGCCGCCTCGGCCTGCGCCGCCTCGGTCTCCGCGGCCGCCTTGGCCGCTGCCTCGGCCTGCGCAGCCGCCTCGGTCTCCGCGGGCTGCGATCGCGTGCCCGACCTGGTGGCCTGCACGGCCTCGATGAGACCGAGCGCCAGGAGGCGCTTGATCTCGGGCTTGTCTACCTCGGTCGGGAGGAACGCTCCCCGGCCGAGGTAGACCTCGTGGCGCTGGTCGGTCACCTTGGCGACGACCATCTGCGCCTTCACGCGGTACGAGGCGGCGCCAGCCATCCTCAGAGCCCCGTGTTCGTGAAGACCAGGCCGGCCTTGGGCTCGAGCACGACGGGCACGGTCACGCGGCGCCCGCGCACCCTGTACCCGTCCTTGTCCTCGTCGCGGATCGACTTGACCTCGACGCCCACACCGCCGGCCTGGGAGTAGCCGGGAGAGTCGAGCTTCTCGTCGGCCATGCCGCCGAGCTGCTCGGTGTCGGCGAGGAACGGGTTCGCCGACGGCGAGTGGGGCGTCTTCAGCCACTTCAGGCCGAGGACCTCGGGCCACTGGCCGGTGACCAGCGGGTTGCCGTTCTCGCGCGGCAGCACCCCGGCCGCCCACAGCAGGCCCATGGCCTTGGCCCACTGCAGGTCGTTGAGCACGATCACGTCGGGCGTGTAGCCCTCCTCGAGCGCGTCGACCATCGCCACGCCCTGCAGGACGCCGTTGACCAGCGCCTCGGCGGTGCTCCACGCGCCGGGGTTGCCGGCACCGGTGACGTTGAACGTAGTGGTCAGCTTCGAGGCGATGACGCCGAGGGCCGCCGAGTCGACGGTCTTGACGTTGGTGTTGACCACCTTCGCCAGGGCCTTGTCGACGGGGTTCATCTTCAGGCGCTTGATCGCCTCGTCGGTGACCAGCACGTCGCGGCCCCACTTGGAGACCCGTGCCGCGGCGAGCTCGCCCGCCCGGGCCTGGGTCATGGGGTAGCCGGCGCCGGGCGTGATCTCCGCCGCGTCGTCCTCGGTGAAGATCTCCTCACCGGTCTCGTAGAAGATCCCGCCGCCCTCCGCGACGAACCGGCCCGAGAGCAGCACGTCGGCGATGTACCGCTTGTCGGACAGGTCCCGCACCCGCCGCGCCAGGGTCTGCGGCGTCTTGAGCAGGTGGTGGATCTCGATGGTCGTCAGCCCCGCGCCGGCCGGAGCGAGCGCGGGGTAGGTGTACCCGGACATGTGGTTGCTCCTCCTCAGCGAGCCATCAGGATGTCGACGGCCACGTCCGTGCCGCCGGTGAGCGCCACCCCGACGATCGTGTCGATCGTCTCGGCGGCGCGGGCCTTGACCTTGCCGTCGGCGGCCGCGACGACCGACTGGCCGGCGACGATCGCGCCGGAGGCGACGATCGGCTGGACCCCGCCGATCAGGACGGTGACCTTCTGGCCGGTCTTGGCGTCGAACGCCGCGGTGCCCAGGAAGGTCGCGGCGGTCGCGGCGTCGGCCGGACCGACCGCCAGGTCGCCGGTGATCTCGACCAGCTGGCCGCCGGCCACGTCGGCCGACACGTCGCAGGTGATCGGGTCGCCCGGCTGGAACGTCATGCGCGTGTCCATGTCACTCGCCCTTCGGCTCGGACGACTTGCCCCACGCCTTGGCGTAGAGCTGGTCGTCGCTGGACTCGTCGACGCCGCCGGTCAGACCGCGGGCCGCGAGCGGGATGGTGTCCGTCGGCAGCGCGTTGAGGACCTCGAGCGAGCCCGGGTCCTTCTCGAGCTGCGTGAGCCAGTGCGCCTTGCGCGCCGGCGGGATCCGCCCGTCCGACACCGCGTCGTCGACGGCCTTGGTGCGCGCCGCGACGAGCTGCTCCGCGCGGGCGTCGCGACCGGCGGCCGCGTCGGACTGCAGCTGGGCCAGCGTGCCCTCGTCGACCAGCACGGTGC
>JAEXPS010000055.1 GCA_023438885.1 Actinomycetes bacterium
TGCCTCGACCGTTGACGCGCGGGACGTCTCAGCTGGTGGCCGGCTCCGCCGGCGCGCCGGCGCCGATCGCCGTCTGCCCGCCGCCGTGCTGGATCTCGATCCGCCTCGGCTTCGCCTCCTCGGCGACCGGGATCGTCAGCGTGAGGACGCCGTCGGCGTAGCTGGCGCTGACCTTGTCGAGCGCGAGGCCGCGCCCCAGGTTGAGCTGGCGGACGTAGGTGCCTGCCGCCCGCTCCCGCGCGAGCCACTGCACGTCGGCGTCCGTGCGCGCGGTGCGCTGGGCACGGATCGTCAGGGTCCGGTCCTCGACGTTGACGTCCACGCTGCCCGGGTCCGCCCCCGGCAGGTCCACGTGCATGACGTAGTGGTCACCGGTGCGGTACAGGTCGATCGGCATCGCGGGGACGCTCGTCGAGGCCTCGCGCATCGTGCCCATCACCTGGTCCATCCATCGAGCGGTCTCGACGAACGGGTCGTATCGCGTAGCCACGCTCACCACCTCCTCCACGGTGGTGCCCCGGGCCCTCCGGAGCACCTGCGTCGAAGTCCCGACGGGTGACCGGCAGCGCCGGGTCCGACGGGCGGCTACGACTCCAGTATTAGCACTCTTGACCCCCGAGTGCCAGTGATGGGACGACTGCCGGGCCCCGCCGGGAAAAACCACGCAGCCGCCGGGACTTTGGGCACACGGTTCGCGGGCCCGGACCGCCTAGCGTCGAGATCGGATCAAGGGCGATCCGAACCCGACATCCGAGAAGGCCCGGGAGGATCCCCGTGAGCAACCGAAACCGTGGCGGCCAGGCCGCCGTCGTCACCCCCGCCCCCACCGCGGCCGCCTCCATCGACGAGCTGGTGGCCGGCGCGACCAAGGCCCTCGCCGCGTACGCGAGCCTCACGCAGGCCGACGTGGACCACATCGTCAAGAAGGCCTCCGTCGCCGCGCTGAACAAGCACGGGGAGCTCGCCCGCCTCGCGGTCGAGGAGACCGGACGCGGGGTGTTCGAGGACAAGGCCGTCAAGAACATCTTCGCGTGCGAGCACGTCACCCACTCGATGGCCGAGCTCAAGACCGTCGGCATCGTGGCGCGGGACGACCTGCACGGGATCGTCGAGATCGCCGAGCCCGTCGGCGTCATCTGCGGTGTCACGCCCGTGACCAACCCGACGTCGACGGCCATCTTCAAGGCGCTCATCGCCCTCAAGACGCGCAACCCGATCGTCTTCGCGTTCCACCCCTCCGCCCAGGAGAGCTCCGTCGCGGCCGCGCGCATCGTGCGTGACGCCGCCGTGGCCGCGGGCGCCCCGGAGCACTGCATCCAGTGGGTCGCGCAGCCGTCCATCGAGGCCACCAACGCGCTCATGAACCACCCCGGGGTCGCGCTCATCCTCGCCACCGGCGGCAACGCGATGGTCCGCGCGGCGTACTCGTGCGGCAAGCCCGCCCTCGGCGTCGGCGCGGGGAACGTCCCCGCCTACATCGAGCGGACCGCCAAGCTCGCGCGCGCCGTCAACGACGTGGTCCTGTCCAAGGCGTTCGACAACGGCATGATCTGCGCGTCCGAGCAGGCAGCCATCGTCGACGACGCGGTCTACGACGCCGCGATGGCCGAGTTCGCCCGCCTGCACGCCCACCGGTGCACGCCGCAGGAGAAGGCGCAGCTCGAGCGCCTCATCTTCGGCGTCGAGGCCACGGACGCGAACTGCGGCGAGGCCCGCCTCAACGCGAAGGTCGTCGGCCAGAGCGCCGTCGACGTCGCGCGCATGGCCGGCTTCACCGTCCCCGACGACACCTCGATCCTGCTCGCCGAGGTGTCCGGCGTCGGGCCGGCCGAGCCGCTCACGCGCGAGAAGCTCTGCCCGGTCCTCGCGGTGCTGCGCGCGGAGAGCTCGGAGCACGGCATCTCCCTGGCCGAGCAGATGGTCGAGTTCGACGGCCTCGGTCACAGCGCCGCCATCCACTCCGAGGACGCCGCCCTGGTCGAGGAGTTCGGGACGCGCGTCAAGGCCGTCCGCGTCATCTGGAACTCGCCGGCCTCGCTCGGCGGGATCGGCGACATCTACAACGCCTTCATCCCCTCGCTCACCCTCGGCTGCGGCTCGTACGGCGCGAATTCGGTCTCCAACAACGTCTCGGCGGTGAACCTCATCAACATCAAGCGGATCGGCCGCCGGAACAACAACCTCCAGTGGTTCAAGGTGCCGGCCAAGACCTACTTCGAGCCGAACGCCATCCGCTACCTGGAGGACATGGCCGACATCACCCGGGTCACGATCGTCACCGACCCGACGATGACCCGTCTCGGTTTCGTGGACAAGGTGCTCGACGTCCTCGCGCGACGCCCGAACAAGGTCGCGCTGCAGATCATCGACAGCGTCGAGCCCGAGCCCACGATCACCACCGTGGACCGCGGTGCCGAGCTCATGCGCGAGTTCCGGCCGGACACGATCATCGGGCTCGGCGGCGGGTCGCCGATGGACGCGGCGAAGGTGATGTGGCTGCGGTACGAGCACCCGGAGATCGTCTTCTCCGACATGCGGGAGAAGTTCTTCGACGTCCGCAAGCGGGCGTTCAAGTTCCCGACGCTCGGCAACCTCGCCAAGCTGGTGTGCATCCCGACGACGTCGGGCACGGGTGCCGAGGTCACCCCCTTCGCGGTCATCACCGACCCGAAGACCGGCCTGAAGTACCCGCTCGCGGACTACGCGCTGACCCCGACGGTGGCGATCGTCGACCCCGCGCTGACCGGCGAGATGCCCGCGTCGCTCGCGGCGGACTCCGGCTTCGACGCCCTCACGCACGCCACCGAGGCGTACGTGTCCGTCTACGCCAACGACTTCACCGACGGGATGGCGCTGCACGCCATCAAGCTCATCTTCGCCAACCTCGAGGCCTCGGTGACCGGCGGGGAGGGCGCAGGCGCGGCGCGGGAGAAGATGCACAACGCGGGGACCATCGCCGGCATGGCGTTCGGCAACGCGTTCCTCGGCATCGTGCACGCGATGGCGCACACCATCGGCTCCACGTTCCACCTCGTGCACGGCCGGACGAACGCCACCCTGCTCCCCCACGTGATCCGCTACAACGGCAAGGTCCCCACCAAGCTCACGAGCTGGCCGAAGTACGAGTCCTACGTCGCGCCGGAGCGCTTCCAGGAGATCGCGCGGAGCCTCGGCCTGCCGGCCGCGACGCCGGAGGAGGGCGTGGAGTCCTACGCCGCCGCCGTCGAGCGGCTGCGCGCCGCGGTGGGCATCCCCGCGTCGTTCCAGGCGCAGGGGGTCTCCGAGCACGCGTTCATCGGCAAGCTCGACGACCTGGCGATGCGCTCGTACGAGGACCAGTGCGCCCCGGCGAACCCGCGCATGCCGATGCTCGAGGACATGAAGGACCTGATGACCGCGGCGTTCTACGGGACGTCGCTGGAGGACGTGCGCCAGCGGCGCGCGGCGTCGGCGGAGGACCGGCCAAC
>JAEXPS010000135.1 GCA_023438885.1 Actinomycetes bacterium
GGGTGGGCCGCCAACCGGGGCCGGGGGGGGGGGGCGGGCGGCACGGGCGGGGCGGGCAGGGGCACGCCCCCGCAGCGCCGCCGCTACTTCGGCAAGCTGTCCGGCCCGCTGCTCGACCGCGTGGACCTCCAGGTCGAGGTGACCCAGGCGCGGCGCACGGACACGCCGGGAGAGTCCAGCGCGGTGGTCGCGGCCCGGGTGGCCGAAGCGCGGCGGGCAGCGGCCGAACGGCTGGCGGGCACCGGCTGGCGCACCAACGCCGAGGTGCCCGGCCGCTGGCTGCGCGAGCGGCTCGGGCCGGACCGCAGGCTCAGCGCGTCGCTCGACGAGGGTGTGGAACGCGGGACGCTCAGCCTGCGGGGAGTGGACCGGGTGCTGCGCATCGCGTGGACGTTGGCAGACCTGCGGGGACGCACGGCACCGTCGGCGGTCGACATCCACGACGCCACCGGGCTGCGGACGATGGGCCAGGGAGCATGAGCCGCCACGCGTGGGACGACGAGCGGCGGGCCCGTGCCGAGTGGTCGGGCCTGGTGGAGCCCGGCGACCAGGCGGCCGGAGCCCTGGTGCGCCTGCTGGGTGCCGCACGGGCACTCGACTGGGTGGTGGCGGCGACTCGCGGAGCACCGGAATGGTCCGCGCTGCCGGGGCTCGACGGCCCGGACCGGGCACGCCTGGTCGGCGCCGCGAGGCGATGGTCCGAGCGGGGGGTGTCACTGGACGTCGGCGCGTGGGCGGCGCAGCTGGGCGGGCTCGGCGGCTCGCTCGTGGTGCCGGGTGACGAGAGCTGGCCGGCGGGCCTGGACGACCTCGGCGACGCCGCGCCCTTCGCGTTGTGGTGCCGGGGAGCACTGCCTGCCGGGGCGTCGGTGGCGATCGTCGGCTCCCGCGCGAGCACGGCCTACGGCGAGCGAGTGGCCTTCGACCTGGCCGACGGACTGGTGGGCCGGGGGGTCGCGGTGGTCTCGGGCGGCGCCTACGGGATCGACGCGGCAGCGCACCGGGGGGCACAGGCGGGCGGCGGGCCGACGGTCGTGGTCCTCGCCGGCGGGGTCGACCGCACGTACCCGATGGGCAACGCCCGCCTCTTCGAAGAGCTCGTCGCGGCGGGCGGTGCGATCCTGGCCGAGCTCCCGCCGGGGTCGCTGCCGACCAAGTCGCGCTTCCTCCAGCGCAACCGGCTCATCGCGGCGATCACGGGCGCGACCGTCGTCGTCGAGGCGGCCTGGCGGTCGGGGGCACTGAGCACGGCGCGCCGCGCCGCCGAGCTGCTGCGCCCGGTCGGCGCGGTCCCGGGGCCGGTGACGTCGGTGGCGTCAGCGGGTTGCCACCGCCTGCTGCGGGAGGGATGTGCGGTCTGCGTCACCGATGCGCCGGAGGTCGTCGAGCTCCTGCCGGGGGCGGCCGCCGTCGACGAGCCGGCTGGATCGCCCGACGACCTCGCGGCGCTGGGCCCGATCGCCGTCCGCGTGCACGACGCCCTGGGCCTGCGCGCCGGCGCCGACCTCGACCTCGTGGCGAGGCGGGCGGGCACCACGGTCGACGAGGCGCGCAGCGCGCTGGGGCTGATGGAGCTCAAGGGCCTGGTGGTGCGCGGCAGCGGTGGCTGGCGTGCGGTCCGGCCCTGAGGGCGTGCCGACGAGCGCCCGCACTACTCCGTCCGTGGTCACCTGCCCGGCTGACGGGCCGTCACGCTGAATACTCCGACCGGGTGAAAACGCGCCGGAAAGCCGTCACAACGGGCTGAGAATCGGACATTTACGGCAATCTCCGGGACGCCGGATGGTTTTCCTCCGAAGCCCGTCTTGATCTGCAGGTCGTCTGCCGACACGGTAAGCGTGTGCAAGTGACCGAGATCACGTTGGGGGCGCAGACGCGGACGGCGCTGCGCGCCGACTTCGCGGCTCACCTGCGCTCCCGGCAAGGTCTTTCGGAGCACACCGTGCGTGCGTATCTGGGCGACCTGGACGACCTCCTCGGGTTTGCCGCCCGCCACGGACGCCGCCACCTCGAGGACGTCGACCTCGGTGTGCTGCGCGCCTGGCTGGCGGCGATGGCGGCCCGGCGGCTCTCCCGGGCGACGATGGCGCGCCGCGCCGCCGCCGCTCGCACGTTCTTCGGCTGGGCGACGCGCACCGGCCTCCTGGCGGACGACCCGAGTGCCCGCCTGGCCACGGCGCGCATCCCCGCGCACCTGCCGGCGGTGCTCCGGCAGCGGGACGTCGTGACGATGCTGGACGAGGCGGGACGAGCCGCCCAGGAGCGCGACCCCATCGCGGTGCGCGACTGGGCCGTCGCCGAGCTGCTGTACGCCTCGGGCGTCCGGGTCGGCGAGCTCTGCGGCGCCGACGTCTCCGACCTCGATCTGGCCAACCGCCTGCTGCGGGTCGTCGGCAAGGGCGACATGGAGCGGGTCGTGCCGTTCGGGGGCCCTGCCGCCACGGCGCTCTCGGTCTGGCTGGACGAGGCTCGCCCGAAGCTCGCCGGCCCCGCATCGGGCAGCGCGCTGTTCCTCGGTGCCCGCGGCGGGCGCGTGGACCAGCGCCGCCTGCGGGACGCCGTCCACGCGATGGCCCGGCGTGCCGGCGTCGACGACGTGGCCCCCCACGCCCTGCGGCACACGGCCGCGACCCATCTCCTGGAGAACGGCTCCGACCTGCGTTCCGTGCAGGAGCTGCTGGGTCACGCCAGCCTCGGGACCACCCAGCGGTACACGCACGTCTCGGCCGAGCGGCTGCGCTCGGCGTACCAGATTGCCCACCCCCGCGCATGAGGCCCGAAACGGAGTCATCGATGACGACTGAGGCCCAGCCCGTCGCCGACGCCGGCATGCACCTACCCCCGGGCCACCCGGTGCCCACCGCTCCGCGCGGTGTCATTCCCCGGCCGAGGCGCTTCGCCACGGTTCCCGACGAGGTGCCCGCAGCCCAGGCGGGCGACGAGGTCGTCGACGCGCACTGGGCCGAGTACAAGTCGACCTCCGCGGAGGCGGCGCGCGAGTGGCTGATCATGCACTACGCCCCGCTGGTGTCCGCGGTCGCCGGCCGGGTGGGCCTGCGCCTGCCGAGCATGGTCGAGCACGCCGACCTCGTCTCCTGCGGCATGTTCGGCCTCATCGACGCGATCGAGAAGTACGAGCCCGGTCGCTCCGTGCGGTTCGAGTCGTACGCGTCGAGCCGCATCCGCGGGGCGATCATCGACGAGCTGCGGGCGCTCGACTGGGTGCCGCGCTCGGTGCGCACCAAGGCCCGGGCGATCGACCGCGCGTTCGGCGAGCTCGAGGCGACGCTGCACCGGGCCCCGACGAACCACGAGATCGCCGACCGGCTCGAGGTCTCGATGGCCGAGCTGCGCACGGCGTTCACCCAGCTCTCCACCGTGAACCTCGTGGCGCTGGACGAGATGCTCGGGGGCGACGAGCGGCCCGGCGCGGTCTCGCTCGGCGACACGCTGGGCGACGAGCGCTGCGAGGACCCGGCCGGCTCCGTCGAGGCCCAGGAGACGACGTACCTGCTGGCCCGGGCCATCGAGCAGCTCTCGGAGCGGGAGCGCATGGTGGTGGTCCTCTACTACTACGAGGGGATGACTCTCGCTCAGATCGGGCGCATGCTCGGTGTCACCGAGTCCCGCGTCTCGCAGATGCACACGGCCGCGATGGGGCGGCTGCGCACGCGTCTGGCCGACGCCGAGCACGCCTGACCTCACGGCACGGGCAGCAGCACCACCGGGCCCAGCCCCGGCAGCAGCGCGATCGGGTCGACGTAGTCCGTTCCTTCCCGCACGCCCCAGTGCAGGCAGGCGGCGGAGCAGTGCCACCGGCCGGCGGCCAGCGTGCCGACCCGCTGACCCGCCGCAACCTGCTCGCCCACGGCCACGGAGGGCGTGACCGGCTCCAGACTGCTGCGCCGCCCGTCGGCGTGCTGGATGGTCACCACGCCGCGGTCGACCACGGTGCCCGCGACGGTGACGAGGCCGCCGGCCGGAGCGACGACCACGTCTCCGACGGCCGCGGTCAGGTCCGCGCCCCGATGGCCCGCGGCCCATCGGGCGGCCGGGCGGTCGAAGGCGCGCGCGACCACCAGCGGTTCGGGTGCCGGGGAGCGGTAACGCACCACGAGCGCGCCGTCCCCAGCCCCGTCGGCTGCCACCTCGAAGGGCGCGACCCCGACCAGGAGCACGAGCGCCGCGGCGAGCGCACCGTGCACCCGGCGGCGGCTCGTCGCACGCGGCGCCGGCTGCCTCCGGCGGCCTGACGTCACGGGCATGGCGGCAGCCTCGTGCGGGCACGGACCCCGGACGGCGCTCAGCCCGGGTCGGCAGGGGACCGGGGGCCACCGGGCGGGCTGTGGGCGGCTCGGCTGGGGACGGGCCGGGACCCCGCCATCCGGTAGAGTGTGCGCGCGACCGGTGCATGCCGGTCGACTTCGCGCGCCACTTCCCGCTCGATGCCGTCCTTGGGCGGCCGACGGCGGGGCCGAGCACCGCAGCGGTCCGGGCAACGCCCGGCGCGGACCCGGTAGGCGCCAGGGGCACCGGCCACCCGGTCGGAGCCGACAACCGAGCCGCGGGCCCGCCAACGGGTCCGCACGAGAGCGTGTGCCACCGGCGCCAGCCGAGCACCCGCCGGAAGGACGTGCCATGGCCGTCGTGACCATGCGCCAGCTGCTGGAGAGCGGTGTCCACTTCGGGCACCAGACCCGCCGCTGGAACCCCAAGATGAAGCGCTTCATCTTCACCGAGCGCAACGGCATCTACATCGTCGACCTGCAGCAGTCGCTGACGTACATCGACCGCGCCTACGAGTTCGTCTCGCAGACCGTGGCGCACGGCGGGACCGTGCTCTTCGTCGGCACCAAGAAGCAGGCGCAGGAGCCGGTGGCCGAGCAGGCCGCCCGCGTCGGGATGCCCTACGTCAACCAGCGCTGGCTGGGCGGCATGCTCACCAACTTCTCCACGGTCCACAAGCGGCTCCAGCGCCTCAAGGAGCTCGAGCAGATCGACTTCGACGACGTCGCGGCCTCGGGTCTGACGAAGAAGGAGCTGCTGGTGCTGCGCCGCGAGAAGGACAAGCTCGCGCGCACCCTCGGCGGCATCCGTGACATGGCCAAGGTGCCGTCCGCGGTGTGGATCGTCGACACCAACAAGGAGCACCTGGCGGTCGACGAGGCGCGCAAGCTGGGCATCCCGGTGGTCGCGATCCTCGACACCAACTGCGACCCGGACCACGTCGACTACCCGATCCCCGGGAACGACGACGCGATCCGCGCCGTCCAGCTGCTCACGCGTGTCGTGGCGGACGCCGTCGCCGACGGCCTGCTGAAGCGGCACTCCGGTGCCACCGCGGCAGCCGAGGGCGAGGCGGCCTCCGAGCCGCTCGCCGAGTGGGAGCGGGAGCTCCTGGCCGGTGCCGAGGCCGACGCGGCCGCCGCTGCGGCGCCCGCTGCCGAGGCCGTCGAGACCGTCGAGCAGGCCGACGAGGCCGTGGCCGCCGCCGAGCAGGTCGTCGAGCCGGTCGCCGAGGAGGTCGCCGAAGCGATCTCCGACGAGACCGACGACACCACCCGCTGACCACCTCAGACCGACGACAGGACGGGAACACATCTGATGGCCAACTACTCGGTGGCTGACCTCAAGGCGCTGCGCGAGAAGACCGGCGCCGGCATGCTCGACGTCAAGAAGGCGCTCGAGGAGGCCGGTGGCGACCCCGCCAAGGCGGAGGAGATCATCCGGGTCAAGGGTCTCAAGGGCATCGGCAAGCGCGAGGGCCGCTCCGCCTCCGACGGGCTGGTGACGGCGCAGGTCGTCCCGCTCGAGTCGGGCGACGGCCAGGTCGGCGTGCTCGTCGAGGTCAACTCGGAGACGGACTTCGTCGCCAAGAGCCAGCCGTTCCTCACCCTCGCCGAGCGGGTGCTCGCCGCCGCGATCGCCTCGGGTGCCCGCGACGCGGACGCCCTGCTCGCCGCGGACTCCGAGGGCATCACGGTGCAGCAGCAGGTCGACGAGACCCAGGCGACCCTCGGCGAGAAGATCGTCGTGCGCCGCGTCGCGCGGGTCGCCGGCGAGCACGTCGAGGTCTACCTGCACAAGGTCAACAAGGACCTGCCGCCGCAGGTCGGCGTCCTCGTGGCGACCGATGCCGCCGGCGCCCCCGTGGCCCGGGACATCGCGACCCACATCGCGGCGTACTCGCCGATGTACCTCTCGCGTGACGAGGTGCCGGCCGACGTCGTCGAGAACGAGCGGCACATCGCTGAGGAGACGGCCCGCAACGAGGGCAAGCCCGAGGCCGCGCTGCCGAAGATCGTCGAGGGCCGGCTCGTCGGGTACTACAAGGAGAACGTGCTGCTCGACCAGGCGTTCGCCAAGGACCCGAAGAAGACGGTCGCGCAGGTGCTGGCCGAGGTGGGCGGGGCCGTCACGGGCTACGCGCGCTACCGCGTCGGCGCCTGAGCAACGCGTGACGCGGCGGGGGGCGCCCCCCCCCCCCGCCCCCCCCCCCCCCCCCCCCCCCCCCCCCCCCCCGCGCCCCCG
>JAEXPS010000149.1 GCA_023438885.1 Actinomycetes bacterium
GGGGGGCGCGGGGCCCGGCGACCCGCGCCTGCCGCACGTGCTGACGTTCAGCTGCCTGTTCGTCGACGGCGAGGCGCTGGTCACCGCGCTCGACGAGGCGGGGTTCGCCGTCGGGTCGGGGTCCGCCTGCACGTCGAGCGCGCTCGAGCCGAGTCACGTGCTGGCCGCGATGGGCGTGCTGACGCATGGCAACGTGCGCCTCGCCCTGCCGCGCGGCACGCTCCGGCAGGACGTCGACCGCTTCGCGGACACGCTCCCCGGCGTCGTGGCGAAGGTCCGGGCCACCCTCGGAACGGCCGGACTGTGACCCGCGAACCCGGCAGTTCGCGCCCACCCCGGCAGTCGCAGCTGCCGGGCTCGACAGGAAGTGCCGGGGTCGGCGAGGGCGTGGTGGTCGTGGATGCGCGCGGGCTGCTGTGCCCGGCGCCCGTCATCGCACTGGCCCGGGCAGCCCGGCAGCTGCCGGAGGGCGCCCGGGTCCGTGTGCTGGCCACCGACCCGGCGGCGGCGGTGGACGTCCCCGCCTGGGCCCGGATGCGCGGTCACACGGTCGCGGACAACAGAAACGACGGCGAGCTGCTGGAGCTCACCGTCGTCCTGGGACCGCAGAAGGTCAGCTGAACGAGCCCCCGCACGCGCAGGACGAGCCGGCGTTCGGGTTGTCGATCGTGAAGCCCTGCTTCTCGATGGTGTCGGCGAAGTCGATGGTCGCGCCCTCGAGGTACGGAACCGACATCCGGTCCACGACGACCTCCACGCCACCGAAGTCGCGGGTCGCGTCGCCCTCGAGCACACGCTCGTCGAAGTACAGCTGGTAGATCAGGCCGGAACAGCCGCCAGGCTGGACGGCGACGCGCAGCCGCAGGTCGTCGCGGCCCTCCTGCTCCAGCAGGCTGCGGACCTTGTCCGCCGCCACGTCGGTAAGGATCACGCCGTGGGTGGCGGTCTCGATGGCCTCGCTCATGTCTTCTCCCATGCGGTGTCGCGAACCGTCCACCAGCGCAACCGACGCGCGGACACGCTTGTTCCCCGTCAGGGTACGTCGTGTGCGGTGCGGATCGCGAAGCGCGCCGGTCGCACCGCCCGTCGCCTGCCTCAACGAGGCGGCGACCAGGTGCGGGCGACGGCGGCGGCGCGGCGCTCCAGCGTTCCCGCCGGGTCGGCGAGAGCGGCCTCCACCTGCTCCGGCGTCGACGACACCGCGTACGCCGCCGAGATCCCCGCCGCCGCCTGCTCCCGCCGCCCGACGAGCACCTCGCCGGCGATCACCACCGTCGGGATCCCGTGCGTCAGCGCTCGCTCCGCCACCTCGGCGACCACAGTGCCGTGCAGGGACTGCCAGTCGAAGCGGCCCTCGCCGGTGACGACGACGTCGGCGCCGGCCAGCCGCTCGTCCAGACCCACGGCGCCGGCCACCAGAGCGGCGCCGGGCAGCAGCCGCGCACCGAGGACGGCGAGTCCGAACCCGGTACCCCCGGCGGCACCCGCACCGGGCAGCAGGGCCAGTCGGTCGCTCACCGGCCGGCCCGTCAGGAGGTCGGGACGCCCGCCCTGGCCCACTGCGGCGACCGCGAGGCGCGCGGCGTGCGCCAGCGCCCGTTCGAGGAACTGCGCCTGCTCGGGGGTCGCCCCCTTCTGTGCCGCGAAGCCGCCGCTGGCGCCCTGCAGCCCGAGCAACGGGGCGTCGACGTCGCACGCGACGACGAGCTCGACATCCTCCCATTCCGCGCGCAGCTCGGTGAGGCCGGCGAAGTCGGCCGCCGTCGCCTCCAGCAAGCCACCCCCGCCACCGGCCAACGGGCCGGCCTCGTCCGCCCTGCCCAGGGCCGCGAGCATGCCCATCCCGGCATCGTTGGTGGCCGCGCCGCCAAGGCCCACCACCACCCGCCTCGCTCCCGTCTCGCGGGCCGCCAGCAGCAGGTCGCCGAGTCCGGCCGACGAGGTCCGGGACGGGTCGCGGCGGTCGGGTGGAACGAGCGCCAGGCCCAGCGCCTGCGCCGACTCGACGTAGGCCACGCCGCCGTGCAGCAGCACCGTTGCCGGCACGGGCTCGCCCCACGGCCCTCTGGCCACCACCGGAATGAGCCGGCCCCCCAGCACCGCGTGCAGCGTGGCGACGAAACCGGGACCGCCGTCGGTCAGCGGAACCTGCGTCACGTCGTCGTGCGGTGCACCCGCCCGCCACCCCGCGGCCAGAGCGGCGGCGGCTTCCTGAGGCGACAGCAGGCCACCGAACCCGTCCGGGGCGAGAACCACGCGCATGGGCGCAGATCGTCCCACGCCCTGTGCGAGGATCGGCTCCGTGACAGCCTCGTTCGTCGAGCCCGCCCCCTCGGCCCTGCTGCTGCTCGGCCGTGGCCTGGACCTGCGCTCGGAGCGCGGGGTCGAGTGCGCCGGCGCCCTGCCTCCCGCGAGCGACCCGGACCTGGCCGAGCGAGCCCGCGCGGCGCGCGCCGCCCTGGGCGAGCGGGCGTTCGTGCTCGGCCACCACTACCAGCGCGACGAGGTCATCGCGTTCGCCGACGTCACCGGCGACTCCTTCAAGCTCGCGCGCGAGGCCGCCGCGCGGCCGGACGCCGAGTTCATCGTCTTCTGCGGCGTGCACTTCATGGCCGAGTCGGCGGACATCCTCACCGCCGACCACCAGCAGGTGGTGCTGCCCGACCTGGCGGCGGGCTGCTCGATGGCGGACATGGCGGCGATCGACCAGGTCGAGGACGCCTGGGACGTGCTGGGCGAGGCGGGCGTCGCGGACGACACCGTCCCCGTGACGTACATGAACTCGACCGCGGCGATCAAGGCGTTCACCGGCCGTCACGGCGGCACGGTCTGCACCTCGTCGAACGCGCAGGTGGCACTGCGCTGGGCCTTCGACCGGGCAGGCAGCGGTCGGCGCGCAGCCGCCGGTCACAGCAAGGTGCTGTTCTTGCCCGATCAGCACCTGGGCCGCAACACCGCGGTGCTCGAGCTCGGCATGTCGCCGGCCGACTGCGTGGTCTACGACCCGCGCAAGCCCGGCGGCGGCCTCACCCCTGCGCAGCTGCGCGACGCGCGGATGATCCTGTGGCGCGGGCACTGCTCGGTGCACGGCCGGTTCACGGCGCAGAACGTGGCCGACGTGCGGGCCGCCGACCCTGACGTCACGGTGATCGTGCACCCCGAGTGCACGCACGAGGTGGTGACAGCTGCCGATCTGGTCGGCTCCACCGAGCGGATCGTCAAGGCCCTCGACGAGGCGCCGGCCGGCTCGCACTGGGCCATCGGTACCGAGCTGAACCTGGTGCGCCGGCTGGCCGGGATGCACCCGGACAAGCAGATCCACTACCTCGACTCGACCGTCTGCTTCTGCTCGACGATGAACCGCATCGACCTGCCGCACCTCACCTGGGCGATGGAGTCTCTCGCCGCGGACCGGGTGGTCAACCGGATCGTGGTCGACCCCGACGACGCGCACTGGGCGCGCGTCGCCCTGGACCAGATGCTGGCCTTGCCGGGCTACTGAGGTGGGAACCGACCGGCCGCTGCGCATCGGGCTGTTCGTCTTCGACGACGCCGAGGAGCTCGACATCGTCGGGCCGTGGGAGGTCCTCGCCTCCTGGGCGGAGCACTCCGAGCTGCGTCCGCAGGTGCTGACGTTCTCCGCCGACGGTGCCGGGGTGCGGTGCGCCAAGGGCCTGTCACTGGTGCCGGACCTCGCCGCCGGCGACGTCGGGCCGCTGCACGTGCTGGTCTACCCCGGAGGCCGCGGTACGCGCCGGCTGGCGGTGGACGCCGCGCACCTCGCCTGGGTGCGCCAGATGCGCTCGCAGACCCCCGTCCTGGCCTCCGTCTGCACCGGCGCGCTCGTGTTCGCCGCCGCCGGCCTGCTCGCCGGCCGTCCAGCGACCACCCACTGGAGGACGTTCGACGAGCTCGTGGGCCTCGAGCCGAGCGTGCTGGCGGACACCGAGGCCCGGTTCGTCGACGACGGCGACACCATCACCTCCGCCGGCGTCTCCGCGGGGATCGACATGGCGTTGCACCTCGTGGCCCGGCTCGAGTCGCCGGAGGCGGCCTGGCACGTGCGCCGCGGCATCCAGTACGAGGGGCCGGAGCCGCCCGCCTAGCACCCGTCGCGCCCGGATACCCTTGACGGGTGATCGGACGCAGCAAGGAGCCCGCCCCCACCGCACCCGAGGCCGAGCAGCCGGCGGGGGGCAAGGGACGCCCCACGCCCAAGCGCAAGGAGGCCGAGGCGGCCAACCGCCGTCCGCTGGTGGTCGACGACCGCAAGGCCGCGGCGAAGGCGGCCCGGGAGAAGGCCCGCGTGCAGCGCGAGCTCGAGTACCGGGCGATGCAGTCGGGCGACGAGCGCCACATGCCGGCGCGCGACGCCGGCCCGGTCAAGCGCTTCGTGCGCGACTACGTCGACTCCCGGTTCAACCTCGGGGCGTACTTCCTCCCGGTCGCGGTCGGGTTCCTGCTCGTCTCGTTCGCCGCGACGTTCCTGGAGCCCATGGTGTTCTTCGCCCTGACGGGCGTGCTGTACCTGTACGTGCTCGCGGTGATCGTCGACAGCGTCGTCCTGTGGCGCGGCCTCAAGAAGGCGCTGCGGGCGAACTTCGGGCCTGGGCGCGAGCGCGGCAACCTGCTCTACGGCGTGCTGCGCGCCACCCAGCTGCCGCGCACCCGGATGCCGAAGCCGCAGGTCAAGCGCGGCGGCGCGCCGGTCAAGCCGAAGGCGTGAGCGGGATCGCGATCGCGGGGGGCACGGCGATGCCCTCGTGGAGCAGGGTGGCCGTGGCCACCCGCTGGGCCGCCAGCGCGCGCCAGTGCGTGCCGAGCCACTCCTCCGCGTCGTAGCGGGCGTCGAACACCGGGCTGCCAGGGCGCTCGAGCACCCCGCCGGCCGCTTCGGCGAACCGCCACTCCCAGCGCGCCTTCATGCGCGGCGTACCCGGCGCTCCTCGATCGCCAGCTCGCGGGTGACCCGGCGCGCGAAGAAGGGTCCCTCGTAGATCAGGCCGGTGTACGCCTGGACCAGCGTGGCCCCGACGGCCAGGTACTCGCGCGCGTCGGCGCCCGTCGAGATGCCGCCGACGCCGATGATCACCGCCTCGGGGCCCAACCGGTCGCGCAGCCTGGCGACGACGTCCAGCCCGCGCTGCAGCAGCGGAGGGCCGGACAGACCGCCCGGTCCCTCGTCGTGCGCGATCGTCGTGTTCACCGCGACCACGCCGTCGAGCCCCATCTCGGCCACGAGCTCGGCGACGGCGTCGACGTCCTCGTCCGAGAGGTCGGGAGCGATCTTCACGAGCAGGGGCACCACCTCACCGCCGGCCTGGGCGGTCGCCTGGTCGGCGGCCACCCGCACCGCCTCGAGCACCGGCCGCAGGGCTTCGACCGCCTGCAGGTCGCGCAGACCCGGGGTGTTGGGCGAGGAGACGTTGACCACCAGGTAGTCGGCGTACGGTGCGAGGAGCCGGGCGCTCGTGGCGTAGTCGTCGGCCGCGTGCTCGAGCGTGGTGACGCGGGACTTGCCGATGTTCACGCCCACCACGGCCGCCCTGCCGCGCGCCGACGAGCGCAGGCGACGGAGGGTCTTGGCCACCGCCTCGGCGCCGGCGTTGTTGAAGCCCATGCGGTTGCGCAGGGCCCGCTGCTCGACCAGCCGCCACAGCCGTGGCCGCTCGTTGCCGGGCTGCGCCAACGCGGTGACGGTGCCCACCTCGACGTAGCCGAAGCCCATCATCCGCATGCCCAGCACGCCGTGGGCGTCCTTGTCGAAACCGGCCGCCAGGCCGAGCCGGGACGGCCACTGCCGGCCCCAGAGCCGGAACCCGGCGTCCGCGGGCTCGCCGAGCACGCGGGCGATCACGTCGCGCAGCAGCGGCACCGCGGCGGCCGTACGGATCAGCGCGAACGTGCCGGCATGCGCCCGCTCGGGGTCGGTCCGGCGGAGCACCAGGTCGAAGAGCAGGCGGTACACGGCCCCAACCTACCGGGCGGGCTGTGGAGCGCCCCGTCCTGTCCGCCACAGCCAGGCGACGCCGAGGAACGGCAGCACCAGAGGCACGAACCCGTACCCGGCGCCGAACACGGACCACACCGTCGGGTGCCGGAAGGTCTCCGGAGCGACGAGCGACGCGACGCCCACCACCAGCACCCCGGCCAGCTCGATGAGCACCGCGACCCACGCGAGGCGGCGGCGGTCCGTCGCGAGCGCGAACGTCGCCACGACATAGACGAGTCCCGAGGCGAGCGACAGCAGGTAGGCGGCGGGGGCCTCGTCCAGCCTCGTGGTCACCTGGTACGCGCCGCGGGCGACCGCGGCCAGCGCGAGGATCCCGTAGACCAGGACCAGCGCACGGCCCGCCCCGGTGTTCGTCGGCCTCATCCGGCGGCCCAGATCTGCTGCATGCGGACCTGCAGGAAGGCGACGGTCAACGCGGCGACGGCCATGACCACCGAGCTCCACCGGCTGCGCTCGGCGAACGCCCACAGGGCCGCCAGCGGCAGGAGCGCCAGCTGGGTGCCGACGTAGATCCAGAACAGCCCGCTCGTGGCACCGCCGGCCGCGGGCCGCACCGCGACGACGACCGCCTGGACCACCAGGTAGGCCTCGATCGCCGCACCGGCGAACAGCTGGCGCAGGATGACAGGACGGTCGCGCACCGCACGCCACCCGGCCCAGACCGCCAGCGCCAGGCACAGCGTGAACCCGGTGACGACCAGTGGCGTGCTCACGGGCCCACACGGTACCGCCCGGGCCGGGATCCGTCCGGTCTACCATCGACTCGTGATCGCGCTGACCAGCAAGGACCCCGCCCGCCTTCCCGTCGACGCCCTCGTGGTGGCGACCGCGCCCGCTGACGGCGCCGTCGCGCTGGTCGGCGCGGACTGGCTTCCCGCCGAGCTGCGCACCGCGCTGGTGCGCGACGCCAAGGCGCTGGGTGTCACCGGCAAGGCCGACGAGGTGCGCCGCGTGCCGGCCACCGGGCTCAAGGCGAAGGTGCTGGTGCTCACCGGCCTCGGCACCGGAGCGGTCGACGCCGAGACCCTGCGACGCGCGGCGGGTGCCGCGACGCGGGAGCTGGCCGGCGTGGGGTCGGTGGCTCTCGCGCTGCCGGTGCCGGACGCGGCCGCGGCGGTGGCCGTCGCCGAGGGCGCCCTCCTCGGGGCGTACTCCTACGCGCGCTACCACGCGGCCGACGCGCCCGTCGCCTCGATCGAGGTCGTCGCGCCCAAGGCGAAGGACGCCGCGGCCGGGCTCGCCCGGGCGCAGGTGCTCGCGGCGGCGGTCCACGCGACCCGCGACCTCGTCAACGCAGCGCCGAACCACCTCTACCCCGAGGCGTTCGCCGATGCCGCGCATGCCGCGGCCAAGGGCGTCAAGGGCGTCAAGCTCGAGGTGCGCGACGAGAAGGCACTGGCGGCCGGCGGCTACGGCGGTCTCATCGGCGTGGGCCAGGGCTCGACGCGGCCCCCGCGGCTCGTGAAGGTCTCCTACGCCCCGTCGCGTCGCGCCAAGGCAACGGTCGCGCTGGTGGGCAAGGGCATCACGTTCGACTCCGGCGGCATCTCCATCAAGCCCTCGAACGCCATGGAGACGATGAAGTCGGACATGGCGGGCGCCGCCGCGGTGCTGCACACGGTGCTCGCCGCCGCGAAGCTCGGCCTGCCGGTCGCGGTGACGGGCTGGCTCTGCCTGGCCGAGAACATGCCGTCGGGCTCCGCGCAGCGGCCGTCGGACGTGATCACCATCCGCGGCGGCAAGACCGTCGAGGTGCTGAACACCGACGCCGAGGGCCGCCTGGTGATGGCCGACGGCCTCGTCGCCGCCACCGAGGAGAAGCCGGACGTCGTCATCGACATCGCCACGCTCACCGGTGCGCAGATCGTCGCGCTCGGCGACCGCGTCGCGGGCGTGATGGGGTCCGACGAGGTGCGCGAGCAGGTTCTCGCCGCCGCTGCCGCATCGGGCGAGCAGGCGTGGGGCATGCCGTTGCCCGACGAGCTCAAGGCGGGCCTGTCCTCGAAGGTCGCCGACCTCGCCAACGTCGCCGCCGACCGCGCCGGCGGCATGCTGACCGCGGGCGTCTTCCTGCGGGAGTTCGCGGGCGAGACACCGTGGGCGCACATCGACATCGCCGGCCCGAGCTTCAACGAGCGGGCGGAGCACGGGTACACGCCGAGGGGCGGGACCGGGTACGGCGTGCGCACGCTGCTGGCGTTCGTGGAGTCCCGCGTCTCCTGACCGGGTCAGGTCGGGTCGGTGCGTGCGCGGTTGCGCTCGATGCGCTGGCGTGCGTTCCAGTCCCGCACCCGCTGCGGATAGCCGACGCGTTGCACGTCGTACACCGGGATGCCGAGCTCGCGGGCGATCTGCACCGCTGCGGCCGGGTCCGGCACCTTGCGCCGGGTCCACTCACCGTCCGTGGCGACGAGCATCACGGTGGTCGGTGTCACGTGGGTCGCCGGCTCGACGTACGCCTCGACGCCGACGCGGGTCCGGACGAAGTCCCTGATGTGGGCCAGCGTCGCCTCACGGGCCTCCTTCGTCGAAGGTCCGCCCCCTGCGGCCGGCGTGCGCCGGCGGAACCACGCCATGGCGGGAAGCGTAATCGTCCCGGCTGTACGGAAGCCCTCGGAATCGTAGGATGATTGTCAAGGGCCCTTCGTCCGCTGGTTCGTCCCGGCTGGTCGGGAATGACAAGATGGGTGACGGACCTTCATCCCTTGTCCCAATCTTTGAGGAGCAGGCAGTGGCCGACGCGTTCGACATCGTGGTCCTAGGTGGAGGCAGCGGCGGTTACGCGACCGCCCTGCGGTCGGCACAGCTGGGCAAGACGGTCGCTCTGGTGGAGGCGGACAAGGTCGGGGGCACCTGTCTGCACAAGGGCTGCATCCCCACCAAGGCCCTGCTGCACGCCGCCGAGCTGGCTGACGACGCCCGCGAGGGCGCCCACTTCGGTGTCCACACCGTGCTCGAGCGGATCGAGATGCCCGAGGTCAACGCGTACAAGGACGCGGTGATCGGCCGGCTGTACAAGGGCCTGCAGGGGCTCGTGTCGTCCCGCGGCATCGAGGTCGTCCACGGCTGGGGGACGCTGACCGGACCGAACACCGTCCAGGTGGGCGACCGCACCCTCACCGGGGAGCACGTCGTCCTCGCCTCGGGCTCCTACGCCCGTTCGCTGCCCGGACTGGAGATCGGCGGCCGCGTCATCACCTCCGACCAGGCGCTCCAGCTCGACTGGATCCCGCGCTCGGCGGTCATCCTCGGCGGCGGCGTCATCGGCTCGGAGTTCGCCAGCGTCTGGAAGTCGTTCGGCGCCGACGTGACGATCGTCGAGGCGCTGCCCCACCTGGTGCCCAACGAGGACGAGGCGCTCTCCAAGGCCTTCGAGCGCGCGTTCCGCAAGCGTGGCATCGCCTTCAGCACCGGCGTGCGGTTCGCCGGGGTCTCGCAGACCGACGACGGCGTCCACGTGTGGCTCGAGGACGGCAAGACGTTCGACGCCGACCTGCTGCTCGTCGCGGTCGGCCGCGGCCCCGCCACGGCCAACCTCGGGTACGAGGAGCAGGGCATCACCCTCGACCGTGGCTTCGTCGTCACCGACGAGCGGCTGCGCACGGGCGTGGCGAACATCCGCGCGGTCGGCGACATCGTCCCCGGCCTCCAGCTGGCGCACCGGGGCTTCGCGCAGGGCATCTTCGTCGCCGAGGACATCGCCGGGCTGAACCCCGCGCCCATCGTCGAGTCGGGCATTCCCCGGGTGACGTACTCCACGCCCGAGGTGGCGTCCGTCGGAGTCACCGAGGCGAAGGCGCGCGAGCTCTACGGCGACATCGAGACCGTCGAGTACAACCTCGGCGGCAACGGCAAGAGCCAGATCCTCGGCACGCAAGGCTTCGTCAAGCTCGTCGCCAGGAAGGGCGGGCCCGTCGTCGGTGTGCACATGATCGGCGCCCGCGTCGGCGAGCTCATCGGCGAGGCCCAGCTCGCCGTCAACTGGGAGGCCTACCCCGAAGACGTCGCCGGCCTCGTGCACGCCCACCCGACCCAGAACGAGGCGCTCGGCGAGGCGTTCCTCGCCCTGGCCGGCAAGCCGCTGCACGCCCACAACTGAACCAAGGAGACCAGGTCCGTCATGTCGCAGAACGTGCAGCTCCCCGCCCTCGGCGAGTCGGTCACCGAGGGGACGGTCACCCGCTGGCTCAAGTCGGTCGGCGATCACGTCGAGGTCGACGAGCCGTTGCTGGAGATCTCGACCGACAAGGTGGACACCGAGATCCCGTCGCCGTTCGCCGGGGTGCTCGAGCAGATCCTCGTCGGTGAGGACGAGACGGTCGCGGTGGGCGCGACGCTCGCGGTGATCGGCGAGGGCGCCGGCTCCGGGGCCGACCAGCCCGCGGCGCCCGCCGAGCAGGCTCCGGCGCAGGAGGCTCCGGCCGCCGAGACGGCTCCGGCCCAGGAGGCTCCGGCACCCGCCGAGCAGGCTCCGGCCCCGCAGGCGGCGCCCGAGGCACCGGCACCGGCACCGGCGGCCGAGGCCGCACCCGCCAGCGGCACCGAGGTGAAGCTGCCGGCGCTGGGCGAGTCGGTCACCGAAGGCACCGTGACCCGCTGGCTCAAGGCCGTCGGCGACCACGTCGACCTCGACGAGGCGCTCCTGGAGATCTCGACCGACAAGGTGGACACCGAGGTGCCCTCGCCGGTCGCCGGGACGGTCCAGCAGATCCTCGTCGGGGAGGACGAGACCGTCGCCGTCGGCGCCGTGCTCGCCATCGTCGGCGAGGGAGCGGCTCCGGCTCAGGCTGCCCCCGCAGCACCGGCACCGGCACCGGCACAGGCACCCGCCGAGGCCGCGCCCGCCACGCCGTCTCCGGCCGAGACCCCGGCACCGATCCCCGCGAAGGTCCTCCCCTCCGAGGAGGCCTCCCCAGCTCCCGCTCCGGCGGCTCAGGCCCCCGCTGCGGCGCCCGCCCCGGCCTCTGCTGCGGCGCCCGCCGCCCCGGCCGCCGCCGGGACCTACCTCACCCCGCTCGTCCGCAAGCTCGCGGCCGAGAAGGGCGTGGACGTCGCCGCGCTCGCCGGCTCGGGCGTCGGTGGGCGCATCCGCAAGGAGGACGTCCTCGACGCGGCCGCCAAGGCGGAGGCCGAGCGGGCCGCCGCGGAGCAGGCCAAGGCCGCTCCGGCCGCGCAGGAGCCTGCCGCGGCGCCGGCCAAGGCCCCGAGCGTCCCGGCCGTGTCGCCGCTGCGCGGCACCACCGAGAAGGCGAGCCGCCTGCGCCAGATCATCGCCGAGCGGATGGTCGAGGCCCTGCACACGCAGGCCCAGCTGACCACCGTGGTCGAGGTCGACGTCACCAAGGTGGCCCGGCTGCGCGCCAAGGCGAAGGACGGCTTCCGCGCGCGCGAGGGCGTCAACCTGACGTTCCTGCCGTTCTTCGTCCTCGCCGCCGTCGAGGCGCTCAAGGCCTACCCCAAGGTCAACGGGGTGCTCGAGGGCAACGAGATCACGTACCACGGCTCCGAGAACGTCGGCATCGCGGTCGACACCGAGCGCGGCCTCGTGGTGCCCGTGATCCGCGACGCCGGCGACCTCAACCTGGCCGGCCTGGCCCGCAAGATCGCCGACCTGGCCGGCCGCACCCGCGCCAACAAGGTCTCGCCCGACGAGCTGTCCGGCGCCACGTTCACCGTGACGAACACCGGCTCGGGCGGCGCCCTGATCGACACCCCGATCGTGCCCGGCGGAACCTCGGCGATCCTCGCCACCGGAACCATCGTCAAGCGGCCGGTCGTGGTGACGGGCGAGGACGGTGCCGACGTCATCGCCGTCCGGTCGATGTGCTACCTCTCGCTGTCCTACGACCACCGGCTGGTCGACGGAGCTGACGCGTCGCGCTACCTCACGGCGATCAAGCAGCGGATCGAGGAGGGCGCGTTCGAGGCCGAGCTCGGCCTCTGAGTGGCGCGATGCGGGTCGTCGTCGCTGGGTCCCACGGGCTGATCGGGTCCGCGCTGGTCGAGCACCTGCGCGGGCGCGGTGACGAGGTGGTGAGGCTGGTCCGGGGCTCAGCCTCGCTGCCCGACGAGCGCACGTGGGACCCGGACCGCGGCGTCCTCGACCCCCGGTCGCTGGCCGGTGCCCACGCGGTGGTGAACGTCACCGGGGTCAACGCGGGCTCCCGCCCCCTCACGCCGGCCCGCAAGCGGGCCGTGGTCCAGTCCCGCCTGCGCACGACGGCCCTGCTCGCGCGCACCCTGGCGAACGATCCCAGCCCCCGGGTGCTCCTGCAGGCGTCCGGGATCGGGGCGTACGGCGACCGCGGCGACGAGCAGCTCACCGAGGCCGAGCCCCTCGGCAGCACCTTCTTCGCCGAACTCGTGCGCCGCTGGGAGGCCGCGACGGCGCCGGCCGCGGCCCCCGGCGGCCCCCGGGGGGCCCGGCGCGCCCG
>JAEXPS010000172.1 GCA_023438885.1 Actinomycetes bacterium
GGGGGGCGCAGCCCGGGGCCCCTGACAGTCAGGTGCAGGACGGGTCAGCAGTCGTAGTAGAGCTCGAACTCGTACGGGTGCGGCCGCAGCCGCAGCGCGTCCACCTCGGCCGAGCGCTTGTAGTCGATCCAGGTGTCGATCAGGTCAGGCGTGAACACGTTGCCCACGGTGAGCCAGTCGTGGTCGGCCTCGAGGTTGTCGAGCACCTCGTTGAGCGCACCGGGCACCTGCTGGATCAGCGCGTGCTCCTCCGGGGGCAGCTCGTAGAGGTCCTTGTCGATCGGCTCGGGCGGCTCGATCCGGTTCTGGATGCCGTCGAGGCCGGCCAGCAGCTGGGCGGAGAACGCCAGGTACGGGTTCGACGACGGGTCCGGCACGCGGAACTCGATGCGCTTGGCCTTCGGGTTGGTGCCGGTGACCGGGATGCGGATGCACGCGGACCGGTTGCGGGCCGAGTAGACCAGGTTGACCGGGGCCTCGAAGCCCGGCACCAGGCGGTGGTACGAGTTCACGGTCGGGTTGGTGAACGCCAGCAGCGACGGCGCGTGCTTGAGCAGGCCGCCGATGTACCAGCGCGCGATGTCCGAGAGCCCGCCGTAGCCCTTCTCGTCGTAGAAGAGCGGCGAGCCGTCCTTCCACAGCGACTGGTGGCAGTGCATGCCCGAGCCGTTGTCGCCGAAGATCGGCTTCGGCATGAACGTCGCGGTGCGGCCGTTGCGGTGCGCCACGCCCTTCACCACGTACTTGAACAGCTGGAGCTTGTCCGCCGAGGCGACGAGGGTGTCGAACTTGTAGTTGATCTCCGCCTGTCCGGCGGTGCCGACCTCGTGGTGGGCGCGCTCGACGCCGAGGCCCAGCTTCTCCAGCTCGAGCACGATCTCGTCGCGCAGGTCCGCGAACTGGTCCACCGGCGGCACCGGGAAGTAGCCGGCCTTGTAGCCGATCTTGTGCCCGAGGTTGCCGCCCTCCTCCTCGCGGCCGGAGTTCCACGCGGCCTCGATGGAGTCGATCTCGTGGAAGGAGGAGTTCTGCGTGGTGCGGTAGCGGATCGAGTCGAAGATGTAGAACTCCGCCTCGGGCGCGAAGAACGCCGTGTCCGCGATACCGGTGGACCGCAGGTACGCCTCGGCCTTGGCGGCGACCTGGCGCGGGTCGCGGCTGTAGGGCTCGGCCGTGTACGGGTCGACGATGCGGAAGTTCACGTTCAGCGTCTTCTCCACGCGGAACGGGTCCACGTACGCCGACGTCACGTCGGGCACCAGGCCCATGTCCGACTCGTGGATCGCCTGGAAGCCGCGGATCGACGAGCCGTCGAACGCCACCCCGCTGACGAAGAAGTCCTCGTCGACGAACGCGGCGGGGACCGTGAAGTGCTGCATCACGCCGGGCAGGTCACAGAAACGGACGTCGACGAACTTGACGCCCTCGCTCTTGATGAACGCCAGGACTTCCTCTGGCTTGCTGAACATCCGCTGCTCCTCGGTTGGTGGGGCCCGCGACCGGGCATGGCGAGGCTAAGAGTCGGTGATGACGCTCCCGTGCCGCCGCCGTTTCGCGCGTGTTACGAGGGTCGCCGGTGTGTGACATTCGCGCGACCTTCGCCCCGGCGTCCGTAGGCTTGGCCCGTGGTGGAGCGCAAGGACGTCGGTTCGTGGCTGGAGGGGCAGTCCGCGCCCGGTCCTGAGGGCGCCGGGCTGCCCGACGAAGGGCCCGGCTCCGCGGCGGGCTTCGCCCGGCGGGTCGCCGCGCTCGCGGTCGACTGGCTCGCGTGCCTCCTGGTCTCGGCGGCCTTCTTCCGTGAGGCGGGGAGCACGCTGCCGGTGGTCGGCGGCGACCCGATGGCCACGTTGGCGATCTTCGCCGTCGAGAACGTCGTCCTCGTGGGGACGCTGGGTCACACGCTGGGCCACCGGCTGCTGGGTCTGCGCGTGCGCCGCCTGCTGCTCGGCCCGGACGGCCCGGTGCCCGACGACGGACGTGCGCCCGGTCTGGTACGCGCCGCCGCCCGCACGGCGCTCCTGCTGCTCGTCGTGCCGGCGGCCATCCAGGACCCGGCGGGCCGTGGACTGCACGACCGCCTGGCGGGCACCGCGATCGTGCTGCGCTGACGCGGGATCAGCGGCCGCGCAGCCCCTTGCGGTCCGGACGCGCGCGCATCGGGTCGACACCCTTCGGGATGGGCAGGCGCATGGTGCCCAGGGCGGTGAGCCGCTTGCCCACCACGGCGAGCTCGGCCTTCGTCAGCTTCGGCTTGAGCTTCTGTACCTCGCGGGGCAGCTTGCGCAGCGGCACCTGACCCTCGTCGTTGCCCGACTGGATCGTGATGATCGGCACGCCCGACAGCACGCGAGCGGTGCGCTTGCGCTCGGAGTCCAGCAGCCTCTCGGCGCGGTGCGCGGGTCCCTCGCTGACGAGGACCACTCCGGGACGCCCGATGCCGCGGAACACCATGTCTTGGGTGCGCGGGTCGACGGCCACCGGCTCCTCCGCGAACGTCCAGCCGCGCCGCAGCGTGGACAGCGCCGCGCGAGCCGCACCCGGCTGGCCCTCGATCCGCGCGAAGGCGCCGCGCTCGGCCCGCCGGCCGAGGATGAACATGCCGACCACCAGCGCGAACGGGATCGACAGCAGGATGAAGTAGACGGGGTTGTGCAGCAGCACGCCGATCACGGCACCGACCGCGACGACACCGAGGATCGCGCCGGCGAGCCACCACGTCACCGCGGGGTCGTACTCGCGCGCGATGCGGTACATCATCGCGATCTGCTTGTACCAGCGGGTCTTCTTCTCGGGGGTCCCCGAGTCGGTGCCCGCACCCTTGCGGGCGGCGGGCGGCGGGGTCTGCGACGCGCGTGCCATGGGTCGGGAGTCTAGCGATCGGCTGGGCCGGCACCGGCCCGAGCGAGGATGGCCGACGCCTCCTGGCGTGCGCTGCCCGGCTCGGCGAGGTGCGCCAGGGCCGGCGGGATGTCGCGGCCTCGTCGGACCATGGCCGCGGCCCACAGGCGACCCGCGCGGTACGAGGAGCGGACGAGCGGCCCCGCCATCACACCGGCGAACCCGAGACCGGTCGCGTAGTCGGACAGCTCGACGAACTCCTCGGGGTGCACCCACCGGTCCACGGGGTGATGGCGCACCGAAGGCCGCAGGTACTGGGTGACGGTCACCAGGTCGCAGCCGGCACCGTGCAGCGCGGCCAGAGCGTCCTTGACCTCGTCGGTGGTCTCGCCCATCCCGAGGATGAGGTTCGACTTGGTCACCAGGCCGTCCTCGTGGGCGGCGGTGAGCACGGACAGCGACCGCTCGTAGCGGAACCCGGGGCGGATCCGCTTGAAGATGCGGGGCACGGTCTCCACGTTGTGCGCCAGCACCTCCGGCCGGGAGCCGAACACCTCGGCCAGGTTGTCCGGGTCGGCGTCGAAGTCGGGGATCAGCAGCTCGACGCCGGTGCCCGGGTTGACGCGGTGGATCTGGCGCACGGTCTCGGCGTAGAGCCACGCACCGCCGTCCGGCAGGTCGTCCCGGGCGACGCCCGTCACCGTCGCGTACCGCAGCCCCATCGCCGTGACGGACTCGGCGACGCGGTTCGGCTCGTCGGCGTCGAAGGCGGCGGGCTTGCCGGTGTCGATCTGGCAGAAGTCGCAGCGCCGGGTGCACTGGTCACCGCCGATGAGGAACGTCGCCTCGCGGTCCTCCCAGCACTCGAAGATGTTGGGGCAGCCCGCCTCCTCGCACACGGTGTGCAGGCCTTCGCGACGCACCAGCGAGCGCAGCTCGCCGAACTGGGGTCCCATCGTCGCCCGGGTGCGGATCCACTCGGGCTTCTTCTCGATGGGAGTCTGCGCGTTACGTGCCTCGACGCGCAGCATCCGGCGGCCTTCGGGGGCGATCGTCACTAGGTCACCATAACCGCGGAGCCGGGGACCTCCGTCCCGCGACGTTACTGTGACATCGGAGGACGCTGGGCCCGCCGGTCGTCTGGCCCGGCAGCACGGAGCCCGGCGTCCGATAGGGGAGGATCAGATGCGAGTTCTGGTGTCGGTGGCGTCGCGCCACGGCGGGACGTCGGACATGGGGGACACGATCGCCGACACGTTGCGAGCGGCCGGCCACGAGGTGACCGAGCTGATCCCGGACGACGTCGAGCACGTGGAGCAGTACGACGCCGCGGTGCTCGGCTCGGCCGTGTACGTCAACCGCGTGGCGCTGGGTCTGCGTGACCTCGTCGATCGGCAAGGTGGCCAGCTGCGGGGCATGCCCGTGTGGCTGTTCTGGTCGGGCCCGGTGGGGGACTCCACCTCGCCCGACCTCGAGGCGCCGGACGACGTCACCACCCTCGCCCGCACCATCGAGGCGCGGGACGTGCGGATGTTCCCCGGACGGCTCGAGCGCTCCGAGCTGAACATCTCCGAGCGGGCGCTCGTGGCCCTGGTCAAGGCCGAGGCGGGCGACTTCCGCGACTTCGAGGACGTGCGCGAGTGGGCGCAGGGGATCGCCGAGCAGCTGAGCGCCTCCGGGCGCTGAGCAGTCCGACGAGCCGGAGCGGTCAGCCGCGCACCGCCGGCTGGGCGGCGAGCAGCGGCTCCAGCGTCGCCGCCAGGTGCACGCGCACGAGGGGCAGCGCCTCGGCGAGGCGCACAGGCCGCCCGGCCTCGATGCTCAGCGTCGTGACATCGGCATCGGGCAGCCCGCACGGCACGATGCGCTCGAACCAGGACAGGTCGCAGTCGCAGTTGAGCGCGAAGCCGTGCATCGTCACGCCCCGCGCCACCCGCACCCCGATCGCGGCGACCTTGCGGTCGCGGCCGTGCTCTCCGGCGAACCACACGCCACTGCGGCCCTCGACGCGGGTCGCGGCCAGGCCCAGGTCGGCGCACGTGCGGATCAACGCCTCCTCGAGGGCCCGCACGTACGCGACGACGTCGATCGGTTCGGCGAGCCGCACGATCGGGTAGCCGACCAGCTGCCCCGGCCCGTGCCACGTGATCCGCCCCCCGCGGTCGACGTCCACCACCTGCGAGCCGTCCATCGGCCGGTCGGCGGCGCGGGTGCGCTTGCCGGCCGTGAACACCGGCTCGTGCTCGACGAGCAGCACCGTGTCCTCACGTTCGCCGTCGGCGACCTGCGCGTGGACGGCTCGCTGGAGGTCCCAGGTGGGGACGTAGGGCCGCAGCCCGCTGCCTAGGTCGAGCTCCTCGAAGCGCACGAGCACCAGGCTAAGTCCCCGCCACAGGTGCGTTCGGCGGTGCGCTCCGAGCCGCGAGGTGCTCATCGCGGGCGGTTAGGGTCGGTCCGTGGAGCACCTGCGCGTGGGTCTTGTCGGGTACGGGATGGCCGGGCGGAAGATCCACGCGCCGCTGCTCAAGCAGCTGGGGCAGCGCGTCACCGTGGTCGTCACCCGCTCACGCGGGGACCAGGTCGCCGCCGACTGGCCGCGTGCCCTGGTCGTGCCGGACGTCCCTGCTCTCCTGGAGCACGCCTCGACGCTGGACCTCGTGGTGGTCGCCAGCCCGACGAAGGAGCACGCCGGCAACGTCGGCGACCTGTTGCGTGCCGGCCTGCCCGTGCTCGTCGACAAGCCGATCGCCACCACCGAGCAGGACGCCGGTGAGCTGGTGCGGGTCGCCACGCGCCACGGCGGCCGCCTCACGGTGTTCCACAACCGCCGGTGGGACCCGGAGCAACTGACGCTGGCAGCCCTGCTGCGCCGGGGCGAGCTGGGCCGCGTGCACCGCTTCGAGCGGCGCTGGGAGAGGTACCGGCCGGTGCCGCAGCGGCGCTGGAAGGAGCAGGACACCGCGAGCGGTGGCCTGCTGCTCGACCTCGGCGCGCACCTGGTCGACTCGGCGACCCAGCTGTTCGGGCCCGTGACCAGCGTCTTCGCCGAGCTGAGGAGTGTGACGACGCCGGCGCCCGACGACGTGTTCCTCGCCCTGACGCACGCCCCGGACGCGGACGGCCTCTCGGTGATCAGCCACCTGTGGGCCGCTGCGCTCGTCGGCGCGCCCGGTCCGCGCACCCGTGTGCTGGGGGAGAAGGGCGCGTACCTGGTCACCAGCTTCGAGGGGGAGGCGACCCCGTTCGCCGCGTTCGACGAAGGCGCGCCGCCGCACGAGGGTTGGCTGGTGCGCGGCACGGAGCGCACTCCGGTTCCGGCCGAGCCCGGTGGGCACGTGGACCTGTACCGCGCGGTCGTGCGGTGGGCTGCCGAGGGCGGGCCCCCACCGGTCGACCCGCTGGACGCCGTGCGGGTGGCCCGCGTGCTGGACGCCGCACGCGTCGCGGCGCGCGAGGGCCGCGTGGTCCGTCTCTCCTGATCCCCGGACCGCCCGAGTGGCGGACCCTGTGGACAACCGGGTCCAGGACGTGGCGCGGTCGGCTTCGATGAGGCGCCATGAGCGTGCCGCCTCCCGATGTCGCCGCCGCGCTGGGCGCGCGCGGGCTGATCCCGACCGGCCGGGTCGGCGTGTGCGGGGGGTGGCTCGCGCGCTCCCCGGACGGCGAGCTCGTCGAGCTTGTCGGGCTGCCTGGCGGGGACGACGAGCCCGCGGCGGCTGCCCTGCCGGCGTTGCGCCACGACCACCTGGTACCGGTGCTCGAGGTGGTCGAGCTCGGTGCCGGCCGGTGCGGGCTCGTCGTGGGGCACGTCGCCGGGCTGACGCTCCAGGCGGTGCTCCGGGCCCGGGTGCCGCTGACGGACCCCGAGATCGCCACGCTGGCCATCCCGCTCGCCGAGGCCCTCGATGCGCTGCACGCGGCCGGCGCCGCTCACGGCCCGTTCGACGCCGGGTGCGTGATCCTCACCGGCGAGGGCAAGCCGGTGCTGGCGGCACCGTCCGCGCCGGGTGCCCCGCCGGACGGCGACCTGCCCCACCTGCTGGCGCTGCTCCTCGCGGCGATGCCGCCACCGATGGACCTGCCGGCCGAGTGGGACGACGAACCCGCGCTGCGTCCCCTGCTCGAGGACCTGCTGCGGGGCGGGTGTCCCTCCGGCGCACGGCTGGCCCAGGTGTGCTTCGACACCGTGGACCCCGAGCCGATCCGCCTGCCGGACGCCGGGGCGATGGCGCGAGCACACGTGCTGGACCCGCGCGGGCAAGCCCGGGCGCCGGTCGCCGCCGCTGCCCGCTCCGCACGACTGCCACCCCGGCCGTCGTCGGGGTCGGCGTCGGGTTCTCGCCGTGGTGAGGTGTCGGGGACGCGC
>JAEXPS010000193.1 GCA_023438885.1 Actinomycetes bacterium
GTGCCGGTGAGGGTGCCGGTGAGGGTGTGCCGGCGGCGGGTGTGCCGGTGAGGGTGTGCCGGCCGCGGGTGTGCGGGTGGCGGGGGTGGGGTGGGGGAGCCGGGATGGTTACGGCTGGTGGGCGCAGGTGGAGCAGGTGCCGAACAGCTCCAGGGTGTGCTCGACGTCGGCGAAGCCGTGCTCGTCGGACACCGCGCGCACCCAGGACTCGAGGTTGGGGCCCTGCACCTCGACCGTGCGGCCGCAGCGGCGGCAGACGAGGTGGTGGTGGTGGCTCGCCTGGCGTTCGCAGCGGCGGAACAGCGACTCGCCGGTCTCGGTGCGCAGGGAGTCGAGCTCACCGGCCTCGGCCATCGCGCCGAGCGTGCGGTACACCGTGGCCAGGCCGATGTCGGTGCCGCGCTCGGCCAGCAGCGAGTGGATCTGCTGGGCGCTGCGGAACTCGTCCAGGTTGTCGAGGAGAGCCCCGATGGCGGTGCGCTGACGCGTCACGCGCTGCCCGATCATCTGGCCTCCTCACCGACGTTCTCAGTAGTGAACCACAACTGAGAACGGATCCCATCGTCGTCGGTTCCAGGTTGCTCAATGGAGATAATGAGAACTACTCTCGATAGAGAGCAACGATCAGCCTCGTGAGGAGATTCCATGCCGTCGCACGCTCCGAGGAACCACGCCGCCACCGACTCGCCGCGCACCCGCGTGGGCGCGGGGAGCAGGCCGGGCCGGGGTCGCGGGCTGCGCATGGGCGGCGGCCCGGGCGCCGGTGGCGGGCCTCGGCGCGTCGGGCGCCTTCTGGGCGCCGGGTTCGCCGCCGTGGCGCTCCTGGCGACGAGCGCGTGCTCGTCGTCGGGCAACGACAGCGGCGGAGACAAGGTGAGCGTCGTCGCCTCGACGAACGTGTGGGGTGACGTGGTGGCGCAGGTGGGCGGCGACCTGGTCGAGGTGACCTCGATCGTGGACGACCCCTCCGCCGACCCCCACTCCTACGAGGCCAGCGCCCGTACGCAGCTGGCGATCTCGCGCGCCGGGCTCGTCGTCGCCAACGGCGGGGGGTACGACGACTTCGTGGACACCATGGTGGCCGCGCTCGACGAGCCGCCGGTGGTGCTCCACGCGGTCGACCTGGCCGCGACGGGGGAGGAGAACGAGCACGTCTGGTACTCGCTGCCCGCGGTGACGGCGGTGGCCGACGAGGTCGCGGCCGAGCTCGGAGCGCTCGACCCGGCCAATGCCGCCACCTACACGGACAACGCGGTGGCCTTCGGGGCGCGGATCGACGGCCTGCTGGAGCAGGTGAGCGACGTGCGCGGCGCGGTCGAGGGCCGGCCGGTGGCGATCACCGAGCCGGTGCCGGCCTACCTGCTGGCCGACCTGGGGCTCGAGGACGTCACACCGGCGGAGTTCTCGGAGGCGATCGAGGAGGAGACGGACGTGCCGCCCGCGGTGCTGGCCGAGACGCTCGCCCTGTTCGCCGACGGCCGCGCCGACGCCCTGGTCTACAACGAGCAGACCACCGGCCCGCAGACCGAGCAGGTGCTCGCGGAGGCCCGGGCGGCCGACGTCCCGGTGGTGCCGGTGCGGGAGACGCTGCCGCCGGGCGTGGACTACATCGAGTGGATGGCCTCCACGATCGACGCGATCCGGGAGGCGCTGGCTGCATGAGGCCGGTTCTCGAGCTGAGGGACGCGGGGCTCGCCTTCGGCGACCGCACGGTGTGGGCGGGCGTCGACGCCGTGGTGGGGCCCGGCGAGTTCGTCACCGTGCTGGGACCCAACGGTTCGGGCAAGACGAGCCTGCTCAAGGCCGTGCTGGGACAGCTCCCGCTGAGCCACGGGCGGATCGCGGTCCTCGGGCACCCGCCACGCCAGGGCAGCCGCGCCGTGGGCTACGTGCCGCAGCAGCACATGGTCGACCCGGCGACCCCGGTGCGCGCGCGCGACCTGGTGCGGCTCGGCGTCGACGGCGACCGGTGGGGGCCCGGCCGCCACGACCGCCGGGCGCAGGTGGCGCAGCTGCTCGCGGAGGTGGGCGCCAGCGAGTACGCCGACGTGCCGGTCGGCATGCTCTCGGGAGGTGAGCAGCAGCGCGTGCGGATCGCGCAGGCGCTGGCCAGCGACCCGGCGATCCTGCTCTGCGACGAGCCGCTGCTGTCGCTGGACCTGCGCCGCCAGCACGAGGTGACGGCCCTCATCGACGCCACGCGGCGGCGCACGGGCGCGGCGGTGCTCTTCGTCACGCACGAGATCAACCCGGTGCTGCCGTACACCGACCGGGTGCTGTACCTCGCGCCGGCCGGCCACGCGATCGGCGCGCCCGACGAGGTGCTGACGTCCGAGCGGCTCACCGCGCTGTACGGCTATCCCATCGACGTGGTGCGCGCCCAGGGGCGCCTGCTCATCGTCGGCGACGAGGCCCACACCCACCACGTCGGGCAGGAGGACGAACAGTGATCGCGGTGGCGCAGGCGAGCAGCGACTGGTGGACCCGCCTGTTCGACTTCAGCGACTACGCCGAGCTGCTGCCGCTGGTGCGCAACTCCCTGGTCGCGGGGGCGCTGCTGGCGCTCGTCGGCGGGCTGGTCGGTGTGTTCGTCGTGCAGCGCGACCTCGCGTTCGCGGTGCACGGCGTGAGCGAGCTCTCCTTCGCCGGCGCTGCGGCGGCCCTGCTGTTCTCGCTCGACGTGGTGCTCGGCGCCGTGGCCGGGTCCGTGCTCGCCGCGCTGCTCATCGGGGTGCTCGGCGCACGGGCGCGCGACCGGAACTCGATCATCGGCGTGCTGATGCCGTTCGGGCTCGGCCTCGGGGTGCTCGCCCTGGCGCTCTACCCCGGGCGGGCGGCGAACAAGTTCGGCCTGCTCACCGGGCAGATCGTGGCGGTGGACGACGCACGGGTCTCCGCGATGGTGGTGATCACCGTGGTGGTGGTGGGCGGGCTGCTGGTGATGTGGCGGCCGCTGACGTTCGCGAGCGTGGACCCGGTGGTGGCGCGGGCGCGGGGCGTGCCGACCCGCGCCCTCGGCATCGCCTTCATGGTGCTGCTGGGGCTCGCGGTGGCGATGGCCGTGCAGATCGTCGGGGCCCTGCTGGTGCTGTCGCTGCTCATCACCCCGGCGGCCGCCGCGACCCGCGTCAGCGCGTCACCGGTGCTGGTGCCGGTGCTCGCCGTGGTGTTCGCGGAGGTGGCGGCGCTCGGTGGCATCCTGCTCGCGCTCGGGGCCAGCGTGCCGATCAGCCCGTACATCACGACCATCTCGTTCCTGATGTGGGTGGTGTGCGCGGCCGTCGGGAACCGGCGGCGCAAGCGCGGCTGGGTGCGCCGGCCGGCCCCTTCCGCCACCGCCCGTGCGCAGCGCCCGAGCGAAGTGACGCTCTGACCCCACGCCGGAGGTTGCGAGGGAGTCCGGTCAACCCCGGCGTCGCGCCATGGCCTCGGCCAGCGATGGCACGACGATGCCGCCGGCCGCTCTCGCCCTGGGGCGGGTGACGAGCACGCCCACCAGGCCCACCAGCAACGGCACGGCGACGAACGCCAGCGCGGCGCGGTAGTCGGCGAGCGTCGGTTCGCCCGCCGGGGCCCGGTGGTCCAGCAGCACGCCGATGACGAGCATCGTGACCACTGCCGAGACGAAGCCGCCCATGTTCGCCACCCCCTGGGCGGCGCCCATGCGACGTGGCGGGTTGAACGTGGCGGCGAAGTCGAGCCCGATCAGCGACGCCGGACCACCGACGGAGATCAGCGCGACGAACAGCGCGAGCACCCAGAACGGCCGCGGGGTGGTCGGCACCAGCACCAGGAGCCAGCCGAGCGCGGTTGCGGCCGCGGCGGCGAGCACCGCCCACGAGCGTCGCAGCGGGTGCCGGGCGGTGAACTCGCCGATCACGGGCCCGGCCAGGACGCCGACCACCACGTTGACGGTCAGCAGCGAGCCCGCCTGTTCCGGGCTCATGCCCTGAGCCTCGACGAGGAACGGGAAGCCCCACATCATCACCACCACCTGCGGGCTCACACCGCCGAGCATGTGGCTCCAGAACCCCAGCCAGGTGCCGGGGTGGCGCAGGGTGTCGGTCAGGCCGGCCATCCGGCTCGGACCTCGGCTGACGGGGGCGCCGGCAGGGGCGTCACGCACGCCGGTGCGGGCCAGGATCGTGGCGCCGGCGCCGAGCCCGGCGAGCGTGAGGAACGCGGGCTGCCATCCGACGCGGTGCAGCTCGAGGGCGAACGGCAAGGCCGAGACCACCTGTCCCAGCTGCCCGACGATGCCGGTGACCTGTGTCAGCAGTGGCACCCGCCGGCGCTCGAACCACGCCGCGACCAGCCGCAGCGCCGAGACGAAGATCGCCGCGTCACCGCTGCCGATGAGCACACGTGCCGCGAGCGCGTAGCCGACGCTCGGCGCGAACGCCATCCCCAGCTGGCCCAGCGCCATCGTCGCCGAACCGGCCACGAGCAGCCGGCGCGAGCCCCAGCGGTCCAGCGCCACGCCCACGGGCAGCTGCATCCCCGCGTACACAGCCAGCTGGATCACGACGAACAGCGAGAGCACGGTCGCGTCGACGTCGAAGCGGTCCTCCGCGGTGAGCCCGGCGACCCCGAACGACGAGCGGTGCGTCACCGCGACCGCGTAGACGGCGACCGCGGCACCCCAGACGAGCCATGCCCGCCGCTGCTGGCCCACTGTCCACGACTCCTCGCCGGCCCGGAGACGCTCGTGGGCCGGAGGCATCCTACGGATCGGATCGGGGGTCCTCGGTCCTGGGCCGAACCGCGGCGAGGACCACTGCGATGAGCGGCTCCGACGCGAGCGGCTCGCGCGAGGGAGGGGCTGCCGGGCGCATTCGGGGGACCCTTCGTCACCCGTTCGGGGGCGAGTCGGCGACGAGGAACCCCCATTCGGGAGGAGTCCTGCCGTATTCATGCGCGCGCATGCAACGCGCCCTGCTGGACGTTTGACCAAGAGGCCATCTGTGAAGCACACTCATCCCTGACGGTGCGCATCGCCTGCCCCCTGCGCGGTGCGCACCGTTTCCACGTCCGGAAGGGGGGGGGCCCCCGCCCCCCCCCGCCCCCGGGCCCCCCGGGCCCCCC
>JAEXPS010000222.1 GCA_023438885.1 Actinomycetes bacterium
GGTCCGGCCTCGACCGCCGCGGGCGGGACAGCGACCGGACCCGTGTCGTCGTCCGCCCCCGCCACTGCCGCCGCCCCGCTCGCCGCCACGGCACCCGCCGTGCCGATCACGAGCGCCGGCACCACCGAGGAGCTCTTCCCGGACCCGAACGCCCCGCGCACCATCAGCGCGGGCACGCACGTGCTCGGGGTGATCGTCGGGCTGCTGCTACCGGCCGCCGCGGCGCTGGTGGCGCTGCTCGGCAACTCGCGGATCCTCGCGGTCGAGGTGGAGGGCTGGGTCGCCGAGGTCGAGGTCCTCGGCATCGTCCTGGTGACGCTCGGGGCGCTGCTGCTGTTCGCGTCCGCGCTGCTGTCGCTGTGGACGCCCACGGTGGGGCTCGTCGGCGGCGCACTGCTGACGCTCGTCGGCGGCTTCGCGCTCTACGCGCCGGGACTGACCCGCGACGCGGTGCTCGAGGTCCTGGACTCCGACGCCTGGCGCGACACGGTGACGCAGACCGTGGTCTCGGCGACGAGCGGCGTGCTCCTCCTCGCGGGGATCCTGGTCCTGGCCAGCGGGGTCGTGTCGGCGGTCGCGCGGCGCCACGGCATCCGGCTCGGCGCGTTCCGGGAGCGTCACCGGTCGGCGTGAGCCGTCGTCGGGCACCGAGCAGGCTCCAGCGGGGGTGACGATGGGGGACTAAAGTCCCCTACGCACCCGCACCGCCGTCGCTGCTGGAGGACCTGTGTCAGACCCCGCCGAGCCGCAGTCCGGCCTGGAGAACCTGCTGGTGGAGGAACGGCGGTTCCCGCCGAGCCCGGAGTTCGCCGCTCAGGCCAACGCGCACAAGGACCTGTACGCCTGGGCCGCCGCCGACCGCCCGGGGTTCTGGGCCGACCAGGCACGCGAGCTGGTCAGCTGGAGCACGCCATTCACGCAGAGCCTCGACTGGACGGACGCGCCGTTCGCACGGTGGTTCGCCGACGGCACGCTCAACGCGGCGTACAACGCTGTCGACCGGCACGTCGAGGCCGGGCACGGCGACCGCGTCGCGTTCTACTGGGAGGGCGAGCCGGGCGACTCCCGCACCCTCACCTACGCCGACCTGCAGCGCGAGGTGTCCCGCGCGGCCAACGCGCTGACCGCCCTCGGTGTCGGGACCGGCGACCGCGTGGCCCTGTACATGCCGCTGATCCCCGAGGCCGTGATCGCGATGCTCGCCTGCGCCCGGATCGGAGCGCCGCACTCCGTGGTGTTCGGCGGGTTCTCGGCGGAGGCGCTCCACTCGCGGATCCTCGACGCGGAGGCTGCGGTGGTCGTCACCGCGGACGGCGGGTTCCGGCGCGGCAAGCCGAGCCCGCTGAAGCCGGCGGTCGACGAGGCACTGGCGAAGGGCGCACCGAGCGTCGGGCACGTGCTCGTCGTGCGCAGGACCGGCGAGAGCGTGGACTGGACCGAGGGCCGGGACGTCTGGTGGCACGAGGTGGTGGACACCGCCTCGGACGAGCACACGCCCGTGGACGTGCCGGCCGAGCACCCGCTCTTCATCCTCTACACGTCCGGGACCACGGGAAAGCCGAAGGGGATCTTCCACACCACGGGCGGGTACCTGACGCAGTGCGCGTACACCCACCTCAACGTCTTCGACCTCAAGGCCGCCACCGACGTCTTCTGGTGCACCGCGGACATCGGGTGGGTGACCGGGCACTCGTACGTGGTGTACGGGCCGTTGGTGAACGGCGCCACGCAGGTGATCTACGAGGGCACGCCGGACACGCCGGACCGCGGGCGGTGGTGGGACATCGTGGCGAAGTACGGCGTGACCATCTTGTACACCGCACCCACAGCCATTCGTACCTGCATGAAGTGGGGCGACGAGATCCCCGCGGCGCGGGACCTATCGTCACTGCGGGTGCTGGGGTCCGTGGGTGAGCCGATCAACCCCGAGGCGTGGACCTGGTACCGGCGGGTGATCGGCGGCGACCGCACGCCGGTGGTCGACACCTGGTGGCAGACCGAGACCGGGGCCATCATGATCAGCCCTCTGCCGGGCGTCACCGAGGCGAAGCCGGGCTCGGCGCAGGTGCCGCTGCCGGGCGTCGCCGCCGACGTGGTGGACGACGAAGGACGGCCGGTGCCGAACGGTGCCGGCGGGTACCTGGTGCTCACCGAGCCGTGGCCGGCGATGCTGCGCGGCATCTGGGGCGACCCCGACCGGTACCGCGACACCTACTGGTCCCGGTTCGCGGGCCTGTACTTCGCCGGCGACGGCGCGAAGAAGGACGAGGACGGCGACATCTGGCTGCTGGGCCGCGTCGACGACGTGATGAACGTGTCCGGGCACCGCCTGTCGACCACCGAGATCGAGTCAGCACTCGTCGCGCACCCCTGGGTCGCGGAGGCGGCCGTGGTCGGGGCGTCCGACGACACCACGGGGCAGGCGCCCGTCGCCTTCGTGATCCTGCGCGGCGACTCCCCGGGGCTCTCGCGGACCCCAGCGGAGGTGGAGGGCGAGCTGCGCTCGCACGTCGCCACGCAGATCGGGCCGATCGCCAAGCCGCGCCAGGTGCTGGTGGTCCCCGAGCTGCCGAAGACGCGGTCGGGCAAGATCATGCGCCGCCTGCTGCGCGACGTCGCCGAGCACCGCACCGTCGGGGACGCGACGACACTGGCCGACTCCTCGGTGATGGACATGATCGCCGCCGGCCTGGCCCACCCCACGGCCTCCGACTAGCCCCCGTCCGGGCTCGCAACTTCCTTACGTCCGCGCCAATGGTGGGGAGAG
>JAEXPS010000064.1 GCA_023438885.1 Actinomycetes bacterium
GTGGTGGCTCCAGCCACCACTTCCTCGGACGTTCCGCTTCGTGCACTCGTTGCGTCCGAGGAAGTGGTCGTTCTGGCCACCACTTCTTCGGACGTTGGGTGTGTGGCACTCGTTGGGTGTGCGGCAACTCGCTGGGCGTGCGGCGTTCGTTGGGCTGGAGAGGCCTCGACAGAGGGTGGGCGGGGGAGCCGGTAGCCTGTCGGCCGTGGCGCAGAAGGTGGTACCGGCCCGGGGCATGCGGGACGTGCTGCCCGCCGAGAAGGTCACCCGCGAGCGCGTGCTCGCCTCGTTGCGGGCGACCTACCGCCGCTTCGGCTTCGCCGAGATCGAGACGCCGGCCATCGAGCCGCTCACCCGCCTGAGGTCCAACCAGGGCGGCGAGAACGAGTCGATGCTCTTCGAGATCCTCAAGCGCGGCCTTGCCTCCGACGAGCCGCTCCTCCCGGCCGACGCCGCCGACCTCGCCCTGCGCTACGACCTGACGGTCCCCCTCACAAGGTTCTACGCCTCGCACCAGGCCGAGCTGCCAGAGGTGTTCCGCGCCCTGCAGATCGGCTCGGTGTGGCGCGCGGAGCGCCCGCAGAAGGGCCGGTTCCGCCAGTTCACGCAGGTGGACATCGACATCCTCGGCGAGAGCGGCATCGTCGCGGAGGTGGACCTGCTGGTGGCCACCCTCACCGCGTTCGCGGACCTCGGCATGGCCGACGACGTCACGCTCCTGGTCAACGACCGCCGCACCCTGCTCGACCTGCTGCGCGCCGCCGGGTTCGCCAACGACCGCGCTGGCGACGCCCTCATCGCCCTGGACAAGCTCGACAAGATCGGCGTCGCCGCGGTGGCCGACGAGCTCGCGGCGCTCGGCGCCCCGGCCAACGTCCGCGAGGTCCTGGACGCCGTGCTGGCGGTGCGCGACGACGCCGAACCCGCCCTCGCCGCCGGCGCGCTCACCCTGCCCGGCCTCGGCGACGTCTCCCTCTACGACCTGCCGGCCATCGTGACGGCTGTGCGCCAGGTGCTGCCCGAGGCCCGCGTGGTCCTCGACCCGTCGCTGGTGCGCGGCATGGGCTACTACACGGGCCCGATCTTCGAGGTGAAGCACGCCAAGGTCGGCTCGTCGGTGGCCGGCGGCGGCCGCTACGACGGCGTGGTGGGCAAGTGGCTGGGTCGCGACGTGCCCGCCGCGGGCTTCTCCATCGGCTTCGAGCGGATCATCGACCTCGTCGAGCCGGAACCGGCCGCCGGCCGCAGCATCGCGCTGCTGTACACCGACGCCACCGACGTCCCCGCGCTCCTCACGGCGAGGGCCGGCCTCCAGGCGGACGGCGCCGACGTCACCCTGGTGCGCGCACCCCGCAAGCCGTCCGCACGCTTCTTCGACGCCCTCGTCGAGCAGGGCTTGACCCACGTCGCCGACCTGACCGGCGGCGACGTCCGGGTCCGCCCGCTCGGCGGCTGATGGCCCACCTCCTCGGCGCCGACCGCGTCGGTGTCGCCCTCGGCACCCGCGCCATCCTCGCCGGCGTCTCGCTGGGCCTCGACGACGGCGCCCGCGTGGGGGTCGTCGGCCCCAACGGCGCGGGCAAGTCGACGCTGCTGCGCCTGCTCGCCGGCCTCCAGGCGCCCGACGAGGGACGGGTCACCCGCGGCGGCGCGGTGCGCGTCGGCGTGCTGGACCAGCGCGACACTCTGCCCCCCGGCACGGTGCTCGACGCGATCCACCCCGGCGCCGACGCCCACGAGTGGGCCGCGGACCCCCGCATCCGCGCCGTGCACGCCGGCCTGCTTCCGGACGTCCCCCTCGACACCGACGTGGCCACCCTCTCCGGCGGGCAGCGGCGTCGCGTGGCGCTGGCCGGCTTGCTCGTCGGCGACGACGAGGTGCTGTTCCTCGACGAGCCGACCAACCACCTGGACGTCGAAGGCGTCGCGTGGCTGGCGTCCCACCTGGTGGAGCGGTTCGGCCGTGGGGCCGGCGCGCTGGTCGTCGTCACCCACGACCGCTGGTTCCTCGACGCCGTGACCACCCGCACCTGGGAGGTCCACGACGCGACCGTGGACCAGTACGACGGCGGCTACGCCGCCTACGTCCTGGCCCGTGCCGAGCGCGCCGCCCAGGCCGCGACGGCGGAGGCCAAGCGCGCCAACCTGCTGCGCAAGGAGCTGGCCTGGCTGCGCCGCGGCGCCCCGGCCCGCACGTCGAAGCCGAAGTTCCGGCTCGACGCCGCGGCGGCGCTCATCGCCGACGAGCCGCCGCCGCGCGACCGCCTGGAGCTGGCTCGCACCGCCACCGCCCGGCTCGGCAAGGACGTGCTGGACCTCGAGGACGTGTCGCTCGCGTACGACGAGCGTGTGCTGCTGGATCGCGTCACCTGGCGGCTGGGCCCCGGCGACCGCTGGGGCGTGGTCGGCGTCAACGGCGCGGGCAAGACGACCCTGCTCGGGCTCCTCGCAGGCCGCATCGCCCCGACCGGTGGGCGCGTCAAGCGCGGCAAGACCGTGCGTGCGGCCGAGCTGCGCCAGGAGGTCGAGGACCTCGACGCGGTGGCTGACCTGCGAGTCATCGAGGTCGTCGAACGGGAGCGCCGTTCGCTCGTCGTCGGGGGCAAGGAGCTGACCGCGGCCCAGCTGGTGGAGCGTCTCGGCTTCTCGCGCGAGCGCCAGCAGACGCCCGTGCGCGACCTGTCCGGTGGCGAGCGCCGGCGCCTGGCGATCCTGCGGCTGCTGGTGGGCGAGCCCAACGTGCTGCTGCTCGACGAGCCGACGAACGACCTGGACACCGACACCCTCGCGGCGCTCGAGGACCTGCTGGACGGCTGGCCGGGCACGCTCGTGGTCGTCAGCCACGACCGCTACCTGCTGGAACGCGTCGCCGACCGCCAGCTCGCCCTGCTCGGCGACGGGACTCTGCGCGACCTCCCCGGCGGCGTCGAGGAGTACCTCGCCCTGCGCGCCGCCGCGCCCGCGTCGTCCCCCACCGCGCCTTCGTCGTCCCCCACCGCATCTTCGTCGTCCCCCACCACCGCGACACCACCACCCACCACCACAACGTCCGAGGTCACCAGAGGTAGAGCCCTGCTTACCTCGGACGTTGCGGGAGGGGTGAGCGGGGCCGACGTGCGGGCGGCGCGCAAGGAGGTGGCGCGCATCGAGCGGCGGCTGGCCAAGCTCGCCCAGGAGGAGGCCGCGCTGCACGACGAGCTCGCGGCTCACGCGACCGACCACGCGAAGGTGATGGCCCTCGACGCCCGCCTGCGCGCGCTGACTGCTGAGCGCGACGAGCTCGAGACCGCCTGGCTGGCCGCCGCCGAGATCGTCGGCTGAACCCCGCCAACCCCCGTCGGCTGAACCCCGCCAACCCCCGTCGGCCGGCCGCCGCGCGATCACTGGTCACCGAGCGCATGACCGGTCGCCGAGCGCATCACTCGTCGCCGAGCGCATCACTGTTCATCGAGCGCATCGCCGGTCGTCGAACGCGTATGCCACGGCGCTCACCACGTACGCGCTCGCCGAACAGTGATGCGCTCGGTGAAAGGAGCGCCGGGGGTGTCGAGGCGGTGGGTGGGGAGGGCCGGGCGTGGGTGGGGGCGTGGGTGGGGGCAGTGGGGGTCAG
>JAEXPS010000071.1 GCA_023438885.1 Actinomycetes bacterium
ATCAGCGTGGCTCATCGAGGGGTAGGTCTCTTCTCGGCTGGACGGTTGGTCGCACTTCCATCCTGCCGCCGGGACCTACCCCTCCCTCACACCCCAGCCAGCGTCAACAACCTCACGAGCCACAACACCTAGCGTCCTGCCATGCCCCGCAGCGGCGCAGACGACGACACCACCTCGTGTCCTCCTCGCCACGCCCGCCGCACGTGTGACCACCGCGTGCTGCGAGGGATCGCGTTCGCAGGCACGGCGACCCTGCTCTTCGGCGTCGCGTCCGCGGTGGCGCTGCTGCAGCGACTCAGCTCGAACATCGACTACATCGACGTCGCCGGCCTGATGGGCGGGACCCCGCCGAGCACACTCCCGGCGGGTGCGACCGCCGCCGGGCCGACGACGGACCCGGATACCGTGGACCCCAGCGGCGGGCGGGCCGTCAACATCCTGGTCCTCGGCTCCGATCAGCGCGACGGTGCGAACGCGGATATCGGCGGCGAGGCGACCACGATGGCGTCGGACACGACGATCGTCGTCCACATCTCGGCCGACCGGTCCCGCGTCGAGCTCGTCTCGATCCCCCGCGACTCCCTCGTCGACATCCCGGCTGCCAGGCGAGCAACGGCACGTGGACCGAGCCCGCCGACGACGAGATGTTCAACAAGGCCTTCGCGTTCGGATGGGAGGCGGGCGGCGACCTCGCCTCAGCCGCCGCCTGCACCGGGCGCACCGTGCAGCAGAACACCGGGCTGAGGATCGACCACTTCGTCGTCGTCGACTTCGTCGGCCTCCGGTCGATGGTCGACGCGATCGACGGGGTCGAGATCTGCATCCCGGAGCACATGTACGACACGCAGATCCCCCTGGACCTGCAACCCGGCATGCAGACCCTGCGCGGCTACGACGCTCTCCAGTTCGCGCGGTCCCGGCACAACAACCTGAACGACGGCAGCGACCTCGCCCGTATCGGCAACCAGCAGCGACTGATCGCCGCCTGGTCAACCAGGTGCTCTCGCGCGACGTGCTGACCAACCCGGTGCAGCTCACCGGGTTCCTCTCGGCGGCCACCAGGTCGCTCACGGTGGACAACGGCCTGAGCCTGACCACCATGACCGGGCTGGCCTACAGCGCCCGGTCGATCCGGTCCGAGGACATCGTCTTCATGACCATCCCCGTTGCCGACTGGGCCACGGAGTGGGGCCGCGTCGTCTGGACCTCGAAGGCCGGGGCGGTCTGGGCGAACATGGCGGCCGATCAGCCGATCGCGCCCGACGTGGCACCACCTGCCGCCCCGCAGACCACGGCCGGGACCACGGCGGAGCCCGCACCCGGAGAGGACCCCGTGCAGCCGGACCCGGGCCAGACGAGGCGCGCCGGCCGCGAGCCGTTCACCGGCGCGGACACCACGGCCGTCTGCACGGGCTGACGGCCACCAGCCCGCTGATCTGCACAATCCCTCCACCGGCTCCGCCCGCCGGCGCCGTGTCACGGCCGACGGCCCGCCCGTACGATCGACGGGTGCCACAACCCGCGCGCCACGAGCTGCTGCCCCGACCCCGGGGCCCGCGTCACGCCCGCGCGCTGCACGGCCACTCCCTGCTCCGCGGCGTCGCGCTCGGCCTGACGACGGTGCTTCTCTTCGGGGTCTCGGCCGTCGCATTCCTGGGTCAACGGCTCAACTCGAACATCGACCACATGGACGTCGCCTCCCTAATGGGTGGCCCGGCTCCGACCAACGGCACCACGCCGACGCAGGACCCCGACCCTGTGGACCCCAGCGGCGGGCGGGCCGTCAACATCCTGGTCCTGGGATCCGACCAGCGTGACGGGGAGAACGGCGCCATCGGCGGCGAGGACCCCTCGATGGCCTCGGACACCACGATCGTCGTCCACATCTCGGCCGACCGGTCCCGCGTCGAGCTCGTCTCGATCCCCCGCGACTCCCTGGTCGACATCCCCTCCTGCGTCGCGAGCAACGGCACGACGACCGGCGCGGCGAAGCACGCGATGTTCAACAAAGCCTTCGCCATCGGGTGGCAGGCCGGCGGTGACCTCGCCTCCGCCGCCGCCTGCACCGGACGCACCGTGCAGCAGAACACCGGGCTGACCATCGACCACTTCGTCGTCGTCGACTTCTCCGGCTTCATGGCCATGGTCAACGCCGTCGACGGCGTCGACATCTGCATCCCCGAGGCGATGCGCGACACCTACATCCCGCTGGACCTCCAGCCCGGCCAGCAGACCCTGGACGGCTACCAGGCGCTCCAGTTCGCCCGCTCCCGTCACAACAACGTGGGCAACGGCGGCGACCTCGACCGCATCGGCAACCAGCAGCGACTGATCGCGGCCCTGGTCAACCAGGTGCTCTCGCGCGACGTGCTGACCAACCCCGGCAAGATCACGGGCTTCCTCTCGGCCGCCACCAGCTCGCTCACCGTCGACAACGGCCTGGACCTGGTCGACATGACAGGGTTGGCCTACAGCCTGCGGTCGATCCGCTCCGGAGACATCGTCTTCATGACGATCCCGGTGGCCGCCGCGCCCGAGGATCGCAACCGCCTGGTCTGGAGCTCTGCCGCCAAGGACGTCTGGGCGAACATGGTCGCCGACCAGCCCGTGGCGCCCGAGGTGGTGGCACCGCCGGCGGTCGAGACTCCGACCGGCGCGCCGACGGCAGGCGTGACGGCGCCTACCGTGCCCCAGCCGGTGCCCGGACAGACCCGGGAGGCCGGCAAGGAGCCCTTCACCGGCGCCGACACGACGGCCGTCTGCGGCTGACGCGCGTGTTGCAGCGCAGGTCGCCGCACAGGGCTTCGTAGCATCGAACACACTGTCCACGGGGGCGGTGCGGGCAGGAGGGGGACCTGATGGCCGACGATCGGCACGGCCCCTCGTCGGTGCCCCCGAGCTTCTCGCCACGCTCGCAGCCGCTGCGCCCGGCGAATGACGACGCCCGGGTCGTCGGCCGCCAGAACCCGCCGGCTCCTCCACGGGCGTCGGCACGCCGCCCGGCGCAGCCCGTCCGGCCCGCGACGAGCGGAGCCCCGCCCAGCATCCAGCCGGGATCCCGGCCGTCGCGTCCCGCCGCGCCCGTGGTGCACACCGGTGGCCCTGCGACCCGCGTCGACATCGCTCCCGTCTCCCCGTCGGCCACGAGGCCGTCGGCGCCCAACCCCAGGCAGGCCGCCTCGAGCCCACGCCGGGCCTCGTCGAACACCCGCCAGATGCCGGACAGGCCGGCGACCGGCAGCCCCTCCGGCGCTGCGGGCGTCCCGGAAGCCCCACGCCGCAGGCACCGGGTACGGGCGGTCGTCGTCGCGCTCGTGGTCCTCCTGGTCCTGGCCCTGGCGTGGCCGGTGGGCCTGGCGATCTGGGCCAACGGCCTGATCCAGCACACCGACGCCCTCTCGGGCGCCCCGGCGACCCCCGGAACCACGTACCTGCTGGTGGGCTCAGACGCACGGGGCGGCGGCGGCATCCCGGAGGACGGTGCTGAGGGGGTGCGCACCGACACGATCCTCCTGCTGCACAAGCCGGCCAGCGGCCCCACCGCGTTGATCTCGCTCCCGCGGGACACGTACGTCGAGATCGACGGCCACGGCCCGGCGAAGCTCAACGCGGCCTATGCCTATGGCGGCGCGCCGCTCCTGGTGCACACGGTCGAGCAGCTCACCGGGCTCACCGTCGACACGTATGCCGAGATCGGTCTCGGCGGCGTGGCCCGCGTCGTCGACGCCGTCGGCGGGGTGGAGCTCTGCTACGACCGCGACGTCAACGACCCCGAGTCCCAGATGGTCTGGACGGCGGGCTGCCACGTCGTCGACGGCGCGGCGGCCCTGCCCTTCGTCCGGATGCGCAAGGCCGACCCGGAGGGCGACATCGGCCGGGCGGCCCGTCAGCGGCAGCTGATCCAGGCGGTCATGGGCACGGTGAACCCGACGTCGCTCGTCTGGCACCCGAGCCGCCAGGTGTCGCTGATCCGGGCCGGGACCGGCGCCTTGACGGTCGACGAGGACGCGAACATCGTCGACCTCGCGAAGCTGGCCCTGGCGTTCCGCGCGGCGAACGGCGCGGGCGGCGTCACGGGGACGCCGCCGATCGCCAACCTCGACTACCGGCCGGGCGACATCGGCTCGACGGTGCTGCTGGACCCCGCGGCGTCCCCGGGCTTCTGGGCCTCGATCCGCGATGGCGAGCTGCCGCCGGGTCCCGTCGGCGGCTGGCCGACGAGCTGACGGCGCCCCCGTCAGGCGCGCAGTGCCGGGCCGACGATCCCGGCATCGACTCCCTACGCGGAGAACCCGGTCTGCGTCCCGCCCGACACCCGGGCGCGCAGCCGCTCGCCCTTGAGGTCCGCCTGGGCGTGCAGGTCGGCCTGGAACTTGACGAGGTCCGCCGCGAGCCGGCGCGCGGTCTCGTCGGTCCCCGAGGCGAGGATGCGGACGGCGAGCAGGCCGGCGTTGCGCGCCGCCCCGACCCCGACGGTCGCCACCGGCACACCGGCCGGCATCTGGACGATCGACAGCAGGGAGTCGAGGCCGTCGAGGTGCGCGAGCGGGATCGGCACGCCCACCACGGGCAGCGTCGTCAGGGCCGCGAGCACCCCTGGGAGGTGGGCCGCTCCCCCGGCGCCGGCGATGATGAGCCGCAGGCCGCGCCCGACCGCGGTGCTCGCGTACGCCAGCGTCTTGTCGGGCTGCCGGTGGGCCGAGATCACGTCCACCTCGACGGGCACGTCGAACTCGGCGAGCGCGTCGGCGGCCGCCTGCATCACCGGCCAGTCCGAGTCCGAACCCATGAGAATCCCGACGAGCGGCTGATCTGCCATGACGCCCTCCCTAGGTCGATGTGTCCCCATTGTCGCCGGGCCCGCGCCGGGCCGCCGTCCCGTCTCGCGGCCGGGGTCGTGCACGCGGCCTCGCCGGGAAGGGCGACAGGGGTGAGGGCTATCCTCGCCGGGTGAGCGTGGACGACGAGCCTTTGGCAGCACCGACACTCGTCGCCGAGCCCGTCGAGACCAGGCGTAGCCGGCCGAGTCTCGACGACCTGCGCGAACGCCTGCGCGAGGTGGCCCGGTTCCTCGTCGTGGGAGGGGTCGCCTTCGTCGTCGACCTCGGCCTGTTCAACCTGCTGATGTACGGCCCCGGCCACGTGCTCGGGCACAAGCCGCTGACGTCGAAGGTCATCTCCGTGGTGGCCGCCACGCTCGTCTCCTGGGTGGGCAACCGGCTGTGGACCTTCTCGGCCCACCGCACCGACCGCCACGTGCGGGAGCTGGTGCTGTACGGCGTGATCAACGCGGTCGGCGCGCTGCTGCCCGTCGCCACGCTGGCGCTCTCCCGGTACGCGCTGCACCAGGCCGGACCGCTCGAGGACAACGTCGCCACGGTGGTCGGCATCGCGATCGCGACGGTGTTCCGGTACGTCGGGTACAAGCTCTGGGTGTTCACCGGCACGCCGGACACCGAGGCCGCGCCCGCCGTCAAGCCCGCGAGCCAGCCGGTCTCCTGACGACCCGCCGTCAGTGGCGGCGCTCGGGACGGGTGCGCACCGCCGCGCCGCGCGGCAGCACCACCTCGCGCCGCAGGCCGGCGGGGACCCCTGCCAGGAACAGGGCGAACACGGCGGGCCGGCGCTGCGCGAGCTCGAGGCGCCCGCCGTCGGCCGACGCCAGGTCCCGCGCCAGCGCCAGGCCGAGGCCGGTCCCCTTGCCGGACGTCGCACCGCGTTCGAAGATCCGCGGCGCGAGCTCGTCGGGCACGCCGACGCCCTCGTCGGAGACCTCCACCACGACGCCGCCGGACGGGCCGCCTGCCCGCGAGCGCACGCTGGTGGTGCCGGCGCCGTGCTTGAGCGAGTTCTCGATGAGCGTGGCCAGCACCTGGGCGAGCGCCCCCGGGGTCGCCAGCACCTGCGTGGAGGCGTCCACGTCGAGGACCAGCCGGCGCCCGGCGCGCTCGAAGGTCGGCGCCCACTCCTCCTCCTGCTGGCGCACCACCTCGGCGAGCTGCACCGCCTCGGTGGTGCCCCCCTGCGCGCGCCGCGAGGTGGCCAGCAGGTCGTCGACCACGCGCACCAGCCGCTCCACCTGCTCGAGCGAGACCCGCGCCTCCTCGCGAACCTCCTCCTCGGACGCGACGAGCGAGATCTCCTCCAGCCGCATCGTCAAGGCGGTCAGCGGTGTGCGCAGCTGGTGGGAGGCATCCGAGGCGAACTGCCGCTCGGCGGCCAGCCGCCCGGCGAGGCGGTCGGCGGATCGGGACAGCTCGGCGGCGACGAGGTCGATCTCCTCGATGCCGGACTCCTCCAGCGAGGGCCGCACCTGGCCGGTGCCGAGCTGCTCCGCGGAGGCGGCGAGGTACACCAGCGGCCGGGAGATCCGGTTCGCCTGGAGCACCGCCATGCCGATGCCCGCGGCGAACGCGACGAGGGCCGCGCCGATCACCAGGGCGATCACCCTCGCCGAGCGCCAGAAGAGGTCCCACCACGAGACGTACAGCAGCACGGTGGCCCCGCTGCTCGTCGTGTCCTGGACGGAGACCAGCCGGCCCGTCAGGTCGGGGCCGGCGCGGTACACCTGGTCGTCGAGGGTCCTCACCAGCACCGACGCTTCGATCTGACCGTTGCGGCCCACGTAGGGCTCGAGCATCGCGTCGGTGAGGTCGGCCGGCAGCGACTCGCGGAAGTCGACGGTGCGCACCACGCCGGCGGCACGGTCCTCGAGGCCGCGCATGTCGCTGTCGCGCACCAGCCGGGCGCCGAGGAACGCGAGGGGGAAGCCGAGCAGCACCACCGCGACGGTGACCGCCGCGATCGTCGCCAGCAGGACGCGGCGACGCACGTGTCAGGCCCGGTCGCCCGCGCCGGTCTCGAAGCGGAAACCCATCCCGCGGACCGTCGTGATGTAGCGCGGGGCGTTGGCGTCGTCGCCGAGCTTGCGGCGCAGCCAGGACACGTGCATGTCGAGCGTCTTCGTCGACCCCGTCGGGTCGGAGCCCCAGACCTCGCGCATCAGCTGCTCGCGGCCCACCACGGCCCCGCCGGCGGCGACGAGCACGCGCAACAGGTCGAACTCCTTGGCGGTCAGGTGCAGCTCTCGATCGCCCTGGAAGGCGCGGCGGGCGGCGGCGTCCACCCGCACGTCCTGCGCGTGCAGCTCCTCCTCCTCGACGGGGTCGGTGCCGCTGCGGCGCAGCAGGGCGCGCACGCGCGCGAGCAGCTCCGCCAGCCGGAAGGGCTTGGTGACGTAGTCGTCCGCGCCCGCGTCGAGGCCGACGACGAGGTCGACCTCGTCCGCGCGGGCCGTGAGCACCAGGACCGGGGTGGTCAGGCCCGACGAACGGATCGAGCGGGCCACGTCCAGGCCGTCCATGTCAGGCAGGCCGAGGTCGAGCACGATCAGGTCGGCGTCGGGCGCTCCGTCGATGGCCCCTTGACCCGTACCATGCACGTGCACGTCGTAACCTTCACGCCCGAGCGCCCGGGCCAAAGGTTCGGCAATCGCTGGATCGTCTTCGGCCAGCAGCACCTGCGTCATTGCCCCATGCTAGGTCACGGGGTAGTGATCTCCGCTACCGGCACGCAGGCCGCGGCGCTGCGACCGCAGGTGGACGGCGGCGCCGGCGGGCTCCGCCCGCCGGACCATCCCGGAGCGCCGCGCCCCCAATACGCTCGGGCTGTGAGCATGTGGGAGCGCCTGCTGGCCTGGGAGGACCAGCACAAGTTCGCGGTCGACTCCGCGCTCACCGGACTGACGCTGCTGGTGCTGCTCCCGACCGCGGCCTCCGGTGGCACCGGCGCCATCGGCACCGGGCCCTTCCTGGACGTCTCGTGGGCCTACCCCGCCTCCCAGGAGCTCGCCGTGGCGACGACCCTGGCGATCACCGTGCCGCTCGCCTGGCGCCGGGTGAGCCCGGCGATCTCGGCCGCCCTGGTGTACGGCGCGGTCCTCCTGCAGATGCTGCTGGGCCCGGCACTGCTGCTGCCCGCCGACCTCCTGGTGCTCGTCTCCCTGTACTCGGTCACGGTGCACGGCCCGCGCTGGGCGCGCCGCACGGCCATCTGGGGCGCCGTGGCCGGGTCGGTGCTGCTGGGCGTGCTCATCGCCCGCCGCGACGGCATCGACGCCTTCGCGTCCACCGCCTACACGGTGTTCGCCCTGCTGACCTTCCTCGTCGTCTGGGCGCTGGCGCTGGTGCGTCGCAGCCGGCTGCTGCGGATCGAGGCGCTGGTCGACCGCGCCCGCCAGGCCGAGATCGACCGCGACCAGCAGTCCCAGCTCGCGACGGCCGCCGAGCGCGCGCGCATCGCCCGCGAGATGCACGACATCGTCGCCCACTCCCTCTCCGTGGTGATCGCGCAGGCGGACGGCGGCCGGTACGCGGCCGCGTCGGACCCGCAGGCCGCGACGCGCGCGCTGGCGACCATCGGCGACATCGGCCGGGCTGCCCTGACGGACATGCGCCGGCTGCTCGGGGTGCTGCGCACCGAGGACGGCGCCGGGCACGACGACCCTCCGGGCGTGCTGCCCGCGCCCGGCACGCGCTCGATCCCCGCCGTCACCCCGCAGCCGGCGGAGGGGGACGTGGAGAACCTCGTCGCGCAGCTGCGCGACACGGGCATGAACATCTCGTTCGCACGCCTCGGGACGCCGCGCAACCTCCCGCCGGGGGCGGGCCTGACCGTCTACCGGATCGCGCAGGAGTCGCTGACCAACGTCCTCAAGCACGCCGGCCCGGCGCCGCACGTCACCGTGCTCCTGGCCTGGAACCCCGGCTCCGTGGTGCTCGAGGTGGCCGACGACGGCCGCGGGGCCTCGGCGGACTCGGACGGCCGAGGGCACGGGTTGGTCGGCATGCGCGAGCGCACCACCATGTTCGGCGGCACCCTGGCCGCGGGGCCGCGGCCCGGTGGCGGCTTCCGTGTGCGCGCCGAGATCCCCACCCCGAACCGAACGCCGTGACCCGGAGGGCGCAGGAATGATCAACGTCGCACTGGTGGACGACCAGCAGCTGGTCCGCGCGGGCTTCCGCATGGTGATCGACTCGCAGGACGACCTGGCGGTGGTCCTCGAGGCGGGGGACGGCGCCCAGGCCGTGCGGGCGCTGGCCCGCCCCACCCCGCCCGTCGACGTGGTGCTGATGGACGTGCGGATGCCCACCATGGACGGCCTGACCGCCACGGCGCAGATCACCGCGCGTGAGGGTGCGCCGAAGGTCGTCGTGCTGACCACGTTCGACCTGGACGAGTACGTGCTCGAGGCGATCCGCGCCGGGGCCTCCGGCTTCCTGCTCAAGGACGCACCGCCCGAGGAGATGCTCGCCGCCATCCGCACGGTGCACCACGGCGACGCGGTGATCGCACCCTCGTCGACCCGCCGGCTGCTGGAGCACCTGGTCACCGTGCTGCCCGCGCCCGAGGCCGGGGACGGCGACCCGACGCGCCGCGCCATCGCCGAGCTGACCGACCGCGAGCGCGAGGTGCTGGTGCTCATGGCGCGCGGCCGATCCAACACGGAGATCGGCTCCGACCTCTACGTCGCCGAGGCGACGGTCAAGACGCACGTGGGGCGCATCCTGGCCAAGCTCGGCGTCCGCGACCGCGTGCAGGCGGTGGTCGCCGCCTACGAGGCCGGCCTGGTGCGCCCCGGCTCCTAGGCCGCGTGCGACCTGGGTCTGATGCCGGCTCGCCGGACGAGAGACCCGGGACCGACGAACCCGGGTGGCGCCGCGCCCTAGCGTGAGGCGAACCCACCAGGAGGAGTCGGAAGTGACTACACGGGACATCGCCTCGAGCGCGCGTGACCTGACCAAGATCTACGGCCGCGGTGCCGCCGAGGTACGGGCGCTGGACGGCGTCGACGTCGACTTCGCGGCAGGAGCCTTCACCGCGATCATGGGGCCCTCCGGCTCCGGCAAGTCGACGCTGATGCACGTGCTGGCGGGCCTGGACTCGGCCACCTCCGGCACGGTGCGGCTCGGCCAGACGGTGCTGACCGGCATGGGGGACGACGAGCTGACCGGCCTGCGCCGCGACCGCATCGGCTTCGTGTTCCAGAGCTTCAACCTGCTGCCGATGTTCACCGCCGAGCAGAACGTGCTGCTGCCGCTCGACCTGGCCGGCGCCCGCCCCGACCCGGCCTGGATGGACACGCTGGTGCACACCCTCGGGCTGGCTGACCGGCTGACGCACCGCCCCGGCGAGCTCTCCGGCGGTCAGCAGCAGCGGGTGGCCATCGCCCGCGCGCTGGTCACCAAGCCGGACGTCGTCTTCGCCGACGAGCCCACCGGCAACCTCGACTCGCGCGCGGGCGCGCAGGTGCTCTCGTTCCTGCGCCGCAGCGTCCGTGAGCTGGACCAGACGGTGATCATGGTCACCCACGACCCCGCCGCCGCGGCCTACGCGGACCGCGTCGTGCTGCTCGCCGACGGCCGCATCGCCGGTGAGATCGAGGACCCCACCCCCGAGTCCGTGCTGGCCGGCCTCGACGCGCTGCGCCAGCTCGAGGGGGTCTGATGTTCCGGCTCACGCTGGCGCAGATGCGCCGGTCGATCCCGCGGCTCGTCGCTGCCGGGTTGGCGATCGCCATCGGCACCGCCTTCATCGCCGCGACGCTGCTGGCCGGCGACGTCATGGACCGCACGGGCCGGGACGCGGTGACCGCCCGGTACGCGCAGGCGGACGTCGTGGTGAACGGCGCGCTGTCCCCCGACGAGCTCGACGCGGTGCGCGCCCTTCCGGGCGTCGAGGCGGCGGACCTGTTCGTCGACTTCGGCATCGAGCTGCGCACCGACCAGGCGAGCCGCTGGCAGCTGATGCTGCCCGTCGTCACCGACGAGCGTCTGACGCCCCTGCGGATCACGGAGGGACGGGCGCCGGCTGCGGCCGGAGAGGTCGCCCTACCGGCGGCCACCGCCGAGGACCTCGGCATCGCCGTGGGCGACGGCCTGGACGCGGTGTACCAGACCGAGGTCGACCAGGGGTGGGAAGACGTCACGCAACCGCTCACGCTCGTCGGCGTCAGCTCCGACCCCAGGGGCGCGTGGACCGAGGTCGGCGGCGCCGGGCTCGCCACCCTCGAGGACGGCGGGCGCTGGAACCGGGTGGAGTGGATCGCCGACGCGACGTCCGCGCAGGCGGTGGTGGTGGGCGCCGACGGCGCCGACGACGAGGCGCTGCGGGCACAGGTCGCGGAGATCCTGCCCGGCGTCGACGTCATCACTCGTGACGTCGCGGCCGAACGTCAGCTCGCGGAGCTCGGCGGCGGCGACGAGGGCCTGGTCGCCGTGGTGCTGGGCTTCGCGGCCATCGCGCTCGTCGTGGCGGCGCTGGTCATCTCGAACACGTTCCAGGTGCTCGTCGCCCAGCGCACCCGCACGCTCGCCCTGCTGCGGGCGGTCGGAGCGCGGCGTGGCCAGCTGCGCGCCAGCGTGGTCACCGAGGCGACGATCCTCGGCCTGGCGTCGTCGGCCGCGGGCATCGCCGCGGGCATCGCGCTCGCGCAGGGCATGCTCACGGTGCTGCGGCGCACGGCCATCGAAGCTCCGCTGCCCGCCACGGTCGCCCTGACCTGGCAGGTGCTCCTCGTCCCGCTCCTGGTGGGCACCGCGGTGACGCTGCTCGCGTCGCTGGTGCCGGCGCGTGCCGCCACGCAGGTGACGGCGATCGAGGCGCTGCGCCCGCTCGACGCGCCGACGGTGCATCGGGTCGCCGGTGCCACGCGACTCGGGTTCGCGATCGCCCTGACCGCCCTCGGCGCCCTGCTCCTGGGGATGGCGACCGCGACGATCGACGACGCGATGACCGGGCTGGCCGTCGGTCTGCTCGGTGGCACCCTGTCCTTCGTCGGCGTGCTGCTGGGCGCCGTCTTCTGGGTGCCGCCGATCGTGCGGCTGGCTCAGCGGGCGTTGCGGGGCCTCGGCCCGGTGGCCCGGCTGGCGTCCGCGAACACGGTCCGCAACCCGCGCCGCACGGCGGCGACCAGCACGGCGCTGCTCATCGGGGTCACCCTCGTGGTGCTGATGTCCACGGGCGCCGCGAGCGCCCGCGCCACGCTCGACCAGACGCTCGACGAGCAGTTCCCCGTCGACATGACGCTGACGCCCACGAGCAGTCCGGCGGACGCTCTGACGGACGACGTGGTCAGCAAGGTCGCGGCGGTGCAGGGGGTCGCCGCGCTCGCCGAGGTGCGGACGGCGCAGGTCGACGTCAGCAGCCCGGAGCGCGCCTCGGAGATCGTGACGGTGTGGGCGATCGACCCCGCGGACGCGGCCACGGTGCTCCGCAACGAGGCCCTGTCCGGCCCGCTGGCCGACGGCACGGTGCTGATCGGGTCGCCGTTCCAGTCCGGGACGGTCGAGCTGGAGGCACTCGACTCGTCGGGCGAGCCCACCGGAACCGTGGCGCACCTGCCGGCGCAGCGCGTCGCCGGTATCGCCTACTCGGGTCTGGTGACGCCGGCGACGATGGACCAGATCGCACCGCTCGCGGTGGCCGACACCCTGTTCGTCTCGCTCGACGAGGACGCGAACGCCGCCGAGGTGCTCCAGGACGTGCGGGACGCCCTCGCCGACGCGTCGCTGTACGTCGAGAGCCCGGCGGCACAGCGGGCGCAGTTCGACCAGGTGATCAACGTGCTGCTCGCCGTGGTGATCGGCCTGCTGGGCGTCGCGGTGGTCATCGCCCTGCTCGGCGTGGCGAACACCCTGTCGCTGTCGGTGCTCGAACGCCGGCGCGAGTCGGCGACGCTGCGGGCGATCGGCCTGTCCCGGCGGCGGCTTCGGGCCACCCTGGCGGTCGAGGGGATGATCATCGCCGGTGTCGGTGCCGTCCTCGGCTCGATCCTCGGGGTCGTCTACGGCTGGGCCGGCGCCACCACGGTGCTCCAGGCGATGGGCGACGTCACGCTCGCAGTGCCGTGGCGCGAGATCGCGATGGTCGTCGCCGTGGCCCTGGTCGCCGGACTCCTGGCCTCGGTGGTCCCCGCCCGTTCCGCGGCCCGCACTCCCCCGGTCGCGGCGCTGGCCGAGGAGTGAGCCGACCGGCGGCCCTGTGGACCAGGAGGGCGTCCACAGG
>JAEXPS010000148.1 GCA_023438885.1 Actinomycetes bacterium
CCGCTGCGCCGCGTCGGCAGCGGCCGCCGAGGTCGCGGCGCGCCGGTGCAGGGCCTGCGCCACCAGCAGCGCCGCACGGTACGCCTCCGCCTTCTCGCCGGCCCGGCCCGTCAGGTGCGAGAGGACCGCGGTGCGCGAGGCGATGTCGGAGAAGCCGTCAGCCGAGAGCACCGCCTCGAGCGTCTCCATCGAGCCGCCGGAGCGCGACATCTGGCGGGCGAGCACCATGAGCTCGCGCCGCGAGTCCTCGGCGTCCAGCGCGGCGGCCTGTGAGCGCTCCTGCGTGAACTCGGCCCGGCCGCGCGCCTGCTCCGCGTCGTACTGCGCCTGCGAGTAGGCCTCGCCGGCCCTCTGCACGGCGGCGTTGGCCTCGTCGGTCACCGCCGTCAGCTCGGCGAGACGCACCTCGATCTCGATGACCGACATCTGCGCCACGTTGAGCGCGCGTTGCGCCGCACTCGCGGCGGCGGTGCCGGGCAGCGACGGCCCCCCGGTGGCAGTGGAGCCCGGGGCCGCCGGGGGCGCGACGGGCGCGGTGGGCACCACGGGCTGCGGGGCAGCGGTGGCCGACGGGTCCGGGATCTGGGTCGGGGTGGGCGTGGGCGTCGCGGCCGGCGTCGTCGCCTCGGGCGCCGGACTCTCGACGGGGGGCGGGTCCGGCTCGGCCATCGCCGCGAGCGGCTCCGTCACGAGCAGCACGCCGACGACGAGGGCGACCGCCAGGCCGCGGCGACCACGCCGCAGGCGTGTCCGCTCGTCGTGCGCGCCCTGCCCCCAACGCATCGCTCACCTTCGTCCCCGGGACGCGCCCTCCGCTCGGCGGGAGCGGGGCCCGCGAAGCGACGGCGCGGTCTCGCCGCGCAGCCTTGCCGATCCGATCCCGGCAGTATCGGCGCGAAATGTCCGATGTGTCCCGACCACCGCCCAGGTCCACCCGGGTGAACTGGGTGACGGCGCACCACGGCCTGCCGACGACCAGGGCAGCCCGCGGCCTCGTCGAGCGCGGTCCGGCGAGCCCCGGCTCCGGCATCATGTCCCGGATCGTGAGACACCTATGTCGAATGATGGCGTCCGCGCCGGTTGCCCCGTAGCCTCGGGGCCATGTTCACCTGCCGAATGTGCCGCTGACCGCGCACGTTCGGCTGTGCCCGCCGCCGGTCGCCCGCTGAGGCGCCCCGCCGGCACCGAGCCCAAGGCTCGCACGTGCGCCACACCCCACCCCCGCGGGTCGGTCGTCGGCTGCACGCCTGGTCCGCGCGGGACCTTCCCCCGCCAGGACCGACGAGACGAGACGAGCACACACGATGAGCAACGAGAGCTGGAACTTCGAGACCCGGCAGATCCACGCCGGGCAGACCCCTGACCCCGCCACCGGCGCACGCGCGCTGCCGATCTACCAGACGACGAGCTACGTGTTCGCCTCTGCGCAGCAGGCGGCGGACCGGTTCGCGCTGGCGGACCTGGGCCCCATCTACACGCGCATCGGCAACCCCACGCAGGAGGTCGTCGAGAACCGCATCGCCTCCCTCGAGGGCGGCGTCGGCGCGCTGCTGGTCGCCTCCGGCCAGGCGGCCGCGACGCTGGCGATCCTCAACGTCGCGGAGGCGGGCGACCACATCGTCTCGTCGGCCTCGCTCTACGGCGGCACGTACAACCTGTTCCACTACACGTTCGCCAAGCTGGGCATCGAGACGACGTTCGTCAACGACCCGCACAACCCTGACGAGTGGCGCGCGGCGATCCGCCCCAACACCAAGGCCTTCTTCGGCGAGACGATCCCGAACCCCAAGTCGGACGTGCTCGACATCGAGACGGTCGCCGGCATCGCGCACGAGTACGGCGTGCCGCTCATCGTCGACAACACCGTGGCGACGCCGTACCTCATCAACCCGCTGCAGTGGGGTGCGGACGTCGTGGTGCACTCGGCGACGAAGTACCTCGGCGGGCACGGCTCGGCGATCGGCGGCGTGATCGTCGACGGCGGCTCCTTCGACTACGCGCAGTACCCGGACCGCTTCCCCGGCTTCAACGAGCCCGACCCCTCGTACCACGGCCTGGTCATCGCGCAGGCGCTCGGCGTCGGGTCCGCGTTCGGTGCGAACCTCTCCTACATCCTCAAGGCGCGCATCCAGCTGCTGCGCGACCTCGGGGCGGCCATCTCGCCGTTCAACGCGTGGCTGATCGAGCAGGGCATCGAGACGCTGTCGCTGCGGCTGGAGCGCCACGTCGCCAACGCGCAGAAGGTCGCCGAGTGGCTCGCCGCCCGCGACGACGTGACGACCGTGCACTACGCGGGCTTGGAGTCCAGCCCGTGGCACGCCAACCAGCTGAAGTACGCGCCGCGCGGCGCCGGCGCCGTGCTGGCCTTCGAGCTGCCGGGCGGCAGCGAGGCGGGCCAGGCCTTCGTCTCCGCGCTCGAGCTGCACTCCAACGTGGCGAACATCGGCGACGTCCGCTCGCTCGTGATCCACCCGGCGTCGACGACCCACTCGCAGCTGACTCCCGAGGAGCAGGCGCTGTCCGGCGTCACGCCGGGGCTGGTGCGCCTCGCGGTCGGCATCGAGCACATCGACGACATCCTCGCCGACCTGGACGCGGGCTTCCGCGCCGCCAAGGGGGCGTGACCACGTGAGCACCGGCGCGCCGCACCCGTCCCCGCACCCCCGGGCGCCCGGGGACGGGGCGGCGCGCCGTGCCTCGACCCCGCTGTCGCGGCTGCCGCTCTCGCGACGGCCGCCGGTGCCCTCGTCGTCCGCCTGGCGGGAAGGGGACCCGGTGGGCCGCCGCCGGTTCGCTGACCTGGGGCCGCTCGAGCTCGAGGCCGGTGGGCGGCTGCCCGCCGTCCGCCTCGCCTACGAGACGTGGGGCACCCTGGCGCCGGACGGCTCGAACGCCGTGCTGGTGCTGCACGCACTGACCGGCGACTCGCACGTCACCGGCCCGGCGCAGGAGGGCCACCCGACGCCGGGGTGGTGGTCGTCTCTCGTCGGGCCCGGAGCGCCGATCGACACGGACCGCTGGTTCGTCGTCGCCCCCAACGCGCTGGGTGGGTGCCAGGGCTCGACCGGGCCGTCGTCGACCGCGCCCGACGGCAAGCCGTGGGGCTCCCGCTTCCCGCTGGTCACGGTGCGCGACCAGGTCGATGCCGAGGTGGCGCTGACGGACCACCTCGCCATCGACGGGTGGGCGCTCGTCGTCGGCGGATCCATGGGCGGGCACCGGGCGCTGGAGTGGGCGGCGTCGCAGCCCGAGCGGGTCGCGGCGCTCGCGGCCATCGCGACCTGCGCGCAGACCAGCGGAGACCAGATCGCCTCGTTCCACACGCAGCTCGGCGCGATCGCCGCCGATCCGGGCTTCCACGGCGGCGACTACTACGACGAGCCCGACGGGTTCGGCCCGCACGTCGGCCTCGGGATCGCGCGGCAGATCGCGCACCAGACGTACCGATCGGCGCTCGAGCTCGACGAGCGCTTCGGGCGCATCCCCCAGAGCAACGAGTCGCCGCTGGACGGCGGCCGGTTCGCCGTGCAGTCGTACCTGGACCACCACGGCGACAAGCTGGCGCGGCGGTTCGACGCCAACACGTACGTCGCGCTGACGCGCGCGATGATCACGCACGACCTGGGGCGCGACCGCGGCGGCGTCGAGGCGGCGCTGAGCGCCGTCACCGCCCGCACGCTCGTGGTCGCGGTGGACTCCGACCGGCTTTTCCTGCCGTCACAGTCGGAGCGGATCGCGCGAGGCATCCCCGGCGCCGGGCCGGTGCGGTACGTGCATTCGCCCTACGGGCACGACGGCTTCCTCATCGAGGAGGACCAGGTGGGTGCTCTGGTCGCCGAGTTCCTTGCGGACGGCGATCCCGAGGCCTGAGCTCCGGTCAGGCGTGGTTCGGGCCGAGCAGGCGCGTGACCTCGTCGACCAGGCCGTCGCCCGCCGCCGCCATCAGCGTGATGTCGGTCGGGAGCAGCCGCACCAGTCGCAGGCCCGGCAACGCCGGGTGGTCGACGACCTGCGCCGAGACACCCCGCTCCAGCGGCACCACCGTCGTCGCCAGCGAGAGCGCCGACTCGAAGCCGCGCGCCAACCAGGACCGCCGGTGCACCACGACCAGCTCCGAGGCCGTGGCGCAGACGATCGCCGCCTGGAGCGCAACCGGCCACGCCCGGTCGAGGACACGCCGCCCGCCACGGCGCACCGCCCGGTGACGCGGGCGCAGCAGAACCGGCCGAAGCTGCGGATCGCGAGACTGAAGGTCCCGCAGGTGGTTGACCAGCCCGATGTCCGCGGCCCCCAGCACGTCCGGTGAGAGGCGCTCACCGACCGGCTCCGCCAACGTCGGACCGGGCCGCCAGAAGGAGCGGATCTCGCCGACGAGGTTCGCCACCACGGCCGACGACGAGCCGTTGTAGGGAACCTCGAGCGGCTCGCCGCCCAGCACGTGCAGCCGCAGCAGGCCGTCGAGCATCGCGGTGCTGTCCTCGACGGCGATCACGTCGGAGCCGCCCAGCCAGCGGCGCTCGAACCCGCGAGGCCGGTGCGGCGTGCGCACCAGCACCTCCAGGCCCTCGTCGCGAAGCAGCACCAGGCTGTCGTAGAGGTCCATGCCGGCCCGGACCGTCCGGCGTTCCAGGGGCCTCGGCACCTTCAGAGCCAGCCGCGCCCCGGCCAGGTCCACGGCCGGCCGGAACAGCGGCGGGACCTCGTCCTGCGTGGTGACCGGGAGGATCCAGGGGCCGAAGGCGTCGAGCTCCGCCGTCCGCACCCACGTCGACTGGATCACGGCCCCAGTCTTTCGGGCTGGCCGGCCTTCCGCCGCGGTACTGAGTCCCTTCCTGTCCGGTTGATCCGCATTGCCCGTAGGCCGGTGGGGTGGGACCTGTGCAAACCCGCCACGGCCGCCCCCCGCCCTGTGCCACAGTGCGACGCGCCAGGTCCCGTGCCGCACGACGAGGTCGCGTCCCATGCCCACGAGCCACACCCGTCCGTCGTCTGTTCCTCGAGCCGCGCTCGCGGCACTGCTCGCGGGCGCACTGCTCGCCGGTTGCACCGGCGGCGCCTCGCCGGGCACGACGACTCCGCCTGCACCCCCGTCCAGCGCCCCTGCACGGACGTCCACGTCCGCCGCGACGCCGGCGCCATCGCTGCCCGCGCCGATGCCGTCCCCCACCCCGCCGCCCGACATGGCCCGCGACGACGAAGCCGGCGCCATCGCCGCCGCTGTCTATTTCCTCACTGAGCTCTACCCGTACTCGGTCACGACACAGAACGCCGCGCCGCTGGCGAGCATGAGCCATCCCGAATGCCAGTTCTGCACCTCGGTCGAGACTGCGATCGCGGCAGAGAAGTCGGCCGGACAAGTCACCCATCCAGGCGCGTCGACCGTGCTCGGCGCCGCAGCGCTTCCTGTCAACCCGCTGACCTACGACGTCACGCTCACCATCGACCAAGCCGCTGATGTGCTGTGGTCGGCTGATGGGACTCGCATCAGCTCCAACTCGTCTCGGTCCGTCGAGTTCGCGGTCATCGTGATCTGGCACGGCGACAGTTGGATGCTTCGCGGCGTTGACGCGCTGAGCATCGACGGGATCAAGCAGTGATGGGCAGGCCGTGCCTGCAGGCGTTGGTGCTAGGAGTAGCACTCGGCGTCTCGGGGTCGACAGGGACGCCGTCGCCCTTGGCAATCGAAACCGGTGCCATTGACGACCACATCGATATCTGGGGACAGCCAGACCTCAACGTCATCGAGGAATCCACACCAGTCGGGAGTGAAGCGGCACCGCATATGCAGCGGATCAGGGCGCCGGAGTGCGCGGCGGACATCTACCACACGGGCGGGCCTCAGCCGTGTCCCGGCGACCCCGTGGTGGCGCTGCCGGAGTGCGGAGAGCTGGCCACGCTTCCGCCGCTGTGGGAACGTCCGCAACCGGAGGGCCTCCCCGGGCCATGGACCCAGATCGGCGGGGCGCGCTGCGCCTCGGCCGCCGACCTCACCCCGGCGCTCGTGGCGGCCGAGTTCCGGCGCCTGCCGCTGACCCCCAGCGCCCTGACCGTGCAGCCCGGCCGTGGCTGGGTGCTCGTCAACAAGGCGACCGTCGTCTACGCGGACCCCGCCGCCCAGACCCGCACCACCACCATCCTCGGCATCCCGGTGCGCATCACCGCCACTCCGACGGGTTACGCGTGGGACTTCGGCGACGGCACCACCCTGGCCACCCGGGACCCGGGCCGGCCGTGGCCTGACACCGACCTGACCCACACCTACACCGACCTGGGCACGTTCACCCTCAGCCTGACGACCACCTGGTCGGCGACCTACGCCGTCGACGCCGACCCCACGGCGCACGACGTACCCGGCACCGCCACCACCACCTCCACCACCCCCGTCGAGGTCCGCGAGCGCCGAGCGCACCTCGTGGCCGAGACGTGCACCGACGACCCCACAGCCCCCGGCTGCTGACGGGCATCCGTTTCGGGCGTACAGCCCAGGTACATCCCACAGCCCCACACCCGAAACGGGAACCCGGGCCCGGTCACGCCGTTGCGGCTGCCTGCTCGTCCGCTCGTTGCTGCCGGGACGAGGCGCAGGCGGCCTTCGTCGGCCCCCACCACTAGGTTGGCGCCATGCTGGCCGCCTACGCCGCCCGGACCGATCCGGACGATCCGCTGTCCGCGCTGGAGGTCGGCGACGTCCCCGCCCCGGAGCGCCGTGACGGGTGGGTCGCCGTCAACGTCAGGGCCGCCACGCTCAACCACCACGACCTCTGGTCCCTGCGCGGCGTCGGCCTCCCGGCCGACCGCTTGCCCATGATCCTGGGCTGCGATGCCGCCGGTGTCACCGAGGACGGCCGCGAGGTGCTGGTCCACGCCGTGGTCGGGGGGCGGCACGCCCCCGCGGGGCAGGCCGTGGCGCCCGACGAGCCGCGCAGCATCCTCTCGGAGCGGTACGCCGGCACCCTCGCGGAGCTGGTCCAGGTCCCCGCCACCAACCTCGTCGACAAGCCAGAAGCCCTCACCTGGGAGCAGGCGGCTTGCCTGCCCACGGCCTATCTCACCGCCTACCGCGCGCTGTTCCGCTCCGGCCAGGCTCAGCCCGGACAGCGGGTGCTGGTGCAGGGCGCGGGCGGCGGGGTCGCCACCGCGGCGGTGCTGCTCGGGGCGGCGGCAGGACTCGACGTCACGGTCACCAGCCGGGACGCCGCGAAGCGCGAGCGCGCCCTCGCCCTCGGCGCCGTGGCGGCCGTGGAGACCGGTGCGCGCATCCCCCGCGTCGACCTGGTGCTCGAGTCGGTTGGGGCGGCGACCTGGCAGCACTCGATGCGGAGCGTCAGGGACGGCGGCACGGTCGTGGTGGTCGGGGCCACCACAGGAGACCCGGCACCGATGGGCGTGACCCACGTCTTCTTCCGCGAGGTCACCGTCACCGGCGCGACGATGGGCACCCGCGACGAGCTCCACCAGCTCGCCGTCTACGTGGCGCAGCGCGGCGTCGAGCCGCTGGTGGACTCGTCGTACGCCCTGAAGGACGCTCGCGAGGCCTTTGCGCGCCTGGCGACCGGCGGCCACATGGGCAAGATCGCCGTGGTGCCGTGAGCGCCTGGCGGCCAGACGTCCTCGGCGAGCCCTACGAGGCGCGCTCGCTACACCTGGCCGACGACGACGAGGGGCCTGTCGTCGCGACTCTCGTGCGGTACGCGCCGCCCGCTGCCGAACCACTCCGGGCGGCACGTGTGGTGCTCTACGTGCACGGCTGGTCGGACTACTTCTTCCAGACCGAGGTCGCCGAGTACTGGCACGGCCTGGGCGCCGCCTTCTACGCGCTCGACTTGCGCAAGTACGGGCGCAGCCTGCGCCGCGGCCAGACCCCCGGCTACGTCGCCGACCTGGCCACGTACGACGAGGACCTCGACGCCGCCATCGGCGTGATCCGCCGGGCGCACGGAGCGGCGGCGCGCATCCTCGTCATGGCGCACTCGGCCGGCGGGCTGATCACGGCGCTCTGGGCCGACCGCCACCCCGGCGAGGTCTCGGCGATGGTGCTCAACAGCCCCTGGCTGGAGCTCCAGGGCTCGTCGGTGCTGCGGCACGTGTCCGCGCCGGCGATCCGGCAGATCGCCACGTTCCAGCCCAAGGCCGCGCTGCCGAACATCGACCCGGGGTTCGCCGCGCGCACCGTGCTGCGCTCCGGCGGTGGCGAGTGGGAGTACGACGAGACCTGGAAGCCCACGCCCTCGTTCCCGGTCCGTGCCGGGTGGCTGAGCGCGATCACCGCGGGGCACGCCGCCGTGGCGAAGGGCCTCTCGATCACCGCGCCGATCCTGGTCGTCGCCTCGACGAGGTCGCTGATCAGCCCCCGCTGGTCGGAGGAGATGCGCGCGGCCGACGTGGTGCTGGACGTCGAGCTCATCGCGCGCCGGGCCGTGGAGCTCGGACCGGTGGTGACGTTGGTGCGGCTCGAGGGCGCCCTGCACGACGTCGCCCTGTCCGCACCACCGGTGCGGGCACGGTTCTACGCCGAGCTGGATCGCTGGCTCGCGGGGTACGGCTGGGGCTGAGGCGCCGGACGCTCGCCCGTCGCCGCGGGCTACCGCCGGACGGTCTCGGCCAGGGTCGGGCCACCCTCGCCGAGCCGCCACACGCGCCAGCCGTCCACGGCGCCCTCGGCGCGTGCGGCGTGCGCTGCCGCCAGGTCGGGGTCCCCGAACACCTCGCCGCTGCTCAGCTCGACGAGGCCGTCGGCGCGCAGCGCGGCCTCGAAGCGCTGTCCGCGACGGGGCCGCTCCCACACCAGGGCTGCCGGCGTCGGGACCACCGCCGCGAGAGCGACCAGCTCCGGCAGCGCTCGCTGGGCCGCGCCGGCGACGGCGGGCCTGGCGTACGGCTGGCTGGTGTACGGCTGGCTGGTGTACGGCTGCCCAGCCGGCGAGAGCGGCGAGCGCGGCGAGGACGCGGGCAGGTCAGAGGGCCCGAACGCGGGCGGCGGGCTGAGGATCGCGGGCGGGGCGACGATCGACGGCGGCGCGACGATCGCCGCCGGCTGAGCCTCCGGCGGTGAGACGTAGGCCGGTGCGGCGGCGGCGAGGATCGTCGCGAGCGGGGCGGCCGGGAGAGCGGCCGAGGCGGCGGCGCGTGCCGGCTCGGCGACCGCGGCAGCGGCGGACCGCGCGAGGGGCGGCTGGGTGGGGATCAGCGGTGACTGCGCCGGTCCCGCCGCGAACGGCTGCGGGGCGGCCGGCTCACTGACCTCGGGCGTAGGGGCGGCAGCGCTCTCACCGGTGTGCACGAGGCGCAGCGACGTGGGTTCGACGGGTCGGCGGGCGGGTTCGTGCGCCGCCAGCGGCGACACGTCGAGCAGCCGCCTCCCGTCGTGACCACGCACCACTCCCACCTGGAGCACCTTCACAGGCCATCCCGGCCCGCGTACCGCGGCCAGCGCGTCGACCGACTCGCTGGCGACCTCGGAGCACAGGAGCACCAACCGCGTGCCGTACCGCAGCTCGGCGGGGCGCGCGAACGGCACCTGCTCCCGGAAGGCCGCGTAGTCCGCCTCGAACCGCGTGGGGTCGGGGTGGTAGGCGCGGGCGAGGTCCGCGGTCGTCAACCGGGCCGCGGCACCGGCGTGGCGCAGCGCGTCGACGATCGACGCGTCGTCGACCACCTGGGCGACCTCGATGACCACCGGGCGCCCGGTCACGTCGAGGGCGAGCATCTCCGGGACGTCGGGGCGGTCCGGCAGTGCGGCGCGGTTGCGCACCGGGAACAGCGGCTCGCCGACGACGGCCGGCAGGTGCTCCGCCAGCAGGGTGCGCACCTCGCCGAGGAAGGTGCCCGCCAAGGGCTGCATCGGCTGGACCAGTCGGGGCCGCCCACTGTCGGGCTCGAAGATCGGCATCCCCGCAGTCCCTCCCCCGCGCTCTGCTCACGCCCAGCGGCGCCGCCCATACGGTCCCATACCGGGCACGACGAGCCCGACAGCGTCACGCTTCGGCCGCGGCGTGTCCACCTTTCGGAACGTCTGTTTCACCCTTTCGAGCACGCCTCCGCCACCGGCGGCACCCCTCGCCGTGCGCCACCCATCACCTCGCCGAGCGCAGCACCCGTCACCGAGGCACCACCCATCACCGAGCGCAGCACCCCCGTCGCCGAGCGCAGCACTCGTCACCGAGGCAGTGTGGTTCGTCGTCCGCAACCCACTACTTCGGCGATGGACGCTGCGCTCGCCGAAGGGTTCCGCGCTCACGCAGGGGCGTCCGGCGAGGGCGGCAGGTGGGAGGCCAGGAGCTGGGCCAGATGCACGCCCGAGACCCCGGCGAGCTGCTCGGCCTGCGTGCGGCAGGAGTACCCGTCGGCGAGGTACACGTCGCCGGGAGCAGCTTCGCGCAGCGCCGGGAGCAGCGCGTGCTCCGCGACGGCGACCGAGACCTCGTAATGGCCCGCCTCCATGCCGAACGAGCCGGCGAGCCCGCAGCAGCCGGCCAGCGTCGAGAACGACGCGCCCGCCTCGGTCAGCAGCGCGCGGTCTGCCGCGAAGGACATCACCGCGTGGTGATGGCAGTGCGGCTGCACCACGGCGGTGACGTCCGAGAGATCCGGCAGCGTCCACCGCTCGCCCGGGCCGACCGGGGCCGGTGCCGTCAACAGCTCCGCCAGCGTGTGGGTGGCGGAGGCGACGGCGGTCGCCCGCGGGTCGTCGGGCAGCAGATCCAGCAGGTCGGAGCGCAGCACGGCCGTGCAGCTCGGCTCCAGCCCGACGATCGGGATGCCGTTCACGGCGAACGGCCCGAGTACCTCGAGCAGGTGACGCAGCTGGTGCTTGGCGCCGTCGAGCTGGCCGGTGGTGATCCAGGTGAGGCCGCAGCAGGCCGCATGGTCCGGCACCAGCACCTCGTAGCCCGCGGCGCGCAGCACCGTGACGGCGGCGACGGCCACCTGCGGGGACAGGGTGTCGTTGAAGGAGTCCGTCCAGAGCAGCACCGGCTGCCGCCTCGCAGCGTCCGAGGTCAGCAGGGGTAGTCGCCCGCTGAC